>JBLHWZ010000107.1:0-16087 GCA_047629415.1 Bradymonadia bacterium | reverse complement strand
GGCGCTGACAACACAGGAAACCCCTCCAATGCTGGCGGTAACGGCGGCGGCGGTGGCTTAGGCGGCGGTGGCGGCAATGGTGGCAACGGCGCGACCAGTTCGTCCAACTCGGACGGCAGCGGCGGACGGGGCGGCACAGGTGGCACGGGCGGTAGCGGCGGATGCGGCGGCGGCGGTGGTGGCGGACCGTCGGTGGGTATCTGGGGCACGAGCGCCACCACTGCTCGAGTCCGCCGAACAGGAATGACCCTCAACGTCGCTGCCGGTGGCGCGCGCGGCACCTCCTCCTGCGGAAACAACGGTTCGACCGGCATCAGCAGCGACATCCGAAGCGTCACCCTCGAGTAGCCGCGCGCCGGGGCTACGTCCCGCTGTGTGTTCGCGATCGGCACTCAGCGTACTGAATCCGCTGAGTGCCGGTCGCTATGTTTGTGACCCGTGGCACGAGCATCCTTCCGTACCGAGCCGATGGCGATTCTCCGGTTCGCCTTCTCGATCGCCGGTGCGCCAGTGCGCTCCGGGAAGTCGACGCACTAACTGATCAAGCTCGGTGGCTACGACCGCGATCCCAGCGTGCTTTTCGACAGAGGCTGATCCCCGAAGAATCCCACGCATTATCTGGGGGGCTAGAACTTGCATGCCGGATTTGAACGTATGGTCTGGCTCTTTTTCCAGAACCAATCTCTGAGAGTTAGTGCATGAATCGAGCCCCACGGACCGTCCTACTTATCTGCTCAGCCGGCGCGAGCGGAGCGTGCGGCGATGAGGTCACCGAGAATGTCATCGGTGATGCGCTGCTGGCATCCGCATCAGAGCTGGTTGGAGACAACTGCGAGTTTGGTGGGACCGCGCTGTCGGTTGGCATCGATATCAACGCGGACGCAGAACTGACTGATACCGAGGTCGATAGTTCCTCGTATGTCTGTGACGCAGTCTCCGGCTCGGTCGCTGGCACGACCGTCCTCACCGCCGATGAGTCCGCGGGCACGAGCTGTCCCGAAGGTGGGATCTCTCAGACGACAGGCGTAGACGCTGATGGTGACGGTGCGCTCCCCGAAACTGAGGTCGTCAACGTCTCCCATGTTTGCGGCGTGGCGAGCAATGGCTCTGGTACTTTCTCCCAATCAGGCGACGATGAACCCGGCGCGAACTGCACCGATGGCGGAGTGCGGATCGACAGTGGTGTCGACCCCGACGGCGACGGTGTCCTCGCCGGCGCCGAGATCGCCGACACTGCAGATGCCTGTTTTCCGGCCGCTGGCTGGAGCACCGTATTGAGCGTGCAGGAGTACCTCGGTAGGGAGACGCAGGCCTGCCCCGGTGGATCTATTGCGAACTATGTTGGCGTCGACATCGACAACGGCGGAGACCTCCAAGACGACGAGCGGTCGGTCTCAATTATTATCTGCAGTTAGGCACCGACGCTGGAATGCGACCGGGTGATCCGGGCTACCGCCTACTCGATCGACACCACCTGTACGATCGATGTCCTCGACCTCGACGGAACAGCTGAGGACTTCTCCGTCGAGGTGGGGTCGTCTGGAGCGTCGACGGAGTTCGCGACGAGGGAAGGCACGGAGCTGACCCTCCCCGCGGGTGAGCATACTGGCGGCCTAACGTTTGTTGCGACGGCCACCGACAACTTCGGCGCTGCGACCAGCCGCCGGTTCTCGCTCGTGTTCGCTGGCTCGGAGTGCAATGCACTCGAGACCTTCGACGGTACTCCTGCGTCGAGATCAGCATCGGTCTCGCTGGGGATGACTGCAGTGGTTTCATGCTCACGTCGTCCTTCGCCTACTACAACGGGGACAATGCCCTCGTGCGCACCGGTCGCGACTTGAGCAGCCCTCAGATGATCGTACCGGAAAATGTGGATACGCTTTTCGATGACGACGCCACGCTGGAACTCTACAGCCTCTGGTCGTCCGACTACGACTTTGCAGGCGTGCAGGACACGGCAGGCGAGCTCGAGGCCAGCTACGGCGTGTTCAATCAGATCGTACCTCTCGACGAAGAAACACTTGTGGCCGAAGCGCCAGTCAACCTCGCCGCCCCGGTTGCGGTGTCGACGAGGTACTCGCTTGACCATCGGCGATGGTCCCTTCGAGTTCGAGAGCGAGACAATGCTCATCGCGATGCGGGATGACGCCTTCTTCGTCGGGATGTCTGGAACAGACGTGGCCGTCGGCACGGAGGCTAGAGTGTATCTCGTCTTCAACCCATCAAATCGCGATCTTCGATCGTCGCTGCTCATCACTTCGGATGCAGCGCCACTCTTCTACGAGACTGGGTGGTCCGACCAAGAGATTCAGATCGCTCACAATCCGCTCATGATAGTCGATGGCGACGCACTTTTGTCAGTCGGCAGATCAGCGGTGTTTGGTATCAAACGAACATTCGTACCGGCGAGAGAACCGTTCTCACCGGGACGTAAACGGAATCATGCGATTCCGAACACCTCGCGATCGACACAAGCACCGGGCAAGCGTACGGCCATGCTGAGGCGGGTGCTTCTCCGAGGACTACATTGATGAAGCGCTCTTCGTCTGCGACTTGTTGCTCGCCTCAAACGAGGACGGCGGGATGAACGACCGCGGTGTCGGCGACAATTGAGTTAGAGACCGCCCGGGTGCGGGGCGCCGCGATCGACTGTCCCGCTAGGAATTGACGTCGAGCGCAACCTCGTGCTCGAACGTCAGTCCCCTCGACCGACGAGGTGCACACGATAACGCTTCTTCTTGATTCGCTCGCGATTCAGCCCTTCTGTTGCCTTCTGGGCCTCGGAAGCCTTCACAGCGATCCAAGCTCGCTTGTCGGTGAGCACCATCATTCCAACCTCGGCGCCCTTGAGCCCAACGCCGCGGGTGAGCGCGCCGAGTAAGTCGCCGGGGCGCAGCTTGTCACGTCGGCCGCCGAGCACCACGAGTGTCCGCCAGTCTGAGGCCCACCCATCGAGTTTGCCTGTTCCGCTCGGATCGTAGGGGACGCGCTTAATCGGCGCTCCCATATGCTTCTCGATCTCCTTGAGTCGCCGGACTTCTTGCCCGCCACTGACCACCAAGCTCACGGCTTCTCCGCTCGCTTCGGCACGCGCCGTACGACCGATGCGGTGAACGTGAATCTCTGGTGCGCGGGGGAGCTCGTAGTTGATGACCAATCGGATGCCTTCGACATCTAGTCCACGCGCGGCAACGTTGGTCGCCACGAGCACTCGGGCAGTGCCATTGCGGAAGCACACCATCACTTCATCACGGTCGCGCTGCTCTAGTTCCCCGTGCAGTGCGAGCGCTGCGACGCCGAGTTCGCTCAGGAACCCCACGGTCGCTTTGCACTGTTCACGCGTCTCGCAAAAGATCAGCGTCGGCACTGGCTCTCGCTCGGCCAGCACACTCTGTAGCGCAACTCGTCGGTCCTCGCGGACGCAGAGAACGGCTGACTGTTTGAGCACAGCCGCGTCCACCAAGGTCTCGGTGCCCACCATCTGCGGGTCCCGCTGAATCTGTTCGCTCAACTCTCTTGTTGCGTCAGGCCAAGTCGCAGAGAAGAGCAGGGTCTGCCGCCGCGACGGGAGGTGAGCGAGGATGCCGAGCACCTCGTCTTCAAAACCCATGTCGAGCATTCGGTCGGCTTCGTCCAACACCAATGTGGTGAGCGACCGTGCGTCGATCCGTTGGAGGTCGAGTTGGTGCAGGAGCCGACCGGGTGTGCCGACGATGACGTGCGCGCCAGCCTGCAGAGCATCCCGTTGATCACGCGACGAATTGCCGCCCGAGACCAAGAGCACACGAACTCCGTCAAGACCCACGGCGAGGGCGCGAATCGAGGCGACAAGCTGGTCGGCCAACTCACGAGTAGGCGAGATGATCATCGCCTGGGGGACTCGCCGGGCGACATCCAACTTCTGCAGGAGCACCAGCCCGAACGCAGCCGTCTTGCCGCTACCAGTGCGGGCGTGGCCGACGATATCGGCTCCATCGAGCGCGGGCGGAAGCGATTTGGCCTGGATGTCCGTCATCTCGGTGTATCCGAGACGTTCGACCCCAACGAGCAGTTCGGGTCTGAGCGGGAGAGTATCGAAAGTTGTGCTCATAGCCGTTGTGGTGCGAGCGCCTGATGCGGCGTTTGCTGCTCATAGCACGCTTCGAGGGATCAGGAGCCAGAAGTGCGCCGCGAACTCTCTACGTTACGGTGGACGCGAGGCGTTACCTCAGTGCTGAGCGCACAGGCCGTAGTCTGTTCTCAACCTCGCGGGCTCGGGCTCGGTCGCGGTCGCGGCCCCTCCGAGCTCGGGGCGGGCGTGTCCCGGCTTTGGGCGCAGGAGTCGTGCTGCCCTTGATGCGTCGGCCGTGGGGATGGAATCGCTGCGCGGCTAGCGCTAGCGTGGCCCGTATGAACAACTCCCGAATGTCGCGGACTGTAGCGCCGATTCTCGCTGCGTCTCTCGTACTCCTCGCCACATGTGGCGAGTCGAAGGAAGCTGTCGATGCCGGCACAGACACAGTCGCAGATGCGGACGTTACGGCGAACGTCGATGTTTCGTCGGATGTTGAAGACGTGGCTGATGCGGAGCCAGACGCGGATATCGGCTCGGACACAGAGGTCGATGTATCCACGGAGCTTTGCCAAGGGGAGGGCGCCACCGCGGCGCTCTTTGACTCGGAAGATGCAATCGCTGGGCCTCGAGCCCAGGGCCGTCCCGGCGACTTCGAACTGCGCAATCCGCATGCGCGCTTCGTCATTCAGCAACCAACAGACAAGATCGGAATCGTCTCGCAGACCGGTGGCACGCTCATCGATGCTGACGTAGTTCGCGCCGACGGCACTACGAATGACGTGTTTGGCGAGCTCGGCACGCTGATCAACGTGGCGGGCGGATTGAGTGCTGAGTCGGTCGAAATCGTGAGCGCTGGCGGCCCTGGTGAGGACGCTGTCGTCGTGTCGCGGGGCACCTACGACCTCAATGGGTTCATCATCACCGACGTGGCCATCGAGTCGGTCGCGGGGTTCAATCCGTTCGAAGGCAACGTGGACCCGGATACGCTCTGGCCGCTCGATGTGGAGATTCGCTATACGCTGCCGGCCTGTGGCGCCGCGCTCCGCGTCGAGGTCACCGGAACAAACACCGCCGAAGTTGATACTCCTTGGGTGATGGCGTGGATGACACAGGGCGGACTCGTCGATCCTTTTGTGCCCGGCATTGGCTTCGTGAACGATATTTTCGGCACAGCGGACACGGTCTTCTTCGAGTCGAACGCCGCCGGAATCGATGTGACTTACGGCCTCGTGCCCGACGTTCGAGATCCCTCGCGCGCACTGCTCGGATTCAACGGCGCGCTGGTCTCGCTCCACGACATTTCGCTGCTTGATCTACTCTCGTTTCCTGGCGGCACTCCGGTGCTTGCTCCGGGAGAGAGCGCGACAGCGGGCGCCTGGTTGATCGTCGGAAACAACGCGGTCGACGCGATCGCGACGTTCGGTGACCTGACCTCCGATGACAGCTGTGCACCGTGGCTGGGACGCATCGAGGAGAAAGAAACCGGCGCGCCCCTTAGCGGGGTTCATGTGGCGACCTTGGAGGTTCGCAATGGAGAGCCTTCGGCCCGCACGACGACTAACGCAGCGACCAACGCCGACGGCGAGTTCTCCCTCTGCCTCCCTCCCGGTCCGGCCGCTCTGATCTTTGGGCAGGATGGCCGGCCCTATGTCGACGGGCTCGCCACGCCGACGCCGATCACGATCGAAGTACCGCAGCGCCTGGATGCACCGGACGAACCCGACGGCACCTTCGTCTTGCCTCAAACAACGCGCCTCAGGCTCAACGTCACGGACGCGGACGGCACGCCAATCCCATCCCGACTTTCGGTACTCGGGATCGATACAAGCGCACCCGATCGCCGCCTCGACGGTGACGGGTTTGACCCGCTTCCGCCGGGAGTCGTACAGATGGACGACACTGCCGACGGCACCTTTGATCTCTTCGTTGAGCCAGGCCCCGTCGATATCGTGGTGACGCGTGGTATCGAGTGGTCCCTCCATCGCCAAGAGATTGATTTGCAGCCGGGAGATGACATCACACTGGACGTCACCCTGCACCACGTCGTCGACACGGACGGGTTCTTGTCCGGGGACTTTCATGTGCACGCGGCGCCGGGCCCAGACTCTACGATCACCTACGAGCGTCGGGTAACGAATATGGCGGCCGAAGGCGTCGACGTTATCGTGGCCACAGACCATGCGTTCATCACCGACTACCAGCCGACCATTGCCGCGCTGGGGCTCTCGGCGGAAGTGACCAGCCTGCCGGGTCAGGAGATCACGACCTTCGCGAGCGGTCACTTCGGCGGCTTTCCGCTACAGCCGGACGAGTCCCCTAACGGCGGAGCGATCAACTGGGTCGGGCTCGATCCCGTCGCGATCGCCGAAGAGGTGCACCGCCGGGATGCCAACGCCATTTTCCAAATCATGCACCCCCGCGCTATTCCAGCGCCAGGCGGTGGCAACTACTTCTCGTTGATCGACCTCGTGTTCGACGCGGACGGTCCGCTCGCCGGCCCCAACGCCCTCGACCCCCTGGATGTTCGACTCACAGAAGACGCGCGGTGGCTGGATCCGTCGTTCAACGCTATGGAGATCGTCACGTTCGCGAATGTGCAGGGACTATCAGACTGGATGAACCTGCTGAATGCCGGGTGGAGGCTTACTGCAACCGGAAACTCGGACACACACACGCGCTGGGTCGAAGGAAGCGGCTACGCCCGGAACTTGGTCTACGTCGGGCCCGACAACGATACTGTTGATACCTTCGACGCCGAGCGCTTCGTCGCCGGCGTACGCGACGGTCGCAATGTGGTCTCGCTCGGAATCTTCGCGGACGTGACGGTGAATCCCGACACCGCCGCAGCTCTGATCGGCGACACCGTGGATGTCTCGGAGATCGGAACGGCGACTGTGAGGGTGCGCGTTCAGACAGGAACGTGGATGCGGGCCGAGCACGTCGCCATCTACTTCAATGGAGCGGTGGTCGCCGAGCTGGAGGCTCCCGCAGAGGAAGTACCGTCATCGGATGGCGGCGTTCGCCACGAGGCGTTCGTCGAAGTGGTCATCGATGTGCCCGCAGATGGATGGGTAGCCGCTGTCGTGACCAGTGACGAAGCGCTCTACCCGTTGCTCCCCTACAATTCGGCGTCGCGAAGCGGCGTGACGATCGAGGAGATTCGAGCAAACACGCTACCTGGCACAATCAGCCCGATCGCGGTCACCAACCCCGTGTGGCTCGACGCCGACGGAGACGGCGCAATCACTCCGAGCCGCACCATCGTGCCTCAGGATTGCCAGATCTATCCTCGTATAGACCGCTCGAATCCCTACGTCAGCGTCCCCGAGACGAACTGCGGATGTGTTCGCGAGGGCGGCGCGCCAGGCTGCGAGTAGCGGAACTACTCGCTCACTAGGCAGAGGCGACTCCTGGGTTGGAAGCGCGACTCTTCCCGGGCTCTCCGCCGCTAGCAGTCGGTGCCCGGGAAGAGTCGACCGCGTGCCTACTTCTTGCCGCCGGTCGATACCGGCTTGGAGTGATCCTGCTTCTTGCGGGAATCTGCGTCAGCCTGAGCCTTCGCCTTCTTGCCCTGTTTCTTGTTCTTATCCCTACTCTTCGGAGACTTATCTCCCATATCGACCACCTGTTCTCGCGCGTGACCGCCGCGTTCGAACCGTGCGCGAGCAGCGGTTCGATAACAGGCGTCCGAAAACCGGACTGCCTTCCGATATGTTATGTCTTTTCGAGGGGAAAGAAAGCGAATTCAGCCGAGGGCACACCTCCGTATAGAGCGTGCGGTAGCCGCTCGGTTCGCGCAGACACAGCGCTCCCTCAGTCCGTCCGAATCAGGCTGAGGCGGCACTGGCACTCCGGACGTTTCATCATTACCCATGGCGTGCTCACCTCGCTGGTGGCGCAGACTCCCCCGCAAAAAGGTAGCGATGGGCCGCATGGTCGATGGAAGCTGGATCGATGACGATATGCTCGCCATGTACTCCGATGGACGATTCGAGCGGCGCGAGACGACTCTTCGCAATTGGCTCACGTCCGACGGCGGTCCGGGACCAAGCGGCGACGGTGGATTTGAGGCGGCGACGGATCGTTACCATCTCTTCGTCGCGCTGAATTGTCCGTGGGCACATCGCACGCTTCTCGCGAGACTCCTCAACGGGTTAGAGGGGCACGTCTCGATCTCGATCGCTTCCCCGAGCCGGACTCCGGATGGCTGGGTCTTCGATCCTAGCGGGCGCTTCTCCGACTCCGAGTTGGGGGCGGTCGCGCTGCATCAAGTTTATGCCGCAGGTGCGGAGAGCTATTCGGGTCGGGTCACTGTGCCGGTGCTCTGGGATCGTCAAACGGGTCGGATCGTTAGCAATGAGTCCGCCGAGATCGTTCGGATGTTCAACAGCGCGTTCGTGGACGTCGCCGAGCCGAGCACCGACTTCTATCCTGCCAGCGTCGGTTCCGAGATCGACGAGGTGAATGCTCGTGTTTACCGCGACTTGAACAATGGGGTGTACCGAGCGGGCTTTGCGCGCACACAGCAAGCGTACGAGGAAGGGTTTGACGCGGTGTTTGTCGCGCTGGATTGGCTCGAGATGCGTCTCTCAGACACCCGATTTGTTGTTGGCGACGCGATGACCGAAGCGGACATTCGCCTCTTTCCGACGCTGGCGCGCTTCGATGTCGCGTACCACTCCGCCTTCAAGTGCAACCTCCACCGCCTGATCGATTATCCGAGTATTTGGGACTACGCTCGCGCGTTCTATCAGCAGCCTGGGGTCGCGGGTACGGTCGACTTCGGCATCTACAAGCGCGGCTATCACTCCAAGAGTGAGCTGAGAAATCCACTCGGAATCGTGCCCAAGGGGCCGGGAGTTGATTGGTCAGAGCCGTCGACTCGGTTCATGAGTTGAGGCACGGATAGCCTCGAGACGGCCCAAGGCCTGCCAGCGTGAAGCTTCGAAACCATGATAGAGTCTGGCCTCAACTGGGGCCGAACCCCATGAGAGAGTACGAGGCATGAACGAATCATCACCAGATAAGCATGTCGTCGAACTCTATGAGGGGTCCGTGGAGCGGTACGCGAAAACGATGGACGCCGAAATCGACTTCCCCGTCTATCACGAGGTGCTCTCGCGGTTGGCCGCATCGATCGCGTCGCTCTCTGGTCCGTTGGTCGACACTTCGTGTGGGTCCGGACACATGCGGCATCGGTATCATGAGCGTTACGACGCGAACCGCTAACTGATGGGTGTCGACCTCTCGCCGACCATGGTTGCTATCACCCACGAACGGCTGCAGGACGCAGCTGAGATCTCAGTCGGTGATATGCGAGAGTTGCCACATATCGAGTCCGGAACGGCTACGAGGATCTTGAGCTTCTTCGCGCTCCATCACCTCTCGGGTGATCGGGCTGCAGGGCCGCTTAGCGAGTGGGCACGGGTGCTAGGGCCGGGCGGCCGTGCCGCGTTGACTGTTTGGGAGGGGAGCGGTGCCATCGACTAAGGCGAGCACTCTGGCGTAGTGGCCTTCCGATATCACAAGGAGCAGGTCTTGCGGTGGGCTGAGGAGGCCGGACTGACGGTAGAATGGTGTCGAGTAGACGACGTTGAGGGCATGGAGATGGACGCGGTGTACCTTGAAGCGATCGCGAGTTAGGTCACGGCTTGACTACGAGATCGAGACTGCACTCTCGCACCGCTTTGACTCGGTGTTAGACTAGGCCGACGCCGACCCTGGTCTCATCAAATCGACTCTCCGCCCGCGGTCCTCCATGACTCCAGAAACGCTCTTCCTCATCGTGAGCTACGGCATCATTGTGCCGTGGTTCCTGCTCTTCTTCGCGCCGAACTCGCGGCTGACCAACTCGCTCGTGCAAGCGTTCTGGATCCCGCTCGTGCTCGCCAGCGTCTATGTCGTTGGCATCGCGTTCGCGCCTACCGGCGATATGATGTCACTCTCCGGAGTGATGCAGCTGTTCACCGAACCGTGGGCCGTGTTGGCGGGGTGGATTCACTATTTGGTCTTCGACCTCTTCGTTGGTGCCTGGCAGGTGCGGGACGCTCGAAGGCGGGAAATATCTCGCATTTGGGTTACCATTTGTTTGTTCTTCACAATGATGCTCGGCCCTGTGGGACTTGCCCTCTACGGGATCGGCCGCCTTGTTGCCGGAAGCGGAGCAGCCCTAGAGGAGAGGGCTTAGTCGCCATCGCGAATGCTGCCTGATGAGCGACGTCTGCGTTGTGTGTGCCATATCATACGATTTGTGTGCGAGAAATCCCATGGCGATACGGCTAGAAAGTCGAGCAAAAGCAGGGGTGTACGCGTCAGTTTGTCGGCAATTGAGGAGCCTCCTGACGAGTGGAAAGATGAGAGAAGACGCAGACGCATACGAACGAGCTCGACTCGACCTCCTTGAGGGGTTGGACGAAGAGCTTGAGATGGCTCTGGACGACCACCGCCTCGGCGAGCAGGAGAACACCGCAGGAACATTGGGCCTGCGTCGTTCCTACTTTCGCAACCTCTTGGATCTCCTGCGCCAGTTGGTGCAACTCCAGGACTGGATGGTGCAAGAGGGCCTAAAGGTCGGCGTGCTCTTTGAGGGCCGTGACGCAGCCGGCAAAGGCGGCGCGATCAAACGGATTAGTCAGCGACTAAACCCGCGAGTCTGTCGCGTCGTCGCTCTGCAGAAGCCGACCGTGCGGGAGCGCACGCAGTGGTACTTCCAGTGCTATATTGACCACCTGCCCGCCGCCGGCGAGATCGTGCTCTTTGATCGGAGTTGGTACAACCGATCCGGTGTTGAGCGCGTAATGGGATTCTGAAGCGAAGAGCAGAGCAGAGCAGGTGGAGGAGTTCTTCCGCTCGGTGCCGGAATTCGAACGGACGATCGTGAAGTCAGGCATTATCCTCATCAAGTATTGGTCCTCCATTACTGATGAAGAGCAGAACCGGCGCTTCAACTTGCGGATCACTGACCCGCTCAAGCAGTGGAAGCTCAGCCCGATGGACCTCGAATCCAGGGTTCGGTGGGAGAAGTATAGTGCTGCCAAAGAAGCGATGTCGGAGCGGACCCATATTCCAGAAGCGAAGTGGTGGATCATCGCAGGAAACAACAAGAAGAAGGCGCGTTTGAACTGCATCAGCCACCTCCTTACGCAAGTGCCACATCACGAGATAGAACGACCGGACGTCATCGTCTCAGAGCGTGTGCACAACCCAGACTACTCAAGGGAGCCAATCCCCCCAGCGATGCACGTGCCCGACAAGTTCTCGAGTCCGCCGGAGCCAAGGCGTCCGCCACGGAGCCAAGGCGTCCGCCACGGAGCCAAGGCGTCCGCCACGGAGCCAACGTGCTACACAAGTATGGTGCGATGACTGTGCTTTGCACCCCCAAGTGCCTGTTAGCAGCCCTCTCCTCCGCCTCTCGCTCTGTGCGTTCCTCGTCGCTTGTGGCTCGGACCCGGTATTCATCGGCTTTCCGGTTGATGATACGGAGGACGCGGAGGACGCGGAGGACGCGCTCGCGGACACTGTCCCCGACGCGGAGGAAGACCTCGATGTCGTGCCGGGCGTGGATGAAGAGCTAGAGGCCGCGCCGGACGCCCCGATCGACTCCGCCGGCGATTTGCCGGCGGCACGCTGCGACGACCGAAACGTTCACTCCGGCGAACTCTGGGATGGATCCTCCGTTGAGGCGACATGCGCCGATTTTGCTCTCGATGCGGGTGAGCTTGGTTGCACCGATGATTGCCTGCGCTACGACTTCGGCGGCTTATGGTCGAGAGGTCCCAGCCGAGTGCGGTGACGGCACCCGTGACGACGGCGAACGGACGAACTCTCTTGGCTACACCGCCGTCCGTTTCGGCACTAACTGGCGTCCGCTCTGCCATATCTTCTCGTTTCAACAGGCCGAGAGCGTGTGTGAGTCCATTGGGATGGACCTCGAGTACTATGAGCGGGAGGTGACGCGCAGCGACGACACCGACGGCGCTGGCATTGAAGTCGACTACTTCTGTCCCGGTGAAAACCTCGCATCGCTCGGGGAGTGTGATCTCGCCTACGAGTTCTGCGGTGGCGGCCTCAATGGGCGCTACTCGACCGTGAACTGCATCGCGTCGCGCAGCTCGGCAACCGATGGCGCCACTCGCTTCGATGGCGACGGCAGCGCGCAGGTCTTCTTCGATGACCGTTGGTGGACGCTCACGTGGGCCTCTGGCCACTCCCGTGACCATGCGGCGACCGTGTTCTGTGAGTCCATGGGCCTCGACTTCGTCTCGCGAACTCGGGGTGCCGCAACCACCGTCGACGATGGATTCTGCATGGGCGGGGTTGAGTGCGCTGGCGGCGAAAGCTCGCTAGCCGACTGCGTCGAGTACGGCTGGGGCCAGCTGGCCTGCGGACAAACCAGTCTCGACCGCGTGGACATCGTCTTCGTAATGGCTCGACCTTATCGATTCGCGGTCGTGGGTGGGCGAATCGGATGACGAATCGAGCGTTAGTGGTGTGCGCCTTCTCACGGCTCGAGCCCGCGTGGCCGTGCACCGTGAGGCTAGATACAGCCGGAAATACACTCGGCGCCGGGATCTGGAGTGCAGATGAGGTCGCCGCGACGGCAGGTCCAGCTTGTCTGATCTTCACGGTAGTAGAGCGGGCGGCCGCTACCGTCATCGCCGCAGTCGAGACATCCACAGAAGCCCGATGGCGGAACGAACTCGTCGTCTGCGACTCCGTCGCAGTCGTCGTCGATCCCATCGCACGTGTTGTCCGCGGACCCGGTCGGTACGCAGTCGGAGACGCAGTCGCCGCTCCCATCCGCGCCGTCATCACAAGTTAATGGGCGTCGGCAAAGCCCGCAAAGCTCGCAGTCTGGGCCGAAGTAGCCAGCGTCGCACTCATCGCAAATGGGGCCACTCGCGCCGTCATTGCATTCGCATGAACCGTCGCCGCTGATGCCCTCGTCGCAGGTCCCGTTTGCGCAAGTGCAGACGCCGCTGCAGGTCGCGCCATACCGGCCGTCTTCACACACTTCGCAGGCAGCTCCTTCGAAGCCGGTGTCACAGGTGCAGGTTCCGTCTCCGCCGACGCCTTCGTCGCAGGTTCCGTTTACGCAATCACAGGTTCCCGAGCAGGTGGCACCGAAGAGGCCATCTTCGCAGCGGTCGCAGCGTGGGCCCGCGAAGCCAGGGGCGCACTCGCAGGTTCCGTCTCCGTCGATTCCCGCGTCGCAGGTCCCGCTGACGCAATCACAGGAGCCGGCGCAGGTGGCGCCGTAGCGGCCGGTCACACATCGGTCGCAGAGCGCGCCGTCAAATCCGAGTGGGCACAGGCAGTCGCCGGTTCCACCGATGCCCTCGTCGCAGATGCCGTTGGCGCACGCCGGACAATCCGAGCAGGACGCGCCGAAGTACCCTTCGTCGCAGCGGTCGCAGGCAGAACCGTCCCATCCGGTGCTGCAAGTGCAGAGCCCAGTGCCTTCGAGGCCGTCGTCGCAGGTGCCATTGAGACAGTCGCATTCGCCCAAACAGGTCGCGCCATAGAATCCGTCCGGGCAGGCATCCTCGCAGCCGTCGGGGATCCCATCACCGTCAGCGTCAGCAGAGTCAGGGAAGCCGGCGCATCGGTCGTCCGCATCGCAGACGCCGTCCGCATCGGTGTCGGTGGGATCGTCCACGCACGCCACCGAGTTGCTGTCGTCGGCGCACTCCCAGAGTCCGCCACAGACTCCGCATGCGTCGTCAGGAGCGCCGTCAAGCACTCCGCATCCGCCACAGCTGTTGAACGCGTCGTCGCCGAGGTCTCCGGTGCAGACGGCCGACTCTGAGTCGGCTGCGCAGGTCCACACGCCAGTATCGCAGATTCCGCAGGCGTCGCCGGGGGTTGCCGCGATTTCGGCGCATCCGCCACAGGCGTTCGCCGGCGTGTCGCCGCCGGTGCAGATGGCGGTTACTCCGTCGCAGGACCAGGTCCCGAGGCCACAGGCACCGCATTCGCCGCCAACCGCGACGTCTTCGTTGCATGCTTCGCAGGCGGTTGCTGCCGACTCGTCGGTCTCGCAGCCGTTGGAGGGGTCTGTGTCGCAATCAACGAACCCCGGTTCGCACTCGTCGATCACGCACTCGCCTACGGAGCAGGAAGAGGTCGCGTTGTTGTCGGAGCAGACTACGCCGCAGGCGCCGCAGTTCTGGACGTCAGTCGTGAGCTCGAAGTCCTCGTCGAACTCAAGGTCACAGTCGTTGTCCTCGCCGTCGCAGAATTCGGGAGCCCCTGCGTAGACAGTTTCGTTGTCATCGTTGCAGTCGGTGCCAAGGCAAGTATCCCCGGTCCCGCGTTGGTCCCCGTCCTCGTCGAGGCATGGGGTGCACTGACCAGAATCGGGAGTGCAGACTCCGTAGTCGATCCCGTCGACCGGAGCTGGGTTGCAGCTCGATCCGGCCGGGCAGATCGGGTTGTCGAGATCGCACGGCGGCGCGCAGAAGCGGCCTTCGAGTTGCGCCAAGCACAGGCCCTCGACGCCTCCGCAGTCGGTGTCCGCGAGACACTCCGTACAATAGGCGATGCCGAGGGGGACGCAGAGTTCGACGGCGTCTCCGCCGCTGTTCTCAAGGAGCCGGCATTCCCAGCCATCCTCAGGGCAGTCCCCCGCACAGAAGTCTGCGCAGACGCGCCCACTAAGCGGGGACCGAACGCAGTACCCAGATCGGCAATCTTCCTCGTCGTCGCACGGGCATCCCAACGTCGTGCACTCCGCGTCCGCCTCAGGCACATCGTTCGTCGCAGCGTCAGTCTCTGAGTCAGGGATACCGCTCAGATCACCTTCACCCGAAGTACCGGAGTCGGCACTTGAGGCGGGCGAGTCAGAGCAGGCCGGAAGGAATACGACCAGCGCGAGGATCAACAGAGCGAAACGTGTCAGCATGAAGCCGGGGGGCGGGGGACCCGAACCAAGGGAAGCGGGGCCCGAAACCTAGTCAGGAGCTGACTTGAACTCAATCGTGAAACGACTCCATGGACTTGGACTGGACATATGAACGGCTGAGGGTTCTGCTTGAGCCATCGGGACTCCCACCGTCATGCGTGCCAGAGCCCGCCTTTCAACGACCAAGACACTCCCTATGGCTAAGCAGATGATCTCCGGCGGCTGCTTCTGCGGCACACTCCGTTACGAGGTCCTCGGCGGGCTTGCGAACGCCCGAAGCTGTCACTGTTCTCGCTGCCGTAAGGCCTTCAGCGGAGCCGGATCCGCGTACGCCGAGATCCCGCCAGAGGCGACATTCAGGTGGACCGAGGGGACCGACGATCTGTCGACCTATGAGACCGGGCCAGGGTGGGGCATGGGATTCTGCGGGAAGTGTGGCTCGACGCTCTGCGGGCTCCACAATGGAGCGGTGCACGGACTGGCACTCGGTTGCGTGGATGGCGACCCGGGAGTGAAGATCGAGGCTCACATCTTCGTCGACTCCCGCGCGACCTGGGACCATATTGGGGGCACGGCGCCGCAGCATGCCGGTCACGCTAGCGACGAACTCTAGGGGGGCTCTCAGGGAGCGAGCGGCGCGGAGAGAGTTAACGTGAGTCCGCCTCCGAGCTCGCTCTCCACAAGGAGAACGCCGCACATGGGCTCGACCAGGCGCCATGAATGCGGCTGCCCAAGCGCGGCGTCGTCATGTCTTTGGCGCCGTCATGTCTTTGGCGCCGTCATGTCTTTGGCGCCGTCATGTCTTCCGCTCCAGGACAGGCGGATCTTATCACTCAGAGGGCGGGGCCGAACTCGACGGCCTCGTCGCGTAGGCTCCCGTGGCGGAGGCTTAAGAGATCCAAGAAGTAATTCTGATAGAGGCGCCAGGGGGCCCTAGAACCCTGCTTTGGTAGCAAATGAACGCTGCGCAACACGTACCCAGAAGTGAAGTCCAAGAGTGGCGTTTCTTCCATCTGATCGGCGGGTAGGCGCGGGCAGCAATACCTGTAGCCCTCGTCACGACAGAGCTGCAGGAGTCGGCAGACATACTCGCTTGTGAGGTCAGCTTTCAGAGTCCAGGAGGCGTTCGT
>JBLHWZ010000106.1:0-16165 GCA_047629415.1 Bradymonadia bacterium | reverse complement strand
CGTCGCCGTCGGTCGTATTGCCGTCGTCGCACTCTTCGTCACCGTCCAAGCCACCGTCGCCGCAGAAGGACTCGAGCGTACAGTCAGATGCGCAGCCGTCGCCGTCGGTCGTGTTCCCGTCGTCGCACTCTTCGTCACCGTCCAAGCCACCGTCGCCGCAGAACGGATTGGCGGTGCAGTCGCTGGTGCACTCATCATCTTCGATGTCGTTTCCGTCGTCGCAGACCTCGTCACCGTTGACGAATCCGTCGCCGCAGAACGCCTCGGCGATGCAGTCGGAAGCGCAGCCGTCGCCGTCGATGGTGTTTCCGTCATCGCAGCCCTCGCCCTCGTCGAGAACGCCGTCTCCGCACTCTGGAGCGCTGCAGCGACCAGGGGTCGGCTGGCACTGAGCGCGGACGATCTCGCCACTATCTGTGTCGATTGTCTGAACGCAGGTGGAGTCCTCGTCACAGGCTTCCTCGCCCTCGATGCAATCCGTACCGCAGAAGGCTCCGCCCGCCAGGTCGTTGCAGAGGTCGGCTTTGTCACCGCACTCCTCGTCCGTCTCGCAGGGCGCGCAGAACGCGCCGGTCTCCAACGTGCAGACTGCTGCGCAGTCGTCGCCGTCTTCTGTATTGCCGTCGTCACATTCCTCACCTTCGTCCAGGTCGCCGTCGCCACAGACAGAGGCTGGAACGTCGGCATCCGGCTCAACGTCAGCATCCGGCTCAACGTCAGCATCCGGCTCAACGTCAGCATCCGGCTCAACGTCAGCATCCGGCTCAACGTCGGCATCCGGCTCAACGTCAGCATCCGGCTCAACGTCGGCATCCGGCTCAACATCTACCCTCGTGTCGCCACGACCAATCTCGGTGTCGGTGTCGGCGCCTAGGTCCGTTCCGAAGGGCGGCGGGTCATCCGGGCAGGCGGTGAGAAGAAGCGCAGCCGACAGGGCGGCCGTGACGCAAAGGCAGGAGTTAGCTGCTAAGCGCATCTTGCAGTGCCAGGGAAGCGGGTAGTTGTCGACAGGCGTCGACAACTCGAACCGATACGGAAAATGGAGTAATCCCGCTAGAGGTCACGCGACCTCTGCTCGTAAAAACGGAAGCGCGAGCGAGGCCGCAAACGACGCTGACGCAGACCATCATTCCGTTTCGCTCCGATTCGCCCAGTATTCGTTTTAGTCGCCCCGTTTCGCCCCGTTCTTGTCTTTCTTCGCTCTGTTTCGCTCTGTTTCGCTCTGAGGCCGAGCCGAACTCGTCCGTACTATCCCGGCGAGATAGCGACTATATCGTCCGCCAGGACTCCGGCGACCCGCGCCGCTAGACGTCGAGACACCTCGGCTGTTCCCCGAGCAGGTGTAGCGCGAAAGTGACCCTGCGGGTCGACCATCGAGTAGACGGTCGAGGACCGGTTACCGCGCATCAGACTCAACAACGATTCAAGATACGCCCGCAGGCGCTCAGCGGACTTCATGGCTGGATCCAGTCCCCCGCGAGCGACCCATGCGAACCCTGGCACATGAGACTCGATGATCGCGAGCTCCGCCAGCGCAGCATCCGGGTTTCCCTCATCGAGTTCGATCAGCGCGAGGTTGATTCGCGCGCCAACACGCAGCGGTTGCACGCCGAGCGAGATCATGAGGTCCGAGCGCCCGCCTGCAGTGTCTCCGCGGAGGCGCCGCAGCTCGCCGCGGTATGTGTAGGTGGCCTCACCATCGAGCCACTCCCAATCTGTCGCCCCGTCATCCCAGAGTTCAAGCGCTCGGTCGTGGTTCCCCATCAGGTGGGCTGTTGCACCGGCGCCAACATAGCCCCAACGCGTCCGGGTCTCGTTCCAGACCGCGAGAAAGAGCTCATGAGAGCGCTCGTAGTCGCCTCGCCACATCCAGAGCTCTGCGGCGTAGGTTTGGTAGAACGGAATGCTCGGTTCGCTAGCTTGGAGCTGCTCGAACTCCGCAAGCACGTCGTCCATTGGGCGTCGCGTGACCGAGAAAATCAGCTGTTCTGCTCGGCGCCGAGCGGTGACGGTATCGAGCCAGGTGAGGTCGCCCCTCGCATCGACGACGGTAGGGGTACGCGTCATGTTTCCGCCAAGCCGTTGAGCCGCCTCTCGGACCAGCGCGCGCGCCTCAGGACCAGTCGTTGGCCAAGAGCGGCACTCGCCGAGCACCACTTGTACGTTCGCGTGCACGATGAACCCGGTCTGATGCCCCAGGAGGTAGCTCTCGTCCTCCGTGAGGCCGCGCCAGACTTGCCGGGGGATAGTGTCCCCGCTCCCGGCTTGGCTGACGTCCTCCCGTGCGGAGCCTGACGGCATTTCGTGGGCTGAGGATTGCGGCGCAGAAACGCGTCCGAGGAGGCGTCGCAGCTTCTCCCAGACGCTGCGAAACGTTTCAGGACGACTCTCAACGTCACACAAGAGCCGACCGCGCCACATGCGAGCGAGCGCGTGCCTGGGGTCCTCAGAGAGGATGCCGTTCAGCCGCTCGAGCGCGATCTCTGACCGGCCCAACAGGCCTTCAGAAGCTGCCCAGACCACCCCACAATCCGCATCGGAATCCGCCCAGTGCGAAACGAGCTGCCGAGCTTCGACTGGATCGCTGCGCCACAGGTGCAGCGATCCGAGTTGCAACGCAGCGCTCCGAGCGACCGCCGGGAGGTCGAGGAGCGGGCGTAGGATTGACTCGGCGGTGGCGAAATTGCCCGCCACTGTGTGTGCGCGCGCGACCTCAAGCTGATGTTCAGGCGCCTTGAGATGCTCTTCCATGTGCGCCGCGAGCATGGCGGCGACATCACGCTGTTTGGATTTCTCAGCAGCGGTAAGCGCGATGCCCATGGTCGACAGATACCTTCGGGAATCATGCGCGGCATCCATCGCGGCAGTCTTCCAAAGCATGGCCGCAGTCCGCAGATCTCCGCTGACGTTCGCAACTTCGGCGGCGGCTCGCGCGTCATCGGGGTCGCGGAAGAGTTGGCTGAGGCGAGCGGTGCGCGTGATCACCGAAGCGCACCTCCCGGCGAGGTGGTCGACCATCGTCCCAACGAGATTGCTCGTAAAACCAGCGTCCGTTTCCCCAAGTTCCGACCATGCCTCAAGCGCTCGCAGCGGCTGTTCTGCACTCAGCCATAGCACCACACGTGCGAGGGTAAGCGCGGGCTGCGGCAGTCCAGCGGCTTCGGCTAGGGCGGCCTCGATGCTGGACGGTTTTGACTCGGCGCCTCGCGAGACCTGGTTGAGCAGTGCGGTCAGCGCCGCGCCCTCCTTGGCGGCTTGCGCCGGACCGCTGACCGCTGCGGCCTTGTTCAACCAAGATGCCCAGCGGGGATCTTCGTTCAATTCCCGCCTGAGGCGCTCCGCTCGGTCCTTTTCCTCATCTGGCGCGAGCACCTGCCAACGACCGCGTCCTGCTGGGCTCAGTTGCAGCCGCGACCAACCCCGCTCGTCGAGGTAGTTGAACTCGAATCGTTGAGGCAAACGGCGCACATCGCGCGGCGCCACTTCGGGGTGCTCCCCAAACCACGTGGGGAGGTCGACTCGCACTCTCCGTGCATCGCTCATTCTGCCTCTGTCTGCCGCGACGAGATGTCTGTTCGAAACGGCGTCCGGGCCCGGGCCGTAACTGGGGTTTTTCCGAGAGCACCGTTCGCAGGCGGGCGGACCAGCATCCGAGAGCGGTAGGAAGAACCACTCACGGCCAATACCTACCAGCTGTGATCGCGTTCCTCAATGGCTGCTGGTGGGCAGTCTGGGAGCGCTAGGGGACCGCGGGCGAGCAGAGATGACGGATATCGTTGTACGCGTTGAGCGTTATCTCTGACCTATCCAGCTGGGTTGTCTGACCATCTCGACAGCGGACTTCAACACGCTCGATCGTGTCTGTCTGACCGAGCCCGATGTGAAGCTGTTCGGATGCGCTCTCCCCTCCGACACTTGATCCGGCCTGAGAGTCGGCCCACCGGTGAACGAATTCGCCCCGGTAGTTTACCTCGGCCGAAACCAACGCCCCCGGATCTTCAAGCAAGAACCCGACCCAGTTCCCTGGGTATTCGCATCGATTGCGGAGGATCGTAATCGGACCAAAGTAGGCCGCCCTACCCGGGTTGTTGAACTCGTACACCTTGGGAGTGATCAAGAGATCCACGCAACCATCGAGGTCAAAGTCTGCGGCCCCGAGCCCGTAGTGATTCGGGGTTCCGCCGCCTTCGAACAAGGGGCCCGCTTGCGAACTCACGTCGCTCCAGCGGAACTCACCGGCGTTCTCGGTCTCAGGATCCGAGACAGCGATCTTCATGTAGTACTCTGCCGTCTCATCCAATGGAGTCTGCGGGTCGCCTGTCGGTGCGCAGGCGTAGACTAAGTCCATGCCTCCATCATTGTTGAAGTCTGAGAAGCGCACCCCCCACTCGGTGATCCGCCCGGGGAAGATTTGTTCGAGGTGTGCTGGCTCGAAGAAGCCCTCCTCGACGCGGTAGATGAAGTGATGATCGCCTTCCTCCGAAATTGCAGCGACGACTCCCGAACCTGTAGCCGGGTAGAAATAGTCGACGCCCATACTCGAATTGGGGGGGATATTGTCGATGCTCAGTTCCAGCGAGAACTCGGGCCCCATGAGCCACACTTGATCCGGCTCGGCGTGATGGGCGAGGTAGAGCAACGGGGCGAGAGACGGGTCGCGCCGCGGGATAAATGCCGATGCGAACGTCTCGACGTTGGTTGACCGCGCGTGCTCCGGGTTATCGGCCCCGTGGTTCACGAACGGTCCGACCGGCGTGCCTTCAAGAAGCACGTTCGCGGCCCCATAGACCGAGCCGTAGACGTCCAAGAGGCCGTCGAGATTGAAGTCAGCAACAGTGAGATCGACGATAGGGGCATTCCGGTTTGTGCTCTGCCAGACCTTTGTCGACTCGAACCCAAGAGGCCGTTGATACCAAACGTAAAGAGACCCGAGCACGGATACGAGCAAGTCCGGTACACCATCTGCGTCCATGTCCGCGATGTGTGATGCAGCCGGCGACGAGACGTTTGGCCAATCCCCCGGCCGGTCGCCCCACACTTCAATCCGATGCTCAAAAAACTGGGGGCCACAGCCCAAGAATATGGAGTCAAAGCGCTCCGGAGGGGTGGAGGTCCTATACTCCGGTTCCGCGACCCACCCGGGCACGAAGACATCGACGAATCCGTCTGAGTTGATGTCGCCCCACGAGGCCGTGACCCCATACATTGTGGGGAGCCCTACATGTTCGGTTACATCGCCGAACGCTGGTGTCGTGTTGGCGCCAACCTGATGTTCTGCCGGCGAAAACAGGCCTCCGAGAAGCTCTTCGCACGTAGGAAGCACCAACGGATCCCGCGGAACCTCGGCATCTGCCTCATCCAAGGCGAGGCCGGTGTCGAGGACCGACTGCGCGTCCTCCGAATCAGGGTCAGGATCGACGAGCGGATCAGTCGACGCATCGCGGTCGCCACTGCTCGTATCACCCGCCGAGTCTCCGCCCGCCGTGTCGCAACCGAAGAGGGCCATGCACAACACAGCGCAAAGCAGGTGGCAACGCGCCGATGTCCTAAATTCTGTTCTTGCGGGGAAAGTCACGCAGTTGATGTAACGACGAGCCTGAGCGGAGTCCAGGACAGGCAGCGACAGAACATTCTCGAAAACTCGGGTAAACCCAATGCGGAGGCTGTGGGTCTAAACCCCGATCCGCGACGATCCCCCTTCCTCCGCAAGAACGAAATGAGACATCCGAACCCTCTTCTAGTGCTCACCCTGAGCCTCGCGCTGGCTGCCTGTGGAGACGACGGCACGTCGTCCTCCAACATGGGCGACGACTCCGGCACGTCAGACACCGGCGACGGCGACACCACGGCCGAGCCCGACTCTGAGACCGACGTGATGGAGCCGGATACCGAGCCGGACGCCGCAGAGCCAGACGCGACCGAGGATACAGCGGAGCCAGACGCGACCGAGGATACAGCGGAGCCAGACGCGACCGAGGACACAGCAGAGCCAGACGCGACCGAGGATGCAGGGGCTGACACCGAACCGGACGCCGAGCCGGACATTCCGGCACCTGGAGACTTCTGCGAAGATCCTGCCGCCGGCAGCGGTACCACCGTGACGCCCACACCCGCGGGCGAGACGTCGTTCACGACGGAGTTGGTGGAATGCTCTCTCTCACCGACTGAGGTCGCCGCCTGTTACGGAGCTGCGCATGAGTCCTCCATCACGATCACAGCCGAGACCATCGAGATCACGTCCAACGCCATTCCGAATCACGACGCCGGCATCTTCCCGAACGGGGGCAACCCGAACGTGATTTCGGCGCAGGACCTGACCTGGTCCATCCCGCTAGTTCCCAACCGCGACGGCACCTCCGAGGAGCTCCGCACCATCGGCGTGGCGCTCAATGGAATCAAAATGGAGCCCAACACGGCCGAGGTCTACTCGGGCGGGCAGTGGCGCTACGAAGCGCTCACCTTCCTCGGACGTCTGGGCTCCGACACGGAACCATTCCCGGACGGAATCGTGTCGCTCGGCGCGGACTGTAACTTCGCACACGTGCAGCCGACTGGGGAGTACCACTACCACGGCAATCCGACCGCGCTGATGCCGGAATCTCCTAGCCACACACAGGTCGGCTGGGCTGCCGATGGCTATCCGATCTATGGACGTTACGGGTTCGAGAATACCGACGGCACCGGCGATCTCGTCGAGCTCGCAGGCGGCTACCGCATTGTCGCAGGTTCGCGCGAATCGCTCGGCGCCGGCGACTCCACTCCTCCTGGTGATTACGACGGCACGTTCGTTCAAGACTGGGAGTTCTCCGGCGCACTAGGCGACCTTGACGAGTGTAACGGCCGTGAGGAGACGAACACCATCGATGGTCGTGACTACGACTACGCCTACTACCTCACCCACAGCTACCCATTCATGCCGCGCTGCGTGTGGGGCGAGCCAGGCGAGGGCTTTGGAGGCGGCGGTGGTCCTCCGGATGATGGCGGCGACGGCCCGACCTCGTGCTCCGACAACAGCGACTGCGTAGGTGAGTGCTTCGATGGCGCCACCGGATGTGTTTGCGTGAATAGCCCGGCAGACGGCCAAATCTGCGTAGCGAGCTGCTCGGACAACAGCGACTGCGACGACGGCTTCGAATGCGGCGGCCCTGACAGCGATATCTGTGTGCCTGTCGGTGGACCGGGTGGCGGGGGCCCTCCATGATTCGCGTACTCTGTGGAGCCAGCATTGCGCTGGCGATCGGCCTGGTAGCAGTCCCCGGACAGGCTCACGGCGGACTCAGCGCGGGCACCCTCCAAGTGTCCGTTGTAGGCCAAGTGGCACACATCAACGCCACCCCTCCCCCAGAGCTCTTCGCCCAGTTCGACACCAACGCAGACGGCGAGCTGGATGAAGACGAGGTCGGAGCCCAACGCGCCGAGATGCTCAGCTTCTTCCTCTCAGGATTGGCGATCCAGAACGCAGACGGAGACCAGGGCGAGTACATCCTGCAGGACCTGGCTCTGCCCGTGCACCTGCATGAGGACGAAACGCCCTACGTGAGGGTCACGCTGCGCGCTCAGTGGGCCGAGTCTCCGGAGACGCTACAAGTCGACTACGCCCACGCCGAAGTGGCACCGCTGCGTGTAAGTGCGATGCGACCGAGCGGCGATGCGGCCCTCCGAACTACCGGGCAACTGGACCCGGAACACCCGTCGATCGCCCTCTTCCATAGGTAGCGACCTCGCGGGTGAGCACGATCGCCTAGAAGCAGAACTCGAAGGTCAACGAGAGTCCGCGACGCGGAGTCGCTGTGCGAATCAGAACAGTCGAAAACGGCTTCGTAGAAGTCGCCATCGAGCGTGGCTGGCTCGTGTTCAAGGCGCCGCGGGAACTTCTCTTTGAGAGCTGCAGCGGCGATTTGAGCGTTGAGTGCCGGGCGGCGCTTGAAGAGGCCGGAACGGTTCTCGCACGCCTGACGTCGCGACAGTTCCAGGTGGAGGGCCACACGGACGATGTTCCCGCCACGCGACGATTCGCTAGTAACTGGGAGCTCGCCTCCGCGCTGACGCTGGCCGTCGTGCACGTTTCCGAGGAGTCGTCTGTGGCGCCCAGCAATCTCTCGACCGGAGCGTTCGGCCAGTCCCGACCGCTGGCGTCTAACGCAACCGCCGATGAGCGAGCGCTCAACCGGGGTACCGCAATCGTGATGGTACCTGACATGGAAGCGCTCTTCGGCCAAGTAGCGCCGTCAGATCGTTAACCCGTGACCAAACAACCGTTGGCCAGACAATTCGAGTCCAACGGCCGGCTCCGACCGCTCATAGCTCTTCGTAGCTCTCCTGTGTCGACTGAAGAGCCGAAGGAGGGCAAAGATGACTCGAAAGATAGTTGTTACCGGCGGCCCTGGAGGCGGAAAGACCACGGCCGTCGATCTCTTTCAACGGGAGTTTCGCAAGCAAGTCGCCGTCGTTCCTGAGGCTGCGACCATGCTCTTCATGGGCGGGGTTCGACGCGGCCGGAGGCGTCGAGTCGGCTGACGCCACCCAAGAGGCGATCTACCGGCGTCAGTGCAGCCTCGAGGCGATCTTCGCGGCCCAGAATCCAGACCTAACCTTGGTCTGCGACCGTGGTACGCTGGACGGAGTCGACTACTGGCCCGCGGACGAGGCAGCTTTTTCCGATAGAATGGACTCCACGATCCAACCCGAGCTGAGCCGCTACGATGCCGTGATCTTCTTCGAGACTGGAGCGGGCTCCAACGGAGACATCACCAGCAACAACCCAATCAGGAACGAGACCAATCATGAGGCCATCGAGTTCGACCGAAGGTTGCAGGATATGTGGTCGCCCCATGCGAACTACCACTTCGTACACAGCAGCGACTCGTTCCTCGAGAAGATCGAGAGAGGAGTCGAGAGAGGAGTCGAGGTCCTGAGCGCCGCCCTCTACGAGTGAGCATTCGCCGGCCACAGCCGTCGAACCTGATCCTCCTCGCCCTCGTAATTTGTCTCGATGCGCGTGGACGCTGCGTCTCGCCAAACTATGGTTCGTCCTCCTGCACCGGAACCGCATCGGAGGGCGCCACATACGTCGATCACGCGGAGTGCCTAGGCACCCGGACGTTCACAAACGTCGTGAGCTGCGTCGCCGGACTGTGCCGCGCTATGCGGCTACGACGCCCAATGTGAGAATGACCTCGTGGTTCCGATGGGCCGCTGCGACCTGGCAACGAACACCTGCGCGGATCCCGTCGGTCCCGGCGAATTCGAGGCCCCGTGTCCACCGGTAGATGAGTCCTAGGACGGCCCCGCCTGCGACCTCGGGGTCGGGCGCCGTTGCGTGGGAACGGACGACAGCAACGACACGGTCCTATGTGACGTCGAGACGCGATACTGCCGCGCCCGCTGTGGCATCGAGCAAGCGCGGCCATTGTGTGGCGCTGGCGCTGCAAGTCCCCATGCCTTCTCGACACGGTCGTGTGTGGATTCCAGGATTGTGTGGCCGATCTCCCGATTTCGCCGGCCGCAGAACTCGGAATCTGCGCTACGCCGTGCAACCCAGGCGGGTGTCCCGGCGAGACATGGTGCGCGCCGATCGTCTATCGAGAACGATCCACGGCGTGGCAATGTGTTCGGCCAATCGACGGGCCTGCTGGCAGCTCGCCTTGCTCCGCAGAGGATGGCCTCCGGTGCTCAACCGGAGTTATCTGTGACGCGGAACACGGGAAGTGCCGAGAGATCTGTCTTGAGGATGACACTTGCCCGAGTGGAGGACGGTGCGAACTGCAGTCCGGTCAGGTGTTCGGCCTCTGCACGGACTGAACCCTGCTCACAGCCAGCCGATAGTCTAGGATTGGCCGAAAGCCTGAGAGAACCCGTTCGACCCTGTGCAGCGTCGAATACGCGGCCGTGTGGAGGTGCGCGAAAGTGTTCCGCGCAAAACGCGGCATCTTCGTCGCGAGGGTCGCCTGAGCGCGGTTCTATCGTGCCGGACCCAGGCTAGCGACCCACGGGGAGGAAGAAGCCGATCGGGTTGGACTTGGCCAAGCGCAGCAGGCCCTTTAGGCCTGAGCGCCACCCCACTCCGTCCAGCCGCCGCGCGTTGACCGCAACCGTTAGAGTGAGGGCGAAGCTTACGATGAAGTTCACAAAACCGATGATGCTGACCGACGCGATCACCATGAACAGCGCGGCGGCGCTGTGAAGTTCGGGCGCGTAGAACACGGCCAAACCACCGTGGCTGGACGCGAAAGCGATGTGGCGAATGTCGAGTGGGATGCCCAACACCATCCCCGCCACTCCTGCCGAACCGAGCATGAAGCCGAGCAGGATGTTCCCTGCGAGCGCGCCGCTCTTCTTCTCGATTCTGCTCGCGACACGGCGCCTAAGTCGGCTCGGTAGAAGCCGGAAGATGCCGCCTCCAGCCGCGACGCGATCCGCCACGCGATGGAACACGACGCCGTTGTCGACGAAGCCGGCGAAGAACCCCGCTGACGAGAGCATCACACCTGCGATCGCCGCGTACCAAATGGAGCCCGACCGGAACGGATGGATCTTCTCTGCCAGCGTCAGGGCCTCTTCGTGGCTGATCAGCGGACCTCCGGTGATCTGCTCGACCGCAACCGCCACTACGATCGCGAAGCTCGCGGCTCCTAGGATATTACCAAGGAATGATATGAACTGGCTGCGCCAGATCGCGCGCACAAGCTCGGGAAACGACTCGTGTTCGGGCCCCTCTTCGAGGGCGTCCGCGATTCGCGAGGCGGTCAGCGCAGGCTGCTTCGTCGCGAGAGTCGCTCCCAAGAGGTAGATCAAGGCAAAGCAAACGGCATAGTTCAGGCCGTAGATGAACGCCTGCGGAGCCGGAGCAAGGGCCTCGTGCGAGAGGTGCAACTTGAGCGACGCGAAGATAGCGACGAGGAGTCCTCCGAAGAGACTCTTGCCCCAGAATCCCAAGTACTCACCACGCGTCCTCACGGCGTACTTGTCGCCCTTCTGAGCAGCGTGGCCGATCACGACGTAGGCGAGTAAATCGAGCTTCTGCCCAACGAAGTGCTGCACCGGCCTGCGGCGACAGACCTCGTCGCTCAGAGACAAACCGAGAGCCGCAACCGCGCGAGCTCGACGCTCGGGCGAGGTGCACTCGACAAGCTGCTCAAGCCGCTCCAGCTGTTGCAACATGCGAAGGGACGCGCTCGACAGATGAAGGGTAGTACCGAGCAGCTCCTTCTCTGCTCGGAACCGCAGAACCTGTGCACGGCAAGACACGATCACGCCGAGGGTGCCGTCCGCCAACGCCTCGTGACCTTCCCGCTGCACATATGCCTCAGCGAACCGGTCGAGCCGCCGTGAGAGTTCAATGAAGGGTGAGTTCCACGCTTCGAGCGTAGGCATGCGCTCGGAGAGTCTGGCCTCGACCCCGATGCCCGCAACGCGAGTCGCCAGTATGATGATCGCGCTGGCCAGCTGAGTGCGGTCGTAGGCGTCGGTCGAGCCCTTTAGGAGCGCTTCCGCCCACGCCTCAAAGTGAGCGGGTTCCAGGTGCGCGAAGAGCTCCGCGTCTGCGGGCGCGATGAGATTTCCGAGCAACGCCTCAAGCCCGACAGCCTTCGCTGGCGCCGGCGCCATCCGGGAAGCCAGACGGCGCAGGACGCCCGCCCCTAACGGCTCATCCGAGAGAATCCCGAACTCGGTGAGCAGATGAGTTGACGTCGTCGCACTGAGGATCTCGCGAACGTCAGTGCGTAGGCCATCGCGGTACTCGTCATCGCCGCGCAGGCGCGCGGTCGAGGTCTCCATGACGTCGTCCAGAGTCACGATGCCGCTGCGAAACGCTACACGGAGCTCATCGAAAAGAGCGATTAGGTGTTGGAATCGGGGCTCTGTCACGTTGCTAGTTTCTGCATTTTTCGCGGCCACGGCGACCGTTCAGGGGCGCGCCGGCTCGAGCTTCGGATCGAATCGCAACCGATCACGGTCATCGCGGTTCTGAGGGGTCTTCGAGCAATTCCAGGATACGCCGTTCCAGAAACTCCACATAGCGCGAAAGCGGCCGGCTCGCAGCATTCAACAACCAAGGGTTCATCAGAGTGTGGCGCAACACAAAGACTGAGCCTGCGGCCGGCACGCTCTCCTGCTCGATGCCGAGTTTCGTAAGGACTCGAAGGCCATCGTCCGAGAGCATCCGGTCGCCTGGGATCGATGTGAAGGACCCCATGAATTCAAGGTCGCGGGCCGACCGCCCGGGGCGCAGCCGCATGCCTTCGACGAGTTCTCGCATGAACGTATTCATCACGCTCGTCGAGGTGTTTCCTTCGGGGTTCACAATCAAACACACAACGTTGCAATCGGGCTCGATCGGGACCTCGAGCCTCGCCACGCCGGCCAAGCGTTCGCGGAGTTCCTTCAGTTCGTCGAAGAGCCACTCGCTGGAGTGGATGGTCCGGCTGAGCAATTGGCCGAACCCCTGCCTATCGAGCGGGAGAACTTCATGGGTCGCAAAGACGGATGCTGCGGAGGAGCCGGGTTTGGAGCCTTCGAGCACGTAGCGACCGAGGTCTTCGTCGCGCACCTCGACTTCTACCGGCTCGTCTCCACCGTTGTCGAACACATACGCCGCGCTCGCGCTCAACAAACCCGCCACTCTTCGGTCTCGCGTAACGAAGGCCCCTGCTGGATACGGAATGAACCCCAGTTTGTGGGGATCAATCGTCACTGAGTCAGCGCCAGAGACTCCAACAAGGGCATCGTAGACATCTTGGGACGGAAAGTAGCGGAACTCGGCTCGCACGGATTCCCGGGGTGTGAAACCTCCGTCCGGCTCTCGAATCAGCGTAGCAAGATACCCGCCCCAGGCGGCATCCACATGCACGGCGAACCCGTGGCCGGCGGCCTCCCGCTCTTGCCTAGTTGCCACGATCTTGTCGATCGGATCGAGCGTGCCAAACTCCGTGGTTCCAAGCACTCCAACCACCGCGAGAACCGGCCGCTGGGCAGTCGCAAGTTCGTCCAGCAACTCGCCGAGGTGAGCGATGTCCATACGCATATGCGCGTCGGTGTCGACCGAGATGAGGTTGTTGGTTCCGAGCCCCAAGAGCCGCATCGCCTTGGACCAACTATAGTGGGCCGAGTGTGGCGCCAGAACGACGGGCGACTCGATGCCATGGTCGCGTCCGAACTCAAAGAGCCCGACTTGCTCCACGCGGCCTTCTTCCGTCAGCCGATGCAGCTCCGAGGCGAGCGGCGCCCCCCCCGCGAGCGAACGCACCGGAGACCAATTCGCGACGAAACTGCAGACTCGCTGAAACACCGAAGTTGAGCAGTCTCCAAGGAGTAGCTCCATCAACGCGGCCGCCTAGTGTTCGCGAGGTCAGGTCGCCCAAGCCAAGCGCCCGCGCGGCGGAGGCCAGCGCCAGCGGGAGGAGACGGACGGCACGGATTTGCCGGAGGCCTTCGTAGTTGGCGACAGTCCCTCCGGACGTCAGGTGTCCCCACGCTCTGGGCGAAGCGCCCTCCCCTGTATCGAAGCCCACCATGCGTGCGAGTTGGGCGCCGACCTCCGTCTCGACCGCCAGCATTGGACCACCGGAGTCCGCGGAGACATTGTTCGGATTGTAGAGTGTCGCGAGCACCCGAGCGACCACTCCTGGGATAAGGAGATCCGACGCCATGTGACCAATATAGCGAGGGCTGAACCACGGCGCGGACCCTTTGAGATCGGCCGCCAACCGTCGAAGTACGTGTTCGGTCCTCGCAACGAACTTCTGGTAGCCTGCTTCGTACTTCGCACCGGCCGGGATCACCGGCGGGTCCTCCGGATGGAAGTTCCGACGCCAGTAGGCGTGGTCTCGCAGTGCGTCGACGATCAGCCGTTCCATCAGCTCTGCGTTCTCCGCAAGTGGCCCAAGGAACGCCGCATCGAATGCTCCGTCCGCAGCGGAGAGCGGGACGCGAGGCAGCGCGTCTGTCGACGCGTAGCGGGGCGTGGGTTGCCGGCGGGAGGCTTGAGGGTCGTCGGAGTCCTTCATGGTCAGGTCACAGCGGAGTGTTGGCGAATCAACTGCCCCCTTACCAACGGACGCACAGCGGGCGCGAGCGTCGTATCCGCTTGAGCGGTTTTGCACGTTGGAACCGAACGCGACCGAACGCGACCGAACGCGACCGAACGCCGACCGAACGCCGACCGAACGCCGACCGAACGCCGACCGAACGCCGACCGAACGCGACCGAACGCGACCGAACGCCGACTTCACGCGACCGAACGCGACCGAACGCAGCGGACCAAGCAGCGGACCAAGCAGCGGACCAAGCAGCGGTCCAAGGCCCTAACTAGTCAGGCTCATTCAAGACAAATGAGAGCAGCAGTCCCACTCCGAGCACCGTCCCCGTCCCGATAACGTTGTACCAGTTGGCAGTGGGGTCGGGGTCTGCCGTCGTGTCAGCGTCTGCCGATCAATCAGCGTCGGCAGTAGTTCCTGTATCCGGCACCACGTCTGAATCCTAAACCTCGTCACTCTGGACATCCCTGAACGCATCGGGCGTTGCACCGAGATCTCGAAACTCAGGCAAGAAGCTGGTGGGCTCGTCCGTCCCACAGGCAACTATGAGACTTGTGATGGCGAATAGAGGGACGAGGTAGCGCATGAGCCTCAGCATGTGATTCGAACGAATCGTGCGCGGGTCATACGCGGATGCCCCCTTCGTAGTGCCAAGCAGCCGCGCTCGCATAGGCTCCCCCACCGCGTACTGTGCCCTGGTAAGGGAAGAAGGACTCGGCGGGCTGAGGCTGGAGCTGATTAGGGAGCCGCCAGCAACGTGCCCACGATCGGGTTGGCGGTCACGTCATAGCCTATGATCCCCAACACGAACATAGGTCCACCGACGGCGATGAACTCCTCGGCAGAGAGCCATCCCAAACCATCCCCCATGTAGTTAAGCTCGACGTCTGCCGGGAAGGCGTAGGCCAGACTCGTCGGTCCACCCTCAGCGTCTTCAAGCGGTCCGGCGATCGAAGTACCGAGCACTGCGCCCACCATGCTCCGAGTGCAAAGCTCTTCAAAGGCATCGCAGTCCTCCGCAGTGCTCCCACCAGCTCCGACCACTTCTGCCCAGATCGCCGCGTCGGCAAATCCGCAACCATCGGACGGGCATGAGTCCACGATCGACACGCTCCAGTCGACGGCCTCGACGGCCGCTGCGATGTCATCGCCCCACTCGATCGAATCTAGGCGTCCGTCACAATCGGTCAACACCTCGCTATTCTCTGCCGTCAACGTCCAGGTCAGCAGCGGAGACGCCGTGGTGGAGGCCAGTTCTGAGGCAGGGAACGCCGTGGTCGCGATGCGATTGATCGTGCAGACCTCGCGTCCAGCATCCAGCAGACTAAAGAAGATCGAGGGCAGCGACGCCTCTCCTCCGAAGAGGTCCACTACGAATTCCGGCAAGAGTCCCAGTTCGGGATCATAGCCAAAAACGAAGTTGCCTCGCACGCGGTCGACCTCCGTATCCTCCACCGGAGGAGGCGGAGTCTCTGAGCAGAGCACGAGACGCTCGCCCTCCAGATCATCGGCCCCCTCGCACGCATCGCAGGCGTCGAGCACGCCGTCCTCATCCGTGTCCGGTGCGGTGCGATCGTCAACGCAACCACACTCGACTCCTGGGTCCACGACGCCGCGACACCTGGGGCTGACCCAATCAGGGTTCTCGGCTCTAAACTCGTCCCAAGTGGTGGCGATCAGCCCGGCCAAGTCCTGGCCCGACTCGACGCCCTCCTGCCTCCAGCGCACCTCAAAAAGCGGATCAACGATGAGCAGCGTCGGCACAGCCGCCACGTTGCAGATCGTATTAAAGTAGCCGGCGGATGCACCGCCGAGGATCGGGTTGGAGAGGTCGAAGCTGGCTGCCCAGCTGAAGAGGTCCCCTGCGGTGGTGACGTCGAAACTGTTGTTCTCGTTAAGGGTCGAGAGGACTCTGAACCCATAGTCGTCGCCTGCCCTTTCGGCGCCGTACTGCAGTGTGGCAACCTCTTCGGCTAGCTCACGACACGGACCGCACCACATTCCGCCGAACTCGATCAGCAGCATCTCACCGTAGAATTGTCCCAGCGCGACGTCGTCGTTGTTGAGCTGGTCGAGCAGGCGATCGACGGTTGGCAACTGTTCGCCGACGGAGCATCCCTCACCGAGGT
>JBLHWZ010000105.1:0-16273 GCA_047629415.1 Bradymonadia bacterium | reverse complement strand
CCCGGTAGTTCGTTCTAGCCCAGGACCGCAGGACGAGCAGCCCGCAGGACGAGCAGCCCGCAGGACGAGCAGCCCGCAGGACGAGCAGCCCGCAGGACGAGCAGCCCGCAGGACGAGCAGCCCGCAGGACGAGCGCTAGTCCTCGTCAGGTTCAGAAATGCGGAGCGGACCTAGTGGCTCGACGATGTCTCGAAGACGCTCCTCCAACTCTGGCTCTTCCGCAATGAACTCCACACATGCGTCCAGCCACCCGAACGTCGCGTCGGAGAGGTACTCGGAAACGACTTGCTGATACGCGACATGTTCTGCCCCTGGCAGAGCAGCAAACTTGTCTCCGAGCTCGGCCGCGACCTCGTGCATCCTCACGGAGTTTTGCGATACGTAGCGCTCAAGCTCGTCGAGCCTCGAAGCAGCGGGGACCTCGTCCGCGAGCGCGGACGTTAGGCCTTCGGTCAACTCAAGCGCCTCGGCCTCCAGCGGTCCAAGCTCAGCTGAGAGGCGAAGTGCGGCTCGAAGGTTGTCCGTCGATGGGGGGGCGCCTCCGCACGCGGCACAGGAGAAAAGTAGGAAGACGAGAAATCTCATGGCGTGCTCCCTGCTCGGCGGTCCACCAGTCGAATGGTCATCATCCCGAGCGATGTTTGGATATCGCCACCGATGAGGAGGCGCCGTTCGTCGAGCGAGATGTAGCTAAGAGCGACATAGTTCGCGGGACCTCCGGCGCGAGTAGTGGGCGGAAGCGGAGTCTCACCGAATGGGACAAGCGGAGTAGACTCGAGCGGTTCGATTACCCAGGCCAAGACTGCACAATCGACGTAGCCAAAGCCCTCTGCGAACACCTCTTCGGTCCGTATAATCGTGACCGTAGTGCGAGCAAACTCCGCCCCGTCATGGGTGTGATAGACGTAGCCGTTACCCGGAGTGAGATCGCGTGACCGTACGTCGTAGACAGCTGCGAGGTCGTCGTAGACATCCATCGGGACGCTAGCGAACTCCTCGACATTCGGTTCGTCGGGTTCGATTCGGAGGACGCGATGCGTGTACCGATCGCGATCGTAATTCACGACCAATCGCGTGACGTAGTCTCTCTCGTTGTAATCGCTATCGGTGTAGATCGGCAGCAGCCCATTCTCGGGATCGAGAAGCGTGAGGCTCTCGTTGTCGACCGGGTAGATGGTGTCGAGCAGCCCAACCGTGGTTCCCACGATGTGCATGGGAATTACGGCTCCGAACTCGGAATCGAGAGACAAGTCTCCAATCTCGATGCCCGCTCTGAGCGCCTCGCTCCCCAGGATCCGGACCGAGAAGGTGCTGCTCTCTCCAAGCCAAGCGAATCGCTCAAGAGCGTCGTCCGGGCTCGGATAGTGCACAGTGGTCGGGACTGGGAGTTCCTCGGCCTCGACGGGGCTCGGAACGAGCACTGAGACGACGAAGAGAGGGAGCCAGTAACGAGAAGTGTAAAAGCCAGTCAACCGCTTGAACTTGTGGGAGTTGACGCTGCGTAGCCCGCGACGCGCAGTTCATCAACCGCCAGCTAGAGCCGAACCCGTCTAGAACACGGCTTTCCCTGGATCCTGCCCAGTGTCGCTGGTATCGTTCGAAATATGAATAGACTCAGCCAAACCCTCGTTCTCGTCACGCTCTGCGTTACTTTTTCGAGTTCTGCGTTCGCGGCCAGTGTTGCGGGAACAATCACCAGCGCTGGCGGGGCCGGCCTAGGGAACGCGGAGGTGCAGCTGTGGCAGTTGGACCCCGGGAAAGGCCTAACGCTCTCGGAGAACGTCAGGACGAACGCTAGTGGATCGTATTCGTTCACCAACGTCAGCGAAGGAACCTTCCGTGTGGCGTCGCGTCTTCCAGACGGCATAGAGGGGAACCTGACGGACCGGTGGTTCGACCAAGCCGATCCGACGAACGACGGCTGGAATATGGATTCCGCCGACAACATCATCATCGCCGGTTCAGACGACGCGATGACGGGCATCGACATCCAGATGATCGCCGGAGGCGCCGCCCAAGGGCGAATCCTTGACGCCGGTACTCCTAGCCCCGGCATGTGGGTCCGCTTTGAGCGGGCGGGAACCGTCTACGGCCATAACGATTTATCCAGGTCCGGTTGCTGTGCGGGCGTTGATATCTGGAGCGGACGTTTCGTGATGCAGGGTCTCATCACCGGAGCTGACTATCGGATCCTCCTCTATGATCCGACGGGCCGCAACGAAACGACCGTCGTGCGGGGACCGTTCAGTGTCGTGGCGGGGGAGACGGCCCCGATCGGTGACATCACACTCGTCCCGATGGGGATCGATCCATACGAGCCGAACAACTCGGCTGCAGCCCCGGGAGTGAACAGCATCCCGCCCGCGCTGTTTAGCGGCGAGAGCCCGAGCGCGTTCATCAGTGACGGTGCCGTACTCGGCCCACGCGGCGGCGACATCGACTGGTACTGCGTGAACGCGGCGCCCCACGACAGGTTCATCGCTTACACCAGCACAGACTTAGGCCTGCGTGGCGAATTCCTCGAGAATCCATGGATGGACCCGATCCTCTCCGTTTGGGCAGGTGGAACCACGTTGGTCACGAGCAGTGATGACGGCGACGGATTTGGTCTCAATAGTGTCGTCGATACCGGCGATATTCCGTTCGCAGGACGTTACTGCTTCGTGGTCTCAAGCTTTGGCGACACGACCTGGACCAGCGAGGGCCAGCAGTCTGCAGGCCGCTACACGCTCGTCGTAGAGCTTGGAAACCGCTTCCCAGCCCTGAGCGCAACCCTGCGCGGCGGACCCGTTCCCCCTCCCCCCGGGCGCGCCATCATCAGCGAGGGTGAGAGCTTCCGAATCGACTTTACCTACTCCGATCCGGACGAAGACGTACTGACGATCGAAGGCGTGCTGCGAGACGTCGACGGGCTTCTGATCGAAGAGGGATTCGAGCTTACCCATTCGGGCGGGACAGGGAGCTTCCTTTGGACCGTGCCAGACGACGCTGCAGAGTACTCCCCCTTCGAACTGATCCTGACCGCAACAGACGGCGAGTTCACAGCCGAGGTCATCGTGCTCGCAGACCCCGTTGCCGTGAATATCCCGCCGTTCTCTCCGGTGCCCCTCACGCCAGAGAACGGTGCCACTGTCCCGACCTTCACGCCGACGGTTACGGTCGGGAACGCCTCGGATCTTGATGGAGATGCGCTGTCCTACGACTTCGAACTCTACATGGGAGCCGAGATAGGCGACATTCCGGCGGCGACCGCAAACGTTACGGAGGGCGAGGAAGGAACCACTTCCTGGCCACTCGAAACCCTGCCTGAGAACGCGATCGTCACATGGCGTGCCCGCGCTAACGACTCTCAGGAGTCGGGTGTCAGTGAGTGGACACCGCCGTGGACCTTCGTCGTCAACACCGAGAACGAGATTGCTGCTCCTCCAAGCCTCGTCAAACCAGACCAGGACTCCGTTGTTCCGCTGCGAACGCCGACTCTTTCGGCGACCAACACGACCGATTCGGACGGCGACTCACTCTGGTTGGTCTTCGAGGTTGCCAGCGACCTTGAGTTCAATGAGATCATCCGGACGTCTGAGCAGGTTCTTCAGTCGCCGTCGGTGAGGACTGAGTGGACCGTGGCACCGGAGTTGGAATGGGGCGGCGCTTACTACGCCCGCGTCCTGGCCATCGACTCGGTTGGCAACGCGACGGAGTTCAGCAACACACGCGGCTTCACCGTGAAGCCGAACCTTGAGCCCGTGCAACCCGAGGTTGGCGGGCAGAACGCAGAGTTCTGCCGAGGTGGCACGTTCACCGAGGGCGTGCCCTCCCCCTTCATCGTTCCGGCGGTACGGGATCCCGAGGGTGAGGCGCTCACGATCGATTTCCGTATCTACCCATACAACGCAGACGTCACCGTGGACGTGCCCCTCTTTCAGGTGACGTTGGAGCAGCCTGCCAGTTTCGTCGGCGACCACCGGGTCGACGTAGACCCTCAACTCTTCGAGGAGAACACGCACTATCTCATCCGGATTCAGGCGCTGGACTCAGAGACGGACTCGGATTGGGGGGAATGTGATTTCTACGTAAACAGCGAGAACGAGCCGCCGGGAGTCCTTGAGATTCTCTCGCCGACCGAAGGAGATGAGATCCCGACGGCAGACGCGGAGATTGTCATCAATGTGCGAAACGCGACCGATCCCGATGGGACCGTGCCCGAGATTCGCTGGTGCATCATCAACGAGTTCGCAGGCGACTTCGCTTGTACCGAAAATCCCGCTGACTGGACTGCGACTCCGCTCAGTACCAGCACCGAAACTGCCTTCGTCTACCCCCAGTACTACGATGGGGCAGAGTTCACGGTGCAGGCTTGTGCGATGGACGAAGCCGGCCTCTATGGCCCGATCGACTCGGTATCGTTCACGACCGAGAACTTGGTCCAGACGATTACCCCAGCGTTCTGCGGGTGCGGAGTCAGCCCAACACCGTCAGAGCGAGCTGGATGGTTCGCCATCCTCGGCCTGGTGTTCGTCGGCCTACGACGTCGCCCGGGCTCTCAGGTGAGCTAGGCGAGTTCCAAACACGACTCGAAGTTCGTACTCGAACGCGGGGGCACGCCCGAACGCGGGTCACGCCCGAACGCGGGTCATGCCCGAGCGCGGGTCATGCCCGAGCGCGGGCCAGTGCATCTCGTTGCGCTCAACCTAGGAACCTACTCGGCGTTGAGCGCCCTTCTCTTCCGAACGGACTCGGCGAGCCCGTTAAGGACATCGACAGTGTCATCCCAGCCGAGACAGGCGTCGGTGATGCTCTGTCCGACGGTCGCTCGACCGCGCCCGGTCCAGTCTTGTCGCCCAGCGACCAAGTGTCCCTCGACCATAACGCCGCGGATCGCCGCCGAGCCCGACGCGATCTGCTCACCGACTTCGGCAGCGACGCGCGGCTGCTGCGTGTGGTCCTTGTTACTATTGCCGTGGCTACAATCGATCATGATCGCAGGTGAGAGGCCGACGTTGCTCAGTTCGGCCTCTACGGACGCGACAGTCTCGGCGTCGTAGTTTGGTCCGGAACGAGCGCCACGCAGGATAATGTGAGCGTCCTTGTTGCCCGAGGTCGCGACGATCGCGACGACACCTTGCTTGGTGACCGAGAGGAAATGGTGCGGGTGCTGGGCGGCGCGGATGGCGTCGACCGCGATCTGCACGCTGCCGCCTGTTCCATTCTTGAATCCCACAGGCATCGACAGACCGGAGGCCAGCTCCCGGTGTACCTGACTCTCGGCCGTTCGGGCCCCGATCGCACCCCAAGAGACGAGGTCCGCAATGAACTGCGGGCTGATCGTGTCGAGGTACTCTGTGCCAGCGGGAATTCCGATTTCGCTCAAGCGGCAGAGCAGCAGTCGTGCTGTCCGCAGCCCCACGTTGATATCGAAGGTCTCGTCGATATGGGGGTCGTTGATCAGCCCCTTCCACCCGACCGTCGTCCGCGGCTTCTCAAAGTAGACCCGCATGATGAGGTGGAGATCGCCTCTGACGGAGTCCGCGAAGTCGCGGAGCCTAGCGCCATACTCCACGGCGGCATCGACATCGTGAATGCTGCAAGGCCCCACAACGACCAGTAGGCGGTCGTCGCGCCCATGGATAATGTCGGCCGCTTGGCTACGAGCAAGCGCGATGAGCTCGGAGGCGCGCTCGGTCAGCGGCAGCTCCTCAAGTAGGATCGCTGGTGGAAGCAGCGGCCGCAGCCTCTGGATTCGAAGATCGTCTGTTCGATGAAACATCTATGCCGTCAAAGCGGGGTCAAAGGGAATGATGTACCTTCCGATGACGCAGTGCGCCAGTTCGGAACGCGGCCCTTGCCACCAGCGGCGCCGCCCATAGCCCGGAATGGCTCCCCGCTGAGTTTCCTCAACTCACAAAGTAGGGAGAAGACTGGCCTCAGCTCTCGGAGCAACAAGAAGGCGTGGCTCAGCCGGCAGAGTCCCGAAATCCGCTCGCAGTCTACCTTTCGAGTCTCTGCAACCGCGGCTGCTTGCTTTGCAACTCGAATTGTACGCGCGCGCCAAACCCGGGTCCCCTCCGTGGGCGATCCGGGAGCGAGATAATGGCGAGGGTGAGGTAGTCACTGCTAAATCTGAAGAGATGTGGCCACGTCTCGAGGGCGAGATCCGCGGGGGATATCGGCCGGCTGTGATCGTTTGTATCTCAATGCCGTCGAAGGGCTGTCTACGCGTCCGAGTACCGGCCTCGTTGCCCGATCCTAGCACCCATCGTAGTCGAAGAATTCGACCGATTTAGGCTCTCCGAACGATTGAGTTCGAAGTGATCGGTTCTCCGCGCGGCAGGTGACCGCTCCTGCTCACCGAGGCAATAGAGAGAACATTACGCACCGCTAGGGCTTGAAGATCCAAAAATCGCCCGGTAATGAATCTTCATGTCGCAACCCCGTCTAGGTATCGTTCACTCGATTCCGTTGGCACTCCCCTCCGCTTAAGCGAAGGCGCTGCACACCCAGGTATCCTTGCGCACCTCCCTCCCCATACGCTCGTTCGACCGCACGCTTAATGCGCAGTCGACGTGTTGTTTCTTCGGTCGCCGCTCATGGCGTCCGGAGCATGTGGGAGCCCGTAACCCCAGTTGGGATGAGTGTTTCGCCGGCAATCCGCCGTGCGAGGACACGCCCCATATCCCGGGCACAACGCCCGTTTTCAACACCCAAACGCCTAACCATTATGCGTACTCTTAAAGTTCTAGCTCTCGCCTCCTTCTCGCTCGCTGCAGCAAGCTTCGGCTTCACCGCTACAGCTGACGCGCAGTGCAACAACAGCTGCTCCACCGCGCACGACGGTGAATGTGACGACGGCGGACCCGGCCATCTCTACGACATCTGTGACCTCGGCTCCGACTGCGCTGACTGCGGAACCCGTGGCGCGACCGCCGGCTGCACGAACACCTGTAGCACCTCGAACGACAGCGAGTGTGACGACGGCGGACCCGGGTCGCTCTACTCCATCTGCGACCTCGGAACCGACTGCAACGATTGTGGAGCTCGTGGCGTCCAGCAGCAGGTTGTTGCCGGCTGCACGAACACCTGCGGCACGGCCAACGACAGCGAGTGTGACGACGGCGGACCCGGGTCGCTCTACTCCATCTGCGACCTCGGAACCGACTGCAACGACTGCGGAGCACGCGGAGCTGCTCCAGCAGCGAGCGCTCTCTGCAGCAACACCTGCAGCACCTCGAACGACAGCGAGTGTGACGACGGCGGACCCGGGTCGCTCTACTCCATCTGCGACCTCGGAACCGACTGCAACGACTGCGGAGCACGCGGAGCTGCTCCGGTTGCCCAGGTTGCCGCTGCAACCATCTGCAGCAACACCTGCGGCACCGCCAACGACAGCGAGTGTGATGACGGTGGACCGAACTCGCTCTACTCGATCTGCGGCTACGGCTCTGACTGCAACGACTGCGGCGCTCGTCCCGAGACCAGCACCTGCTCAAACACCTGCGGCACCTCGAATGACGGTGAGTGCGATGACGGTGGCCCGGGTCACCTGTACGACATCTGCGACATCGGCACCGACTGCAGCGACTGCGGAGCCCGCTAGTTCGCTCTTTGGACAGCTCGCTGTCTGATTGATGAGGCCCCGCTTCGGTGGGGCCTCACTCGTTTTTGCTAGGGTGCCGGCGCTCCCGCGACCGCTTCAGCCAAACGCTGCAGACGCGGCGAGCTCCCTTCTTCCTCGTTGTGCGCGGTCACATCCACCAAAACCTGAGCTAGCGCACACTCCTTGACCACGATATCCCGGTCCGGAGCGGCTTGCTAGAACGAGGCGCGCTCCGGTACCAATCAGCGAGATGAACCATCGCCAGACGCGCTCGCTGGGCGGCCTTCAAAGCGTGGCTACGCTAGCTCTCGCGGGCTAACGGGAGCCTAGCGCTTCGTCTCTTCCCCACGCTCCTCAGGCGATTGCCCGAAGAGTGGGAGTTGTTCAGGCCGGACTAGGGATTCTCGAATGCGCCAATGTGCGTGGGCACGGTCGAATCGTCGTCAGAGAAGATGGAGGAGACCGCTGCGAGCCTCGCAGAGTCCACCCACGCCTCGACCAGGTTCCCTTCCTCCAGATTTTGGGCATCAGCCCTGCTCACGTGGATCGGCTCAGGCCGGAGTCGAATCGTCTCGTCGAAGTCATCACAGTCCGGCATGACAATGACGCGGTTCGCCCAACGGACTTGCTGCCGGTCTCCGACCTCGCAGGAAAACTCCCGCGGGCTAATGCGAACGCGGCTGAACTCAAGCCGAACCCGATCGCCGTCGAGAGAGCGCGACTCCAATACACCGCAGGCCTGTTCAACAGTCTCGTCGATCTGTGAGCGCGAGACAGGCAAGCCCGGCGGGCTCCAAGGCAGCGGCTGATCGTCGCTCACATTGGCGACGTCTCCGAACTGCTGGGAGATCTCTTCCGCACTAGCGCCGCGTGCGCTGGCTTCCTGGGCGTCGTTGAATCGTTGTTGGGCAATCTCCGAGGCTTCAAGCTGGCGCGCGATCAGGGCCGACACGAAAGACGATCGGTCAGAGCCCGACTCCAAGTACTGTAACTCAACCCGAGCACGGGGCCAGTCCTCGCTCGCGACTGCATAGCGCAGCAACAGGTCGGTCGTCGCTCGAGTAATCGGCCCGTCGAGGCACTCTTGGAGCAAGAGTCCTGACGACGCGAGGCAGTCCGCGACGGTCGTGTCTCGGATGGACGTGAGCTCCATGTAAGTGGCGTTGCTGGCCGTTCCCACCTCGAGCTCCGCATGGGCGATTGGCGCCATGGTCTCGAAGAGTTGGTAGTTCTCTGCGAACCTGTCTCGACCCGCTTGAAACTCGCGGTACACCGTTCTCGGCAGGTCGACATAGATCGACTGACGGGGCACGTTCAGCTCATCAACCCTCTCCTGGACCGTCTCGATCGCCGCCGCGTATCGTTCATCAAGGGCGATCTGAAGCGCCTCTGGCAGCTCGACGGACGCCGTCGCGGTCGAGATACGCGTGGCCAGAAAGCCGGCGAATCCAAGCTCGGCACCACGCGGAGAGCCGCACGCTTCGTCGTCAGCGCAACGAATCAGCCAGGCCACCGATGCGAGGGAGTCACCGTCAGTGAAGGCCTGCGTAACCGATGAAAGGGACACGCGAGACGGCTGCAAACAAGCGAGCCCTAGCGCCAAGTCGCGATCGCTCGCGCCGTCGCTGACCGCGGCGCTCGACACCTCGGCGCATGGTTCGAAATCGACGACGACCTCCACCTCAGGCTCCACGTTAACCTGCTGACCAGATTCGAGGTGGAAGCCGCTGCACGCAGCGAGCCCAAGTGGGAGAAGAATGTAGGCGTGTTTCATATATATCCCAGCTCGACCGAGGCGGTTGGTGTATCAGCGGGCCGCCATGCGTTCAATCAAGGTCCGTAGAGTTACCGATACGGCGGGTCGTCGACCCGTGCGACGCTGCCGAAATCTCGACTCTCTGAGAGTTCTTTCCGGACGCCCATTGGCGTCCGGCCGGTCCACCGCCTGAAGGCCCGGCTAAAGGCGCTCGGCTCTGAGAATCCCAGCATGAACCCGATCTCTCCAATCGCCGTCTGGCTGTCGCCGAGCATTCGGGTCGCGAGGTCGAGCCGCATGTCGTCGACGATTCGATTGAACGAGGTCTCCGCGTCTTGCAACCTGCGCTGAAGGGTGCGGGTTCCAACACCAACCCGCTTCGCGATCTGCTCGGTCGCCGGCAGCCCCTCACCGTCCGACATCGCTTGGTAGACTGCCTGTCTGACGGCTTCTTCAAACGAATCGACCGGCGGCAGCTTGGCGAGCAGTTCGTCTGCGTGACGCAAAAGCACGCTGTTGAGCCCTGCGTCAGCGCGCTTCATCGGAGCATCGAGGACGAGGAGCGGTAAGACGAGCTCATTCACTCCAGATGCGAACGTGACAGGCTCTCCGAAAAATCGCTCATATTCGGTTGCGTCTCCGACCAAGGGGTGGGCGAACTTCACTCCGAGCGGATGCCACCCGCTCACGTCCGCGCAGGCTCTAATCCGGCTTAGAATTAGGCTCAGGACAAACTCGGCGCTGTAGCGCTCAAGGCCTAGGTCGTCGTTAAAGAGGCGGAAACGACAGGTCGCGATGTCACCCTCGATGTGAACTTCAAGAGCGGCCTGGTCCAGTAAGAGTCGGAGGTAGCTCAGCAGCGCGTCCAGCCCTTCGCGGACCGTCTGGCTAGTCGCGAGCATGTAATCCATCACGTCGAACGTACCGACGGGCAGGGACTTCGCGACGTGGAGTCCGATGCACGGGTCGTCGAGAGCTTCGGCGGCGAACTGCCACGTAGAGTGAATCTGTGATCGCCGTACCCGACCGTCCGCGTTCCCAAGCGTTGCAGGATGAATCATCGCTGCGCTCAAGATCTCCGCCCTCTTCACCCCGCGTTTCTCTGCGTACGCCACGATGGAACGGACCGAGGTCACGGTCACCGTTGGCGAGCTCGTGTGAGCTCTCTGGAACGAGTCAGTCAAGACGATACAGGCTTTGCTGGAGTGCTAGGAAATCTAACATTTCCAAGGCCGGTCCACCAGAACAAGCCCCTTGAAATACCGCACATTGGCGCACGTGCCGCCAGCCCGAAGCCACTCCGAAGCGCCGGCGCAGCGTCCTTGCAGAGGGCAGGCTCCGGCCTTACACGGACGGCGTTCAGCTGCGCTTGGCGTGGCGCCCAACCTGTGAATCGTGCCGCAACCTTCCTCCAACCGACTCAGTCGTCTCTGGCCGTATCTGGTCAGACACTGGAGGCTCTTCCTGCCGGGCGCCGTTTTCCTGGTCGCGACTAACTTCCTCGCGCTGCGAATCCCGCGCAATTTGGGCGCTGCGATTCAGACGCTCCGAGACGCAACGGTCGCCAACGCGCCGATCGACTTTGAGCAGGTGAAAATTCACACGATCGCGATCGCCGCCCTCGCCTTGGGCGCAGGCACAACGCGCGTGCTGAGCCGAATCCTCATTTTCAATGGTGGGCGGCTCGTAGAGTACCAAGTCCGCAACGAGGTCTTCGACCACCTGACTCGGCTCGATGCGGCGACCTACGGCTCCCAGGCCACCGGCGATTTAGTGAGTCGCTGCATCAACGACGTCACGCAGATACGGCTGCTCTTCGGCGTCGGGATACTGAACCTCGTCAACACGGCGATCGCCTACCTTGTGGTCCTCACGTTCATGTTTGGCCTGAGCCCGCGACTCGCGCTGCTCTCGCTCATGCCCTACCCGTTCATCTTGCTCGCGATGGTCGGCTTCACGCGGGCCCTTTACTCACGCTCAAGGGCAGCGCAGGCCCAGCTATCGGTGCTCTCATCGCAGGCGCAGGAAGCCCTCTCAGGGGTCGCCGTCGTGAAGTCCTTCGCGATCGAGCCGCAGATTTCAGCGCAGTTTCGGGCCGCCTCAGACGAGTACGTTCGCCGCAACCTCGCGGTCGCTTTGGTTCGTGGCGGGCTGATGCCCTTCATGCGTGTCGCAGCAGGCGTCGGAACCCTCATCGTGGTCTGGTTTGGTGGACGAGCTGTCATCGCTGGCGAGTTGGAGATCGGGCAGTTTGTTGAGTTCTCCGGCTACGTGGTGGGGCTCGCCTGGCCGACGATGGCGCTAGGTTGGGTTCTGTCGGTCTACAACCGAGGCAGCGCCGCGTTCGACCGAACCACGCAGATTCTCGATCTACAGCCCAACGTGGATCCGCGGGCGCCCGGACTTGAGGCGCGCCCCGGAGCGGCCGAGATTCGATTTGAGGCGGTCTCGCTGGACTACGAGGACGGCACACCTGCCCTGCGTGATGTTGACCTGACGATCGCACCGGGCTCCTCCCTGGCTATCGTCGGGACGACCGGCGGCGGCAAGACGTCGCTGGTGCATCTGCTGCCGAGACTGCGCGACCCGACAGCCGGCCGAGTACTCGTCGGCGGAGTCGACATCAGGGAGCTCACGCTGCCCTCGCTCCGGGCCATGATTGGCTACGTCCCGCAGGACGGCTTCCTCTTTTCTAAGACCCTTGGAGAGAACGTCCTGCTCGGTGTTCGGGACGATGACCCTGACACCCGTCGCGAGACGCTCGACACCGCCGTGCGCATGGCCGGACTTGAGCCCGACCTACCGGCGCTCGCGAACGGACTCTCGACCATCGTGGGCGAGCGGGGAGTCACCCTCTCTGGTGGCCAGCGCCAACGCTCGACTCTCGCCCGCGCGCTTGCAACGAACCCTGACATCTTGATTCTGGACGACGCTCTCTCCGCGGTCGATACGAAAACGGAGAGGACCATCCTGCACTCTCTCGCCGACGTGATGAGTAACCGCACCACGCTCCTCGTGACCCATCGATACGCGGCACTGGAGTTGGTTGACCGCGTCGTCGTCATCGAGGGCGGCCGGCTCATCGAGCAGGGAACACACTCCCAGCTGATCGCGGCCGGCGGCCGATACGCGGAGCTCGTCGCGAAACAAGAACTTGAAGCCAAGGCCTCTTCATTCGGGGAGGAGAGCTGATGGCGACAGAAGACAAAGTCACAACCGACGTCAGCGACGGAGCTCTGGCGCGCCGCCTCTGGAAGTACGTAAGTCCGTACCGCGCTCTGCTGGGGCTCTCGATTCTGCTGCTGCCGCTCGCCTCCGCGCTGACTTTGCTCCAGCCGCACCTGCTCCAGCTGGCGATCGATGATCACATCGCGATTGGGTCGGCCGAAGGTCTTGGTGTGCTGGTCGCGATCTACGCCGGCAGCTTCGTCGTCGAGTACTTCCTGCTCTTCGGCCAGTTCTGGCTGATGCAGCTTGCCGGCCAGGAGGCCCTGCGAGACCTCCGATGCGACGTCTTCGACCACACGCTCTCACTAGCGGTCCGCTACTTCCACCGGACACCTGTCGGGCGCCTGATGGCTCGGTTAACCACCGACATCGACTCCCTGGAGGATGCCCTCTCGAGTGGAATCGTCTCGATTATCGGCGACGTCATCACGCTCTCAGCGATCGTCGTGATCCTGCTGGTGAAGAGCTCTAGCCTGGCCCTCGCGACCTTCGCGATCGTGCCAGTCCTGGTGATCCTGACCTTCGTGTTCCGCTTCCTGATGCGGAGCGCTTATCGAGTTCTAAGAACGAAGATTGCCGCGCTGAACTCATACCTGAACGAGGCCGTCACAGGCATGAGCGTGCTGCAGATCTTCCGTCGAGAAGACCTCGCTCGCGCCGAGTATGACGCGATCAACCGAGACCACCGTGACGCCGCATTCTCGGCTGTTCGATGGGATGCCATGCTCTTCGCGCTCGTGGAGACGCTCAGCAACGTGACCGTCGCGACCATCATCTGGTTTGGTGCTGGTCAAGCCGCGCAAGACGCGGTGACCCTCGGCGTGCTCATCGCGTTCGTCGAGTACGTTCAGAAGTTCTTCGTCCCCATCCGTGAGCTCTCCCAGAAGTACGCGACGATTCAGTCGGCGATGGCCAGCTCCGAGCGGCTCTTTACCCTGCTCGACACCGAGGACCACATCGCGCCGGGGCTGAACAGCCCAACGACCGTCGCTCGCGAGATCCGGTTCGAGAACGTCTCGTTTAGCTACGACAAGTCGACCCCGATTCTGCAGGACGTCAGTTTCACGATCGGCGCCGGCGAGCGCATCGCGTTCGTGGGCCACACCGGGGCCGGCAAGAGCACGATCATCAACCTGCTAACGCGGCTCTATGACGTGGACGAAGGCAGCATCACGATCGACGGCGTCGACGTCCGAGAGATGGACCCGCTAGCGCTCCGCTCCCTCTTTGCGGTTGTCTTGCAGGACGGCTTCCTCTTCTCCGGCTCGATCCGCGACAACATCGCCCTTCGCGAGCAGGTCACGAACGAGGACATCGCGACCGCCATCGACATAGTCGGGCTCTCGCCCTTCGTCCGGAATCGGGCGAAGGGACTCGACCACGTAGTGGAGGAGCGCGGGAACAACCTCTCGGGCGGAGAGCGTCAGCTCATCTCGTTCGCTCGCGCGCTCGCGCATCGCCCACAAGTGCTCGTTCTCGACGAGGCGACCGCCAACGTCGACGCGGAGACCGAGGCCCTGGTTCAGGGCGCCGTGGAGCGAATGTTGGCGCAGCAGACATCGGTGGTCATCGCGCATCGGCTCTCCACCATTCGGAACTGCGACAGGATCATAGTCTTGCACCATGGCAAGGTCGCCGAGCAGGGCTCGCACGACGAGTTGATGCAAGTCGACGGGCTCTACGCCACGCTGGTGAAACTGAAGTAGCGGAACGGATTCCGCACACAGCGGTGACTAGGCCGCGAGCGAGCGCTGGCCTTGAGCGGCGGCGGCGCACACCAGAAGAGACGGCGCGGAGCCTCGGCTGACGAACAGCACGGCCTACGCGTTACAGAGTTCCCACATTCGGTATGCGCCCGACATGCCATTGGCATAGGCCCGGCTGAGGTTCGATCCGAGCAGCTCGTCTGCGATCTCAAGAACCGCGGCATTCGGTGCAGGCGAGAGGTGTTCGACGTGGTCGGCGAGCCTCCGAAAGACCATCTGTTGATCCAACCCAAAGAGGTAGAGTCCGATGGCAGCGAAAGCGGTGCTCCGGGAGATTCCTTCGGTGCAATGAAGGACAACGACGGAATTCTGCTCGAGGACCCTCGCCTTCAGCCACGTCACGCCTTTGGCGACTTCCGCCAGGGTCGGACCTTGTTCCACATCACGGTTCGTATCGAGGAACCGAAGCTCGCAGAACGGAAGTTCCGGCAAGGACGACCTGTCGAGCGGCGCATCGTCAGGGTTCCGGATCGACAGCATCGCCGTCATCTCTCGATTGCCGGCTCGGAGATACTCAGCCGCTGTCTCTGCGTTGACCGTCCATATGTGCATATCTCTAGTCTACAGAGTCGATCGAGCGGTGCACAGGCTCCCACTTCTCACGCGGCTCAACCAGGACGCCGGCGGCACTGAAGCGTGAACCTCGGGCATGACATGAAATGAGGCAAATGCAGACTCAGGAGCCCTACGCAGCCCGAGTTGGGTTCGGTCTGAATCAACATTTGGCACAGACTCCAGTGTTCTTGCCGATTCGAGGCGTGAGCAATGGCGGTTGTACGGGTCCGGGTTGCGTGTGGTAGCCACGACGAGTGTACCGATTCGAATCGGTACACTTCAATGTTGTGGCTATCACTCGACAACTCGCTGAGTTCCCCTTGCGCGTTAGCCAGGATGGCCTGCAATGGATGCATGAGGATCGAGCTTCCTCCAGAACTTGAAGGCCTCGTTGAATCGAAGGTGGCCGATGGCACCTACGAGACGACCCACGCCGTCGTGCGCGCCGCGCTGATTCTGCTCGCAGAACGAGAGCAAGCCGACTCGGCCCGGCAAGAGCGACTCCGAGAGTGGGCGGTCGCGGGGTTCCGGGATCTGGATGAAGGCCGCATCTCGACCCTGTCAGTCGATGATATCAAACGGACTGCACGAGAGCGCTTTCTCAAGTGACTCGTGCGTACAAACTCTCGGAGAGGGCGACACAGGACCTTGAAGATATTTGGTCCTAGGCCTTCGGCTTTGAGTACTCGTCCGCACGAGCCGACGCAGCGTTGGACTCGATTCGAGTGACTATCGAACGCCTTGTGGAGATGCCTTCCATGGGACGGTCGCGGGACTGGCTGAAACCGGGCCAGCTCGCGTTCGCCTCCGGGCGATACCTCATCGTGTACCGCGTCAGCGGCGAGCTGATTCAGTTGGCGCACGTGAGTGGCGCCGACTGTGACCTCCGCGAAACTCACGAGTAGTCGCCAGCCGGGTGATTACCTCTGGCTCCTCGACAGTTTGGAGCAGGAGACTCCGAGGGCCGCCGGCAATGGCCGTGAACGACGAAACCAGTTCCGCACGCGGTCCGCGGGCTCCGCTCGACGTCGGCGATCGCGAGGAGATGATGCAACTCTCCGAGAAAGCGATTGGTGCGTGGAACAGCACCACCTGCTGTCGTCGCCGCCGGCTCTGCCCCCAAGGACTCGACGCCCGGGTCGAGCCCGACACTCCGGGCACGTTGCGCGGCGCAACCCGAGCCCGGCCCCATCTGGAGGGCCAGCGCCCTTGGGGACAGCCCCGTCAGATCAGCGGCAGGCCGAACCGCGGGAATCGAGTCTCGAAACTCCACCAAGCCACAACAATGCGTTCTTTAGCAGTACAAGTGACAAACCGTTGAGCCTATGTAAGCGAAATCTACTTCATTCGTGCCTCTGATCGTCGAGTCCAGTCGCT
>JBLHWZ010000104.1:0-16439 GCA_047629415.1 Bradymonadia bacterium | reverse complement strand
GCCAGATGCAGTCTGGCCGCAGCACGGCCACAGATCGCTGCGGTGCTAGAGGTCGAACCCAGCTTCTTTCAGGAACGCCTTGTAGTAAGCCACTAGGACGCGACCTAAACGGGCACCCTCCCGCTGGCCCATCGGCGTATGCATTTTCTGAATGAGCGGGAAGTGCATCGCGGGCAAGCGATCGAGGATATGCGTGGCGGGGTCGGTAGGTCGGTCCGAGGCGGTCGGATCGTCCGGATCGTAGAAGAGGGGGGTCGCTGCCATCACCGCTTGTGCGATCGTCCGCGCGAGGCCAATCGCCCCTAGGTCTTCAAGGTTGTCCGCGTCCCGCAGTACCTGCGCCTCGGCGGATTCGGGGGTCCGGGTACGATCGACGTGGGTCATGATCGCTTCGCAGACCGGCCACACTAGCTCGCGGAGCCCTTCGCTTCGGAGCATTTCCTCTGCCATCCGAGCGCACGCCTCGGCCGTATTCTCTCCGCGTCGCTCATGACCACGGCCGATCTCGTGGAGCAGACATGCCGCTTCCAATGCGTCGCCGTCGATCTCCCAGCCATCCTCCTCGGTGGACACCTTGGCGATGCGTTCGGCGTTGTTCCAGACTCGCTGGATGTGCCCGTAGTCGTGGGATAGGTCCGCCGCCTGGCGCCTCATCCGGATCCGGACTAGCCGCCGGAGTCGCTCCAGGCCGGCGTCATGTTGTGGATCACGCTTTATTCTACCCACGAAGGCTCACAGGTCCGGGCGGCTAAACTCTTCCGAGCGAGTCTAGGATCTTGCCGGCGCGTTCCTCATCGAGGTGCAGCGCGCGGCGGAGTTGTACTAGGAAGGTGCGCTCCTCTGGTGCGAGTTCCCCATCGGCAACGCAGATAGAGACGGCCAAGCCGTATGCGTTCTCGCGCTCTTGAGTCTGCTGCAGTTCGTCGCCAAGGCAGTCCAACCGTTGGGCAGTGCCACCGGTTGCAAAGTTGCGGAGTCGCTCGTTGATGTAGTCCCGCAAGTGGTCTTCATCGATGCCGGCGAACTCCTCGCGCGAGATGACAAACGCGATAATCGTCGCCAGCTCTTCGTCGCGGAGTTCCTTGTCCGCCGCGGCTGCCATCAAGAGGCAATCCAGATAGGCTTCAACCGGCTCGATTTCTTCGGGAAGCATCTGTGCGTCCTCCCCTTGTCCGTCCTCGAACGCTCGAGTCACATCGGCCTCGCTGATCCCAAGGACGCGCTGCATCTGTCGGAGGAAGTCGATTTCATCTGGCTCCAACACGCCGTTGGCGAATGCCACGCGGGTTGCGCATCGAAACGCGAGAACGCGATTCGCGTAGCCAGGAAGCGCGGCCGCGAGGGCGTGCAACCGGACGTTGAACCCGTCCTTGACGATCCCCTCGAAAGCTCGCTCCAGGTCGCCACGAAGGTCGCCGGCTTCCATGCCAGCGAACTCGGCATGCTCCGTAATCGTGAGCATGATCGAGTCGGACTCATCGCGATCGAATTCACCGTCCGAGACGGCACCGAGGACCATAGCTTCGATAATCCAGCGACGAACGTGTGCCACGTCCATCTGGTAGCGAGCGGCAAACTTCTCGAGATCCGACATTCTTGTCCGTTTTGGGTTGCGAGCGATCCCCTCGCCCATGTGTAGAAACCACTGCCAGACCGATATTATTCCGGCAAGGGTTACGGTCGCGTTTGTGGTCGGCTCAACGTCTGACCACAAGTTCCTGACCGACGATAATCATCGCTGAATCGCTCAGATTATTCCAACGGACGATGTCCCTGCTCCGGACTCCGAATCGAGCTGCGATCGCCATCACGGTGTCACCGGAGCGTACCGTATAGGCTCGCTGTCGACTCTCGGACTCCTCCTCCTGGACCTCCATCAGCGCAGCGTGCTCTGGCGAATTCAGATGCACGGCGATCGCCTGATCCACGGCCCAATGGATCGTGTCCGAGAGATCACGTTCCGGATCCACGAACACCTGCAACGTCAGCCCGCTGACAAGGGCCCCGCGCACATCCAAATCGTTCCAGGCAGCCAGATGCTCAACCGGCACGTCGAAGTGGTGGGAGATCGTGGCGAGATCGTCGCCACGACGCGTCTCGTAGAAGATCTGACGGCGATCGACGAAGTCAAAACGAGGCTCTGGGACCAAGACGAACTCAGGTGGGTCCGCTGGGTCGACCTCGTCTCGGCCGCGGAAGGGTACCATTACCTCCGTCAAGTACGGAGAGGCGGCGCCGTACGCGATTCCGTTGATGCTACGCAGAACCCGACCCGGAATATCAAACCGCTCGCCAATATCCTCAACGGTCTCGCCAAAGCGCAGCACGATCAACTCGTGCCCCTCACCATATCGGGAACTTAGGCGATCATAGGACGCCACAAACTGGTCACGTGCGCCTTCCGGAATGCGGAGCGGCCATAGGTCCGTGTCGCTGGGTGTGCGTAATCCCGCCAGCTCCGGGTTGTACTGCCGGAGTTCCTCAGCACTCATCCCAAGCGCCTCGCCGAGAAGAGAGAGTCTTATATTACCGGGGACGTCGACGGTGTCGAATCGCCAAGGTTCCGGGTCGATCAGCTCCTCAAACCCAAAGGCCGCTCGATTCTGATCGAAGATGGCGATCGTGAGGATCCTCATCGCGTACCGCCGGGCGTTCGCGTAGAGCGTCCCTGATTCATCCATCTCCCAAAAGTCGGTGGCGTTCGCGTCGCGCAGCTCGCCGCGCACGTGACCATGGCCGGCGTTGTAGCCCGCGAAAGCGAGCATCCAAGAGCCGAACATCTCGTGCAACTCGTTGTAGTAGCGAGCCGCCGCCTGCGTCGCTCGGGTAGGGCAACGTCGCTCGTCGAGAGTTCCGTCGATTCGCAATCCGAAGCTCCGGCCCGTCCGAGGCCGGAACTGCCAGAGTCCAACCGCTGAAGCATTCGACTCCGCGAACGGATCAAATCCGCTCTCGACCGCCACGACCCAGAGTAACTCCAACGGAGCGCCTTCGGCGGCGAGGATTGGCTCGATGTGTTCACGGAATCTACCACCACCTGAGAGCCAGCTCGTCATGCGACTGCGTCCTTCCGTTGAGTAGAACTCTAGGAAGTGGAGCAGGTTTGGGTCGTCGAGTCGCTCTAACTCGAAGGGCAGGTTTACGATCGCGTCGAGGTCGAACGAAAGGGCTGGGACGGTGATGGGCCCAGGCCTACGAGGAGCGCGGTCAATACCGTCGTACTCAGCATCCGGACCGAATCCCGCCGGCTCCCATGGTACTTCGCCGGAGGTTCTGAGTGTTTCGAGTTGGAAGAACTCTTCGTCCAGCGACACCTGTTGGGCCTGCCCATCGGTCGGATGGACAACCCACAGCAAGGTCGTCAGTAGAAGGCCGGTCAACCGGAGAACATGTGAGTGGCGGACGCGCATTGACGGAGCCGTACTAAGGACGAAAGAAGAAATAAATGACGGAGTGAAAGGCTTGTAACGACGCGCAACGGTATTCGCGAACACCAAGTCGCGGCTTAGCGCTGGCCAGCACATCTATTACGGACCATAATCGCGCGTCGTACGGACGCCCGGTGCCCTCCCAGGATCACGACGTCGTCATGATACGCCTCGCCTTCATCTCATTTGCGATATGTGTTGCTACCACTGCATCCGCAGAGGATTGGGCAACGCCTGCGGACGTCGAGGACATCTGCAGGTATGCCGCCCCGGTCGACCGCCAGTTTCCGGAGCTGCTTCAGCACTACGCGTCACCGGCCAGCGCTGAGTTGGAGTCCGCTGCGGTCGCTGAGGTGTCCGTTTATTCTGGGGTCCCCGCAGAGCTGCTCTTCGCTGAGCCAGAGGAAGACAACGGAGGCCGAGTTCTGACCGCCGCGCGGGCCCGTGAGTACGCGCGCCAGAGGACCCAGCGGCTCTGGGAGTCTTACGAAGTGACGGTTCCGTCCGACGCCTTCGAGATCTGGCAGTACGATCACGATGCGGCGGCGTTCAACGTCACCGTCGGCGACGGTTTGGAGTTGTTTGGCGGCGTCTACGAACTGGAACTGCTCGAGGATCGTACCCTGCGATTTCCGCTTGAGTCAGAGCAGGCCGAGGAGGTCGCAGCATTGCACGCGCTAGGCTCGCTGGATGTGCGAGTGCGCTTTCTCCTCGCCCCCCGCGAGGACCCGTGGAGCGATGTCTGCATCGAGACCGCGGGCCCGACTCGGATCCCTATTCGCATCGTCGAGGCGGAGCTTGTTGAGGTCTGGGAACCCCGGCCCCATGCGACAGCTCGAACCGTCGCCTATGCGCTGGAGCACGTGCACAACGAGCCGACGGTTGTCGACCAAACAGGTGCCGCAGTGCCAACGGTCGAGGTAGCCAGTGTTGAGGTCGCATCGGGTTGCACCGTCGATGATCTCGCCGTCGTACAAGCCCAAATGGAGGGCATGCTCACCGACTGTTACACGGCAGGATTACGCGAGAACGCGAGCCTGGACGGTACCCTGACGTTGCAGTTCGAGTTCGGCGCGGACGGCACGGTCTCCGAGCCGGAGCTGCGTATCGACGCCCTGGTGAATCAACCAGCCAGCGACTGCGTCATCGCGGCCCTCGGGCGGATGAAAGTGCAAAGACCAGCGGACGCGACAGCGTCGACGGTCAACGCGCTGGTACGCTTCGTCAGGGTCTCGCGCTAAGCCAGCGCGAAGGAACTCAGACGACGAGAGGCATTTGGAGCCCAAGTCGTTGATTTTCTAGTCGCATTCACTACCGGTGGCCCAAGACTTCCCTTCCTAGGCCAATGGACTTTTACGCGCCGTAGACTCCTCTAATGCGGACCGCTCGTTGCGGTCCTCAGTCTCTCGACGCCGGCGGCCGCGGCTGACCATGCGAAAGCGCCCGGCTCAGCGAGCGATTCAGCCGCAGACATCGCGGCCGTCTTCGCGAGGCATACCGACTCGTCGTTGGTTCTGATTTCGACCTTCGCGCCACTCGCAGGAGCAGGAGCGGCCGAGACGTACGACGCGGACCTGCTCTGCGGCTTTCACATCGACGTCGCTGCCGACGGAGCGTCCGATCACGACATCTGGGTTCGGTTCGGAAAAACGGCGCAGGAGAATGGGTCGTGCAGGCACAGGGGTTGGCTTCAGATGATTCGGCGGTCGAAGGACCCGTCGGTGGGACGGTCACCAGCGACGAGGGAGCGATGCTCTACGCCGGAGTGAATGACGACCCCTTCTTCTTCGATATTGCAGGACTCCAAGACACCCTGGCTACTGGAACGCTCTCCTTTGATTCTAGCCGGGATCGTCTGGCGGGTCTGAACGTCACGGCCATCGTCGCCGAGATGCCGCTCTCCGAGCTTCCGCTCGGAGAAGCGGGCTCGTTCCAAGTTTGGGCGACCACGGGGAGGCAGTAGAATGAGCAATCAATTGACTACGAAACTACTCGCTTGCTGCCTTCTTTGCCTCGGATTCGCCAGGTGTTCCGACGATGACTCGGTCATTATCGTCCAGGGTTCCGATACGCCGACGGAAGACACCGCCGGCGACGCAGCTCTCGACACTGAGGCGGACACATCAGAAGACGTCGCAGAGGACGCTGCTGCAGACACGGCCGACGTCGAAGCCGATGCGGACGCCGACGTCGAAACTTATGTGGACGCCAATGCGGGCGCTGACGCCGAAACTGACGCGGTCGCCGATGCGGACGCCGACGTCGAAGCTGACGTGGAGCCAGACGCTGACGTCGAAGACGACGTGCCAGTCGAGGACCCATTTGTCTTCGCGACGACTCTGCCCTCGGACTACAGCTGAGTGGACCGTGCCGGCATGCCCATCGTCGCCACCGCGCTGATCGCCCGCAAGGACGCCTACAATGCCGGCTCCCCGGAGGACGATATAGGCGGCACGCTCGTGAACGAGATCGTCGGTTCAGTCGTGGGGTTGCACGGCGCTCCGGAGAGAGCGGTCGAGGTGGCTTCGCTAAACGCTGAGAACTCACCCAACGGGGATGCGCTGACTGCGTTGGTGAACGCGGCTATCCGCGCTGTCCGATTTGAGGCGGCCGCTGCAGCGGCCGATCGGGCCCTGGCGACGGGCTATTCGTCTGCGGACCTTCACTAAGCCGCAGGCTCGGCCTTCAACGCCCTCGGCCGCGAACAAGGCGCCGATGTGCAATTCTCAGCGGCGTCGGTAACCGACCTTCGTCTGCGAGAATTCTGAGCAGCTACTCGCTGAGCGGAGGCTCGTACTCGGTACCTAGCGCGAGGATTCCTAGCGACGCGGCGACTCGAATCGCGTGGATGTCGTGGTCCATCGACTCGGTATAGAGCTCTGAGAAGTTGTGTTCGCCGTTGTAGGTCGCCTCGATCAGCGCGTAGAGCGCGTCTGGCCGGCCGGTGCGCCGAAGGCGATTTCGCATCTCGATAGGGGAGGTCGCGATAACAAGAAGACGTGCGGCAAGTCCCGAGATTGCATGGTCTTCATCCGAGAGGAAACGCATCAGCTGGTCCGACGATGCGTCCAAGAAGTCTCGGATATCGGTTTGCAAGCTCACTCGATAGAGCGCCGTCAGCGCGGCCGCCGGGTCATCGGTTTCGGCGAGAGCCCGACTGAAGATTTGTGAGGCTCGCTCTGGTGTCTCGGATTGCATATGCACGAGGGCGCGCTTGGAGATTTCGGCATCGGTGTCATCGAGAAAAACCTCGAAGTCGTCGGTCGGTCTCCGCTGGCGGATCATCTCGTCGAGCGCGGTTTCTCGAACGGCTGCGCGAGGATCTCGACGATGGCGTAGCGGCTGGTCCATCGCGCGTTGGGTCGGGATGTGAGACAGGGCCCCGAGCGCCGCCGCGGCTAACTCCGGCTCGGCCGCCAGCAGAATGTCACGCAGCGGAAGCTCGGCACTCGGATCGCCGAGGTGGCCCAGAACGATCAGCGCCAAGCGTTGTGCGCTGAGGTCGTCCTCTTGCGCTGCGTAGGCTCGCATCGTCGGCCACAGGCTGGCAGACGCGAGGTGTCGCGCGAACTCCAATGCCCGCCCCCGTTGGCTCTCATCGGTCGAGCGTATTCCAGTAAGCACGAGATCGAGGGCGCCGGATCGGTCGAAATGAGCCAGGGTTAGGAATGCCTGGACGGCAACGTCGGTGTTGTCGTGCTCGATCAGTCGCCGCAGCTCATCGAGGCCTAGCTCGGTCCCAATTTCGACGGCGAGCTCCAGCGCCCGGACCTGGACTCTGGCGTTGAGGTCGCGGAGTGCGCGGAGGATGATGTCGTCTCTGAACTGTGGCCGGCCGGTCTCCACGATCAGGTCGAGCAGCTGAAGGCGCTGTTCCGCCGTGCCCGCGATCATCCGGGATAGCGCGGGTGTCTCCACTGATCGTTCACCCATCCGTAGCATCGCTTCGATTGCGGCGGTCTGAACGACCGCTGAGCCATCATCCAGCGCTTCTTCAAGCTCGGAGGTGAAATTCTCGACGCCAACGATTCCCACCAAGCGAACGGTCTCAGCCCGTAGCCACTCGTGCTGGGAACTGAGCCCATCACGGACGTTCGCCCCGGCGATCGAGCGTGGGTCACCCGCCGTTTCGGCTTCGTCGTCACACCCAGCGGTGAGTGCGAGGAAACCTGCGAGAAGAAAGCTGCCTAATTGTGGGCTTCGAACCAATCTAGAACCCGATCTACGTGACTCTGGCCGTCAATCTCGAAGAAGAGTTCATGGAACGCTTCTTCGATTTCGTCGTATTGTACGATTTCTGGCGCTGCGTCGCACCAGCGGCGTGTAGCTGCCGGAGCCACGAGTCTATCGTCTCCTGCCTGGAGCACGAGAATCGGGAGGTCAATTCGCGGGGCGCCTTCCAGCGCCCGTGCCTGAGCAGCGACGACCTCCGTGTACCAGCGGGCGTTCGCCACATGATGGTTCAACGGATCCGTCTTGTAGGCCTCAACAACCGCGGCATCGTGCGAGACGTGGGCCGGGTCGATCTCTGTTGGGAGGGACACCTTTGGTAAGAACCCGCCGAGGAACTTGGCAGCCGCTTCCTTCCAGGCGGGCGGCTTGAGGCCGAGCCCGAAGAACGGCGAGGTCAGCGCTGCGCGAACCACGCGCGAGCGGCGCTCAATCAGCCACGTTGCTACAATCAGTCCGCCGTGGCTGTGGCCAAAGAGGAAGAGAGTGCTGCCCTCGGCAACCTCGTCCAGGACCCGCCCAAGGTCATCAAGGTACGTGTTGAACTCCATCACGTGGCCGCGGGGTCCACCTGATTTGCCGTGGCCGCGGACGTCTGGGATCAGCACGCGATAGCCGGCGTCTACAAAGGTCTGTGCTCGCTCGACATAACGTCCGCCGTGCTCGCCGTAGCCATGCACTAACACGATTGTCTTGCTGGCTCCGGCGTCCCCGAGATCAACCAGGTGAATCGGATTGCCGTCAGCTGCGTCGAGCGTGCGAGTGCTCACTGTCCTTCCGGGTTCTCATCCGTGCAGAAGCGAACCTCGCCCGAGTGACCGGTTGTCGCATCATGCGCGTCCACCGAAATCGCGACGGAGCCGTTGGGGCATCGTGCGGTCGGCCCCGTGAACAAGTAGTCGCCGAACTCTGAGAGTTCGACCACCTCGGTCCCGTTGAGGACGACGGAATTGGGTGGCGCGGTCATGTTGAGGCTCATGCAGAGCTCATCGTCTGCGATGTTCACTGCCTCGTCGACGACGCGCTCCATGAGCGAGACGTAGGAGGTGGAACAGATGCTCTCAAAGAAGCCGTAGCGTTGGATGCCCCCGGTCTCGGTGACCCGGATGTATCGGTTGCCAGAGATGGCCGAGCTTCCGCCGCTGCAAGAGGGCGCGGGTATCACTCCGACGCTGTAGGAACGGTTGTCCTGAGGGCCAACGATCGCGACAGCGGAGACTGGGTTGCCCGAGAGCGCCCGCGCCGAGGTCGCGAAATAGCGAGCGAAGTCGTCGACACTCACCAGATTGCCCTGCTGCCAAACGCAGTTGTTGGGATCGGTGCGGTCCAATCCGGCCTGGGCGGTGCAGTCATCCTCGTCGCTGAAGAAGACCAGCACGAGTCGGGCGTCGTCGCGCAGGAACTCTGCGTTTCCTTCAATTGCGCGCCGCGCCGTCTCGAAGCCCTGCTCGAACTCGGAGCCTTGCTCACCCTGGATGATATTGCATGCCAGCGCGATCTCGGCTCTCGAGGTGCCTCGATCCACGAACGTCGGCAACTCGGCTGGGCAGTCGCCTTCACCGGCCGGCCCGACCGCAGGTACTCCCTGGCCGGCGAGGTCAGTTGTGACGACGCCAGCGCGCCAGTCGAGTCCATCGACCGCGTTCATGCGATTAACGAACTGTGGCATCGACGCTCCCAGCGTACGTTGGTTCTCCAACATACCCGGCGAGTTATCGACCACAAAGAGCACGTCGACCTTAGAGGGGTCGGCGAGCTGGAACCGCTGAGCGACGAAGTTAAGTCCTTCTTCGCAAACCACCTCAGGAGCCTGGAATGCGGGGTTCGCTTCGGTGCAGCTCATCACCGCGAGAGCGGAGAGAGAGAGGGGCAAGAGCAGGCGTCTAGTCATATCCGTCGTGCGTCCAGTCGCAAAGTAATGAGGTCTTCTACCTCCCGCGACAAATCGGAGCAACGGTTTGACCTGCCAAATCAGGTCGGGCCGGTTACCGCCGCGCGCGAAGGCCAGCGCGAAGCGTTACTCGTTTGCCGCGCCAGGGCTTGGCGCAGTCTGCGCCGCAAAGTCGGTTGCGTTGTCATCAGTGTCACCTGCGCTCCGACCAATTGACGTGTCAGTCACGTCTGGAGCGGGATCGCCTTCGCCGGCGGGGAACTCCGTTTCCGAGAATTCACCATACGCGACGGCGTCGATCAACGCGTCGTCGCATCCGCGCAACTCGATGGAGTCAGGGCCGTTTTGCATGGTTGAGGGGAGCCGGAGCGATGCTTCCGGAATCGCCGAGCCGCCGAGGACTAGGAAGCCCGAGCTATCCAGCGAGCCTACGATGACGATCGGGCCCAAGTATTGGTCCCCGTTGGAGCCATTTACACCATAGAGGCGTAGCCCCGTGACAACCGCTTCCGCGGCACCGATAAGCTCGATGAACTCGTTCTCGCCATCGCCATCGCTGCCGACGGGATCGTACATGATCTCGTTCAGCAGGACAGAGCCCGGGGCCGTCGGAACACACTCGGTCGCGTCGCAGAAGAGTGCGTCATCGTGACCCGAGTTGATGCGGCCAGGCGTCGGCTCGGCCGAACTGAAGTCGTCCTGATTATCGCCGGAGTCCGGAACGTCCTGACAGCGCGAGAGGGAGCGCCCATCCGAGGAGGGGGCCGCCCTTCCTTCACCGGCGAAGAAATTTTCCTCGCTGAACGAGCCATAACCGACTGCGTCCAGCACCGTGATGCCGTCGCAATCAAGCAGTTGCACCGAGTCAGGGCCGTTCTGCATGGAGTGGACGATGAGCTGGTCTGGCGTGACTCCGTCTTGCCCGAGCACGAAGAAGCCATCGGCATTCAGCTCGCCAACGAGTCGGGTCGGAGCAGCGTAGGTCTCCCCGTTTGAGCCGTTGACGAACGAGAGCCAGAGGCCCGTTACGTTCGCGCCGGAGGTGCCGTTAAGCTCAACGAACTCGGTCGGGCTGTCTCCGTCACTTCCGGCGGGATTCGCGTTGACCTCGTTGATTCGAATTCCGACCGCCGCTCCGTCGATGCATGCAGTCGGGTCGAATTCGCAGAAGAGCGGATCGACAAACGAGGTGTTCGGGGAACCAGGGGTCGCATTTGCGACGCCGAAATCCGTGACGTTGTCTCCCGTATCATCGCGGCTCTCGCAGCGGGACAGCGTGAGGCCTCCGGTCGCTGGAGGTGCAGGTGCACCCTCGCCCGAAGCGAACTCATCTTCTCCAAATGCTCCGTAGGCCAACGCGTCGAGTGGAGTTTCTCCGTCACAATCGAAGAGGACTAAGGAGTCCGGCCCGTTCTGAATGGAGACCGTCAGCTCTTGGTCGGCGTCGGGCACCGATTGCCCTCCGAGGAGGAAGAGGCCGTCGTCTCCGAATGTGCCATCGAGGAAGAGCGTCTCGCCGTACTCTTCTCCAGTCCCGCCGTTGATTCCAGCGATCTGCCCGCCTGCGAGGCTCGCGCCCGGTGTTCCACGAAGCTCGATGAACTCCAGATCTGCGTCGGCTCCGTCCGGATCGTAAAGGACCTCTGAGAACACCGCCGAGATTTCGCCCACGATGCAGGATGAGCCCCCGCAGAAGTTCGGGTTGGCGAAGTCATCAGGCGCCGTCTTAGCTCCGGGAGTCGGAGGCGCTGGCCCAAAGTCGGCGGAGTTGTCGTTGGTGTCGTCTGCGTCCGCGCAGCGCGAGAGAGAGAACCCTTCCGGTGCAGGAGCCGCCGCGCTGCCTTCCCCGGCAAACTCGTCATCTCCGTCGAAGTTCCCGTAGGCCATAGCGTCCAGAATTGTGCGGCCATCGCAGGCGAGGACCCGGATGGTGTCAGGGCCGTTCTGAATCGTGATCTCGCCGAGAGGATAGTCGAGCCCAGGTACCGCGGCGCCGCCGACCACGAACACGCCGGAGTCTCCAATGGCCCCGGCAAGTACGATCGGTGAGAAGAGCTCAAATCCGCTGCCGCCGTTCACGCCGGTTACGCGTACGCCATCGAGGGCGAGCCCCGGAGGCCCAGAGAGCTCGATGAACTCTGCACCTGAGTCGGTTCCTTCTGGGTTGTAGAGCACCTCTTCGATTCGCAAGTCCGCGAGAGACGCGACATCGCATCCACCAGTCTCGCCGCTGCAAAATGTTGGGTCCGCGAAGAGCTCCGCCGCGTTTGCCTCGCCAGCGGAGGGGTCCGCGAGACCGAAGTCGCTGCGGTTGTCTTCCGTCGATTCCGCGCCCGTGCAGCGAGCGAGTGAATTCCCCTCTGGCGGAATGGCCGCAGGCTCGCCTTCTCCCGGGAACGCGCTGTCGTTGTCGAACGTACCCCACGCGATGGCGTCAACGACGCGGCCTCCACAGTCGACAAGTTGAATCGCTCCCGCCCCATTGTCGACGCTCACTCCGAGCTCGATGTCCGGCTCCATGCCGCTACCACCGATCAGGGCGAGGCCGTTTGCTCCAATCGAGCCAGAGAGAGAGACCTCGTGTACGCGCCGAGCATCGGCATCGACGACTGCAAGCGTGATCCCCTCTAGGCTCTGACCGATCGTGCCGGAGATCTCGATGAACTCGAAGTCCGCCTCGCGATCTTCGCCGACCGGATTGAAGAATACTTCGACAATCCCAAGGCCGTCAGGCTCGCAGGAACCGACGACGGGCACACATAGCCCATCTGGGTCGCGTACCAAGTCGCCCGGACAAGGGCCGTCAATCGGAAGGACATCATCGCCGCAGGCGGAGAGGATGAGGGCGGAACCAAGGAGTAGGGACGCTTTGCGCATAACTTGCCGGTAGATAGCTGGGATCAGAACCCTACGGCCGTCGCCCACCCGAATCAAGCGCACCTAAGCTCGAAATCAGCTGGCGCTGACCACGCGTGCGGAGAGCGTTAAGAGCTGCTCGAGCCGATGAATATGCTCGCTGAACGCAGGTACGGTGCGCACACGATCGACGCTGACTCGGCCACTCAATGCCTGAGCCGCCGATTGGTCGCGTCGCGCCAGCCCGAGCAAACTCGACTGGTAGAACGCACCGACCCGCGCGACCGTTCCGGCGAGCGCGTCGTCATCGGGGTTGGCGGTCGCCGCGGCCTGCAGCGGAGCCAAGTCAGAGCTCGAGAAGTGGTCGTGCGAGCGATTGAGAACGAAGAGGGCTACTTCCTGGCGTTGCTCAAGCAGTCGCTGGTGGAATTCAATTGCTTCCTCGACCCGCCGCGGATCCGGGGAGGCGACGACAATGTATCGAGTCCCGCTATCCTTGAGGATCTCCGCCACTCGTTCACCGCGCGCTTGTAAATCCTCGCGCACGGACGCCATCGCCTCGAAGAACCCTGATAGATCGCTGATGAACTTCTCGCCGCCAATGAAGGAGAGGAGTTTCAGTACAACTGCGCCGGGATTGAATACCCGAGAGATCACTCCGCGATCCTTGTTCATGGATGGCAAGAACCACCGCATGATCCGCTCGTCGAAGAGGGCGGCCGCCTTCTCTGAGGAGGCGAAGAAGTCCGCAGCATGCTTCGCAGGAGGCGTGTCGAGAACGATGAGGTCGTACTTGTCGGACTCATAGACGTCGTAAAGACGCACGACGGCCATGTATTCCTGAACTCCTGCGAAGTTGTCGACCATCATTCGGTAGACACGGTTCGTAAGGATTCGTTCGGCGTCCTCGGTCGACTTCGCGGTTGAGCGAATCAGCTCGTCGAAGCTGGAGGCAGCATCGAGCATGGCGGCCTCGAGGGTGCCGGTGCCGCCAATCGAGCTGAGGTCGACTGGGCGGGGCTCATTGCCGAGTTCCTCTAGCCCCATCGCGTTTGCGAGGCGTTTGGCCGGATCGATAGTGAGAACTAGGACGCGCTTCCCCTCGTGGGCCGCTCGCAACGCGAGCGCCGCAGACGTCGTTGTCTTGCCCACTCCGCCAGAGCCAACTGCGATGAGCAGCCGGGAGTCGAAGAGTTCGGGAGGAGCGCTCAATTGGCCAACCGTTGCCGGAGAGTGTCGGAGATCCGATCGACGAGGTCCTTCTCGTCGATTTTGTCGAAGACGAACGGGATGCTCACGACTCGGCCGTCGATCGACTTTCCGAGTCGGTCGACGTTTCGCACATCCTCCCCTTTCCAGTAGGCGCCGAGCGTGAGCCCCTCAAGGAGAGGGCCAAAGCCGGCGGTTGGGTTCTGGGCATGCAGTTCCCCGACTCGCGCGACGTCTTCGTCGCGGAGGCTTGGGGCGCGGACACCGTTCACAACGACCGTGCGAACCGGCGTGTCGACTTCGGCGTGCAGTTTTCGCCACAGCTCCAGGCTTTCGTTGATGGCCATTTCGTCTGGGAGCGAGACGATAACGACCTCAGATTTTCCTGGGTCCGCCAGTATCCGAGCGATCTTTCGGAGGTGGTCCGCTAGCTCGCCAACGCTCACCATTCGGGCCATCGACTTCGGCACGTTCAGGAACGTGACCGCGTGGCCGCTGGCCGGGAGGTCCACGACAATGGTGTCGAATGCTGGCGTGCTCTCGGTCGCGAGTGCGGCGAGCCGGTCCAGAATCACGGCTTCCATAACGCTGGGCGCCGAGTTGAAGAAGATGCTCGCAACTTTGTTCTTGAGAATGAGTCCAGCCACCCGCCGCGAGGGGACGAATCGCTCAACAAAGGCCCTCATCGAGTCTTCGCCCGTGAGATTGCAGGCGAAGAGTTTGGGCGCGACACGGGTGGGCGCAAAGCCTACTTCGGCGCCAAAGATTCGGCCCATCGCCGCGTCAGCGTCCAGCTCGCACACCAGTGTCCGACGGCCATTCTCGGCGAGCAATCGTCCTAGCGCGGCGGTGGTAGCGGTCTTACCTACACCACCTTTGCCTGTAACAAAGATGAGTTTCTTTTCGAGCAGCGAAGGGGCCACGTTTTGGCGGGTAGAAGGGGGCGTCATTGTGCGCACGGATCAGCCTTTCTGCAAGGCGATCTAGACCTTGGGCTCCAAGAACCGCTTGCTTGTCGTTGAGTTGTCGCCGGGCAGTGCCGCGGGGGAGGACATGAAGTTGGCAAGCTCGTCCAATTCCATCGGGAGGGCAAATGCGAATCCCTGCATAATGGTGCACCCAGCGCCGGCCAGGAATTCTATCTGGCTGTGGGTTTCGACGCCCTGCGCGATGATGTCGAGCCCTAGCCCATCGCCGAGAGAGAGCACGGCGCGTGCAGTCGCAGCAGCTTCGCGATCCTCGGGGACATTGCGAACCGTGTCGCGCTCAAGCTTGAGTGCGTCGGCGGGAACGTCGCCAATTCGCGAGAGCGGCATACCGCCCTCCGCTACTCCGCTCAGCACGATGCGCACCCCCTGAGCGCGCGCGCGCGCCAGCTGTTCGATCGCGAAGTCACCGCCAGCCGCCACCACCTGTGCCATTACTTCCAGTTCGATATCCTCCGGCGTGGCGCCACTGGAGCGCACCAGCGCAATCAGGGACTCCACGAAGTCTGATTCGGCGAGAGATTCGGCGGACACATGGGCGGTAAGCCGCATGGGCAGACCCGAGGCTGCCAGCTCCGCGCTAGCTCTGGCGCAGCGCTTTAGGACCCAGCGGTCGAGCGCGACCTGCAGACCGGCACCCCGAGCGAGCATCATGAACTCCTGCGGGGGTAGCGGACCGCGGACCGGGTGGTCCCAGCGCAGCAGCGCGTCGGCGCCGACCACCCCTCGTGTGTCGACCGACACTTGGGGTTGGTAAAGGAGCGAGAACTCGTCCCGGACGAGCGCCTGCGTTAGCATATCGTTGAGCGTAAGCCGTCGGATCGAAAAGCTCATTTCAGGGCCAACGGTGAAGAACGAGTACCGATTACGGCCGCCCTCTTTGGAGCGGTACATCGCAGCGTCTGCGTTCTTGATGAGAGCCTCTGCTCCGTCACCGTCCAGCGGGAAGGTCGCAATACCGATGCTCGTCGTGACTCTGCGTTTGTCTTCGCCCATCGAGAAGGGCTCCTGAAACGCCGTGATGATCTTCTCGGCTACCCGGCCCGCGTGGTTGATCTCATGGAGGGCTGGCAGGAGCACCATGAACTCGTCCCCCCCCATTCGAGCGACAGTGTCGTTCTCACGAACGCATTCCGTGAGCCGCCGCGCGACGTCTTTCAGGAGAAGATCGCCGGCAGAGTGCCCGAGCGTGTCGTTGACGCTCTTAAACCCGTCAAGATCCAGAAACAGCACGGCCAGAACCTTCTTCTCGCGGCGTGCACGCGGTAGCGCGTGAGCGAGCCGGTCGTTGAAGAGTGTCCGGTTCGGCAGCTGGGTGAGGGCGTCGTAATAGGCCATCTGGCGGATGATCGCCTCCGTCTGCTTTTTCTCTGTGATATCCTCACCAACCTCGAGGTAGTGAGTCACCATTCCCTGAGCATTTCGGATTGGTGAGCCGCTACTCAGTTCCCAGTAGTGGCCGCCATCGCTGCGTCGTTTTCGAACTTCGCCGCGCCACGAGTCGCCTTGCCAAATGGCGGCCCATAACGCCTTCCGCGCTGTGCTATCTCCGCCCAAGTTGAAGCCGATTAACTCTACCCCGACGACCTGCGCTTCCGAATAGCCGGAGTTTTGGACGAACTTGTGATTGACGTACTCGATGCGTCCGCGCGTGTCGGCGATGAGAACCGAGCCGGGACTCTGCTCAACCGCTTGGGAGAGCTTGATGAGTTGCTCTTGAGCAGCCTGCTTCTGAGTGACGTCGATGATAATGCCCTGGTGATAGAGCACTTTCCCGGAGTCGTCCCTGACGACACGTGTGTTGTCTTCGACCCAGCGAACCTCACCATCACGCGTCAG
>JBLHWZ010000103.1:0-16542 GCA_047629415.1 Bradymonadia bacterium | reverse complement strand
CACCCCAACGAATCGTCGTCGAGGGTCGCACAGCGTTGGGTTCCGCGTCGGCAGGCCCCAACTTCGTCGCGGCCAGGTGGCCCGCCGAAACAGCTCTGGACCTCGCCGATGTCGCAAGGACAGCCCTCGTCGATTTGGCCGTCACAGTCATTGTCGAGTCCGTCGCAGAAGCCGAGGACTCGCTCGGAGTCCATCTGCAGCAGGCACTCACCGGGAACGATCTCATCGTCCGGACACATCAAAGGACCCGCATCTACGTCAGGCGCGACATCAGGCGCGACATCGGGCGTCCCAGGCAGATCGAATACCACGTCGCCTAGCGGCGGTGGGACGTCAGGGGCGTTCAGCTCCGGCGGAGGCGCCCGAAACAGGCCCGTGCGCGAGCACGACGGCAGCAACATCATCAAGAGGCCAGCTAGGACCAGAATTCTCTTCAACGCAGCCAGGTCCAATCTTCCTCCGATCGCTTGCGGGCACGATAGTGCGGCGCGAATCGAGGCGCAACCGACGAAAGTGTCGACTAGGAGAGGGAGGCGGTGGCGAAGGCTCCAACCTCGCGCCCGAACCGAATGCACTCATTCACTGCCGCACCGTCATAGGCGTTGCCACAGAGGTGGAGCCCTGGCTCCGCAGCAACGAGGCCACGGATGCGCTCCCAGCGTTCAAGATGTCCCAACTCGTATTGCGGAATTCCGACTCGCCAGTTGCTGTGGTGAACCATCGTCGGCGGCTCTCGCATGCCGAGAATCTCTTCTAACTCGGGCCACAGCTTGGCCTCGATCTCCTTGTCGGATTCGAGCACCGCATCGGGGTCAAACGCTCCCCCGATCATCACCCGGAAGAGCACATGGCCCTCGGGCGCGCGATTCGGGAAGAGCGACGACGACCAGACGCAGCCGAGTAATCGGATCCCCTCACCCCTCGGGACGAGGAACCCGAAACCCTCGAGCTTGTTCTCCAGTGAGTCCGCGGGCATGCCGACGCTCACCACCCGCATCCCACTGTAGAGCACTTCACCCAGCGCTGCGGCGAGTTGAGGCGCATCACGGTGGAGCAATCGCCTTGAAACTCCGGTACCCGTGGCGAGAACAACCTCTCGGGCGGCAATCGTGCCGCTGGAGGTCTCAACCAGCCAGGCTCCACCGGATCGGCGCATCGATCGCGCCTCCGTTTGCAAGGAGACGGATTCACCTAGCGCCTCAGCGACCCCGTCCGGAAGCGACTGCATGCCGTTGAGGAAGGAGTGGAGCCGCGCGGGTCCCTCGGGTGACTTCGGCCGTTTGGCCATCCACTTGATGACGCTGCCGTACTCATCTTCCGCCGCGGCGATCTTTGGAAAGAGCGCCCTCATACTAGTCCGATCAGGGTCACCGCCGCTGACGCCAGCGACGCCGATTCCGGCGAGTAACTCGGCTGCACGGCCGCCGAACCGGCGCTCAAGGAAGCTGTAGACGCTCTCGGGACCAGCATCGCGACGGCGGCGCACGAACGGCTCGAGAAAGAGTCGTGCAAAACCGAAGGGGCCCAGCCCGTGACGAGACGGCAACGCCTTCGGAAGCGGCCGAAGGGCACCATCTTTGTAAAGGAAGCGGAGCTTCGCCGCCGCATCAGCCGGTACGATCTGCTCGCCGATTCCAACCTCTTTCGCCAATCGAAGAGTGTGGTCGACGTTGGAGAGGACCCCGTTCGGACCGCGTTCGATCACATAGCCATCGACGTGGTCGGTAGTCGCCGCTCCGCCAACACGATCACCCGATTCGAGGATGCGAAGCGTAGCAGCGGGCGCGCGCTGCCGCACTTCCCAGGCCGCGGCTAGGCCGGCAACACCCGCTCCAACGACAAGAATATCAACTTCTGATTCTTTATCCAACTCAGACACTTACCGAAAAGTTCTAGTTCAGCACATTAGACTCTGCGATCGAAATCGCGCACGCACTCGATCGCGTATTGCACGTCATCCGGGTTGGCCATCGGGATCATGCCGTGCCCAAGATTGAACACATGTGCCCCTCCCAATCCCGAGCGCATCACGCGCTCGACCGCAGCCTTGATGACTGGGCGTGGAGCCAGCAAATTAGACGGGTCCAGGTTCCCTTGCATCGCACGACCGCCAAGACGTGGCCTCAGTTGGTCGAGAGGCGTGCGCCAGTCGAGTGAGAAGGCCTCGCATTCGAGCTCGTTCATCTCGTCGATGAGGTGCAGTGCGTTAACTGCCAAGTAAGTGCGGGGCACGCCGAGCTTGCCCAGCGCTTTGAAGATTCGCTGGTTGTAGGGGAGGACGAACTCTCGATACGTAATGGAGTCGTGAAGACCGGCCCAGGAGTCAAAGAGTTGAATGGCCTTCGCACCGGCTGCCACCTGCATGCTGAGGTAGCGAATCGAGACCTCGGTCAGCTTCTCCAACAGAGCATGTGCCGCCCCCGGATCCTGACGAAGAAATGCACGCAAATGTGCGTAATCTTTGGAACCCTTCCCTTCGACCATATAGGTCGCCAAGGTTATCGGGGCGCCACCAAAACCGATGAGGGGCACTGGTGATTCCCGGTTGATGAGCCGGATCGCGTCCGTAACAAACGGCGCAATCTCGTCCGTCTCCGGTACCCGCAGCGCATCAATCTGAGCCGCCGTTCGCACGGGTTCTCGAAAGCTCGGTCCAGGCACAAAGTCGATCTCCACGCCCATCGGCGGCAGCGGAGTCATGATGTCCTGAAAGAGAATCGCGGCGTCGACTCCCAGGCGCTTGACCGGCTGCAGTGTCACCTCGCAGGCCAATTCTGGTGTGCGCGCGAGCTCCCAAAAGGAGTAAGTCTCCTTCAGGGCGCGATACTCGGGCAGGAAGCGCCCGGCCTGCCGCATGAACCAGACCGGAGCTCGGTCAGTGTCTTCGCCCCGAATGGCGCGCAGGTAGAGGGAATCAGTCATTGGTAGGGGTGGGTCTGGTAAAATAGAGGTAGGCCATCTGCGGGCGGCGCACGCCAGTGTCCTTTACGTAGTCGACGCGGTCGAGGGTCCAGTTCTGGGCCTGCATCTCGTTCAGCTTTTCCGTCAGCGCGTCATCCGTAACGCGCGTCATCTCCACGACTTTGTGCTCGATCACGCGAGCCATCTCGCGACGTCGTGAGCGAAGTAAGTGAGGACCCCATCGGCGCCGGCTCGTTTGAACGCGACGAGCGATTCGAGAACGCACTTCTTCTCGTCCAGCCAGCCGCGCTCAGACGCAGCCTTCAGCATCGAGTACTCACCGCTCACTTGGTAGGCGTAGGTTGGAGCGCCGTACTCGTCCTTCACGCGCCGAATCACGTCAAGGTAAGGCATTCCAGGCTTCACCATGACCATATCCGCGCCCTCTTCCAGGTCGACTCCGACCTCCCAGAGCGCCTCATTCGTGTTGGCTGGGTCCATCTGATAGGTCTGCTTGTCGGCCTTCCCAAGAGCGCCACGAGAGCCCACGGCGTCGCGAAAAGGGCCATAGAAAGCCGATGCATACTTCGCGGAATACCCAAGTATTCTCGTATGTATATAGCCCTCTTCCTCAAGTGCCTCTCGGATCGCGCCAATGCGGCCATCCATCATGTCGGAGGGAGCAACAACGTCAGCTCCTGCCGCGGCATGTGAGACCGCCTGGCGCACAAGAACGTGAACGGTCTCGTCGTTCAGCACATAGCCTTCGCTGTCGATCAGACCGTCCTGACCGTGGCTCGTGTACGGGTCCAACGCGACGTCAGTGATAACGCCCAGCGAGGGCACGGCTGCCTTCAGAGCGCGCACGCAGCGCTGTACTAGGCCCTCGGGGTTGTAGGCCTCACTGCCATTCTCATCCTTCTCGCCCTCGAACACAGGGAATATCGCAAACGCAGGGATTCCGAGATCGGCGCACTCCTGCGCAAGGGGGAGCAACTCATCGATGCTGCGCCGAAAGACGCCTGGCATCGAGTCGATCGGCTCCTTTCGGGCATGGCCATCGAGCACAAACACCGGGAGAATTAGGTCGTTCGCGGTGACGACGTGCTCCCGCTGCAGCCGTCGCGACCAATCGTCGCGGCGCATTCGCCGCATTCGTCGGTTTTGCTTCATGCACGCGAGTTAGTGCCCACCTTTGGTGCTGGCAACGGGATCGACGATCGTTCATCCCATTTCTACACCCGGGATGAGGCAGAGCGCTACCCTCCACCTGCTCCTAGCACCCAGCACCCAGGATGCGCGTTGACGCTCCATCACATCAAGGCGACGGTCCTCTTTCCTCGCCCTCAGGAACGTGACGATGAAAGACCCTCAAGAAGTAGTGGACGCCTACCTCGCCGCAGTTTGCGCCTGCGACGTTGACGCAGCGATGGACCTATATAGCGAGAGTCCGACCGTCGAAGATCCGGTCGGGAACGAAGTCGTCGCCGGCCGGGACGCAGTGCGCGCGTTCTACGAGCGAGCGTTCGTCATGCCAATGAAGGCGACGCCGACTGCTCCCGCCGGAGTCGCCAACTCAGCTGTCGCGTTCCCGTTTCGGCTCACTGTGGGAGAGCCTGCCATCATGGAGGTCGACATCGTCGACGTGTTCCATCTCGATGAAAACGGGAAGATCGAGTCGATGCGTGCGTATTGGGGCCGCGGAATGTGACTACCGGCTAGCGGCAGCTACCCGGGCCCCCTATTCCGCTGCGTTGCCCTTCACCGAACCATGGGACGTAGCGGGCTCAATCCCCGGTGCATTCCACAAGCCCATCGACGCCGAACACGGCGAGTCGGCGTACGCCTCGGCCCCGCTCGCTGCCGAAGGTACCTGCGAAATCTTCTCTTGCACCGGAGCCGCGCCCTCAGAGTAGGGGCACGGGGCTTCAACCGCCGCGGCCGAGGCGGAACACGGTGACTGCATCGCAGACGAGTAGTCAGCACCGCAGTTGAAGACGCCGGAGTACCAAAGGCCTAGCCCGATCACCGCGAGAGCCAAGAGGCCAAAGAGAGCGCTGCTGGAGCGTTGTTCTTGGGGGAGGGTCGGGAATCCAGTCATCGTTATCAATGTGCGAGGGGAAGAACTTCATCCTATGATGCCGCTCCTACTCAAATGGTTGCACCGCTCGGTCCACCGAACTCAGGAGGATGATCCGCTAGGCGTGCCGACAGACGCACTTGGCCGACACTTCCCCTGACCTTGGCTGGGCGGCTTCAGAATCCGACCCCGCGCGAACACCTGGGGTCCTCGTGGAGAGTCAATCGATGAAGGGTTGCCGCTGTGCGGCGGCGATGGCATGGCGCTCCCAGACTCACCAACGGTTGGAAATGAACCCTCGAATCCTCGTCGCGCTCTCGCTTCTTCTTGTCCCCGCTACCGCCGCCGCGGCACCCGCTGACTGGGTCGCCGCGAACGCACCGGCGCTGCTCACAGACTTTTTAGGCCGAGCTGCGTGGCGCTGGCTAGCTGCGCTGGCGACGATCGCCTTCGTGCTGACGCTACGGCGTCCCGTCATGTCGCTCCTCGTCGGGGCCATTCGTAACTTGACGGGTAAAACCGAGACGAAGCTCGACAATCAGATCATAGAAGCGGTCGAGCGTCCCCTCCGACGTCTTGTGTTGGTCTCAGGCATCTATTTCGGACTGCTCTGGCCGCAGTTTCCGGCACGGCCTCAGGCGTTCATTGACAGCGGTTTCACAGTCGCAGTTATCCTCATCGTGGGTTGGGCTGCCCTTCGCAGCATCGATATCGCCCTTAGCTTCCTGACAGGCGTCGCCGCCAAGACCGATAACCGCCTCGATGATCATCTCGTGCCGCTCGTGGGCCGGATCCTCCGGGTCGCTGTCATCGCGCTGGTGGCACTAGTCGCGCTCCAAGAGCTGGGAATCAATGTTGCCGGCCTGATCGCCGGCCTGGGTGTCGGAGGCCTCGCGTTGGCTCTCGCCGCCAAGGATACAGTCGCCAACTGGTTCGGCGCGCTGATGATCTACACAGACCGGCCGTTCGAGATCGGAGACACCATCAAGACATCCGGTGTCGTAGGCGCTGTCGAGGATGTTGGCCTCCGCTCTACCCGCATTCGAACCGTGGAGAAGACCCTCGTTACGATGCCGAATAGCACGCTGGCAAACGGGCAGATCGAGAACTTGTCATGGCGAACGAACCGTAAGGCCGTCGCGAACTATGCCCTCTCTCTAGATACCTCTGCCGGAATCGTGCGGGCGTCGACTAGCGCGATTCAGGAGATTCTAGCGACGACCGATGGCATCAAGGCCCTCAGCTGGGATGTGAACCTGACCGACGTCACCGCCACCGAGATGACTCTTCTGGTTCAATACCTTACTCAGACCACCGCCTGGAGCGAGTTCCTAGCAATTCGCGAGGACGTTCACCTGAAGGTCCTCGAGGCGCTGTCCGAAGCCGGGGCGAGACTTGCGGTTCCCACGACCCAGGTCATTCAAACCCAGGCGGACTAGCGGCGATCGCTCCCCTTGCTAGGGCATTCTCATGGCGGCTTTGACGGCGTCAACGAGCGATTCGACGGAGGCAGTCTCTGCCTCTGCAGCCACTTCGTACCCCATGGCGACCGCCGTCGCGCTCGTGATCGGACCGATCGAGACCAGCGGAATCCGTTTCAACCGGCGTCGTAGGTCGGGGGGCGTGGAGCGGTGGAGAAACTCCATCGTCTTTGATGAGGCAACCGTCACCGCATTAAGACCATCCCCCAGCGCGTGCAGCAGCGCCAGTCGTGCCGCAGGATGACAAACGGAGCGATAGATTGGGGCAACGGAGACGGTCGCTCCTGCCGCTTCGAGGCCGCGCTGAACCACGTCTCGAGTCTCCTCGGCGAGGGCGAGCAAGTAGGACTTCCCTGCGACGCCATCAGCAAGCATCAGCTTGAGCAGCGACTCCGCGACATAACTGGACTCAGGAACAGCAGCGGCAACGCCGAGACTCGTCTTGACCGCCGCAGCAGTCGAGGGTCCGACAGCGAATACCCGCGGTAAGTCGCCGTATCTGACGAACTCCGAGAATCCCTTAACGCCGTTCTGGCTGGTAAAGACGACTCCGTCGAATTCATGCGCCCGCTCCACCAGCACGCGCGCTTCGGGAGAATCCACCGGCTCTACAGCCAAGACCGGAACTTCGACAGGGAGAGCGTGCTCAACTGCCAACAACGCACTGAACTTGCTTGCCTGAGCACGACTCCGTGTCACCAACACCCGTTTCCCGGAGAGCGAGGTCACTCGACCAACATGGCGCCGACTTCTGTCCCAAGCTCGTCCGCAGCGGCGCCGTCTTCGACCGGTCCGGATTGTCGCGCTTCCTGCATCTTCCCGTCCTCAGCGTAGAGCCGAGCCGTAACGGTCATGTAGTCGCCATCGCGGGTGGCAAAGGCCGCGAACGGGGTGTGGCAATCCCCCCCGATGGCCCGCAACGCACCACGTTCGGCGAGAGCGGCTAGGCGCGCGTCAAAATCGTCGAGTGCGGAGAGATACGGCTTCAGGCGCGCGTCGCCGAGGCGAGTTTCAAGTGCGAGGATTCCCTGCGCGGGAGCAGGTAGAACGTCTGGGGGTGTGAGCTCCAGAAACCCGTCTTCCCAGAGTCCTAGACGACGCAACCCGGCCGCCGCGAGCACTACCGCGTCAACGTTCTCGGCCTCAAACCGCTTTTTGAGTCGTGTCGGAACGTTCCCTCGAATCCCGACCATCTCGAGGTCTGGGCGTACTGCCTGCAGCTGAACCTGTCGTCGCAACGAGCCGGTGCCGATTCTAGCGTTTTGCGGCAAGTCCGCTACCGAGCGAATCGGCTCACGGGCGCACAAGGCATCAAATGGTTCGGCCCGGCCAGGGTAGCACGAGAGTTCGAGTCCCTCGGGCTGCTCGGTCGGCATGTCCTTGAGACTGTGCACAGCCAGGTCGACCCCATCGGCGAGTAGCGCCTCTTCGATCTCCTTTACGAAGAGCCCTTTGCCTCCGACCAACGCCAGCGGCCGGTCCGTGATCTTGTCTCCAGTTGTCTTGATAACAACCAGCTCGACCTCAGTGCCTTCGCGAACTGCACGAAGTCTATCTGCGATGTGATTGGCTTGCCACAGAGCAAGCTGAGAGCCGCGGGTTCCGATGCGAATAAGGCTCAAGCGCCCTCCTTCGATGTCTTTCTGGTCGGGTCGTCCTCGCCGAGCGCGAAGAGGCTCCTCGCGGCTACGACAAGCGCGTTGTGATGACCAGTATTGCTGGCTGCACGGAGCGACACTGTCGGCTCGTGCAAAACCTTGTTGATCAGAGAATGGGCCATCCGCTCGGCGGCGGCGCGAGCTTCCGGGGTCAGGTCGGGGTTGTCGCGCAGCATTCGCTCTAGCTCCGCTTTCTTGAGCGAAGTGAGCTTCTGCCGAAGCGATACGATGGTCGGGACGACCTCTGTCTGCCGCATCCAGTCCATGAGCTGTCGGACTTCCTGATGTACGATGACCTCGGCGCGAGTAGCCTCGCTCATCCGTGCCTTTCGGTTGGCTGCGACCACCTTCTCGAGGTCGTCCACCGTGAACAGATAAACGTTCTGAAGTGTGTCGCAGCGCGGATCCACGTCACGCGGAACTGCGATATCGATCAGAAAAAGTGGCCGGTACTTTCGCCTTCCCACAGCCTCCTTCGCGTCGTCATACTTGACGATGAAGTGCTGTGAGCCAGTCGATGAGATCATGATGTCGACCTCGCCCAGCAGCCGAGGCAGATCGTCCAAGCCGTGCCCGATACCCCCGACTTTTCCTGCTGCATCGATCGCGCGATCCCGGCTTCGGTTGATTACATGAAAATCGGTGCAGCCAGCAGCCTCGAGGTGCTTGAGAGCGAGCCCGCCCATCTTACCTGCGCCGATAACGCCGACGGATTTCCCGCGGAGGTTCCCGAAGACCTTCTTCGCAAGCTCCACTGCCGCGTATGAAATCGACACCGCATTTTCGGCGATACCGGTCTCAGTCCGGACGCGCTTAGCCGCATGAAATGCCTGGTGAAACGCCCGGTTTAGGGTCGGCCCCGTGCCGCCGGCGGTGCGCGCCTCTTCGTACGCCGACTTCACCTGCCCGACGATCTGGGGCTCTCCGATCACCAAGGAGTCGAGCGAACTTGTCACCTTGAAGAGGTGTGCCACAGCGTGATCATGTCGGTGGCGATAGCAGTACTTCCCCATCCAAGCAGGGGAGAGCCCGCACGCGTCGATCACGTAGCTCTCGGCTGCATCTAGGGCATCGCCTTCCGGGCCGGCCACGTAGAGTTCGACGCGATTGCACGTCGAGATGACGACTGCCTCTTCGACACCTGGGACTCCGAGGAGACGCCGGACAGCCGCACCAGGCCCGCCCTCGCCTATCACCAGCTTCTCTCGCTCCTCGACTGGCGCCGAGTTATGACTCGCCCCGAACATCTGGATTGTGCGACGATTCATCGGGCGACATACCCGATCAGTACCACGTAGGTCGCGATACAAGCTGCGATGGTCATGATGGCCGACTGACGGCCTCTCCAACCCGTGGTGATTCGCGTATGAATCACGGCCGCGAAGATTACCCAGGCGGCAATCGCCAGACCGGTCCGCGAGGGTCCCATGTCGGTATGGGACTCCGCGATCCAGGTAAATCCGAGCACGAGCGCCGCGGTGTAGACGACGAACCCCCAAGCCACGAGTCGGAAGCTGGCAGTATCCAGTTCTTCCAGGCTGGGCAGCTTCTGGAAGAGCGGACCGAAATTCCTGTTCCGGAGCTGGCGCTCTTGGACCAGATAGAGCATCGAGGCCACGGCGGAGAGCGTAAATGTCCCAATCCCGATCAGTACGAGTCCGATGTGAACCGCGAGCACCGGAGGGGTAGCTCCGGCCGGACCCGACGGCGCTAGCAAGAACGAGGAGACACCGACCGCGCTGAATGCGCCGACAAAGGCGTTGGCTGCCCTCATGCTAATCCGACGGCCCAGCGCGAGCGCGCCGATGCCGAAGACCATGGAGAGGAATAGGTAGCGGTTGGCTGGGCCGACAGCGGCGGACACGCCGTCCGCTATCACAAGCGCGAGCAGCGAGGCAGTCGTAAACACCGCGCCGATCACGATCCCAGCGCGTGCCACCCGCTCAGTACGGGCGCCTCCTCCGAAGAGATCCGCCACCGAGACTGCCGCGCTGGCAGACCAAGCAATTACGGCAATGATGGCGAGTGAAATGGCGAGCATTCGCGACTGATGGTGCGGTGCGGAGATCGCCCCGCGGGTTGGCCGCTATGAAACGCGGCGTCGAGGCCCGGGGATCTCTCTCAGATTAGGGTCGACGATATTATTGTTCTCGTCGACCAATACGACAGTGGGCTGCCAGCCTTCTAGCTGGTCATCGGCCACGTCGGTGAAGGTCGCAATGATCACGCGGTCGCCCTTCTTCATCAGATGGGCGGCGGCGCCGTTCACGCAGCACACCTTCGAGCCGCGGTCGCCGTTCAGCGCGTAGGTCTGCAGGCGAGTACCGCGGGTTACGTTCCAGATGTGCACATATTCGTGCTCGATGATGTCAGCTGCTTCCATGAAGTTCGCGTCGAGCGTTACGGATCCTTCATATTCCAGGTCGGCGTCAGTGATCACCGCCCGGTGGAGCTTGGACTTGAACATACGGCGCATGGCGACTCCGTTGGTTTGGCCGGGGACGGGGACCGGGTAGTGGTTTCGGTGACGCCCCGAAGGTTCGGCCCGAACGTGAGCAAACCTAGTCACCAATTCTGGGAGGGCTAGGGAGGTGACGCAGGCGTGCCCTTATCAACCCGGAGCGAGCCGCGCAACGCGAGAACGCTGCAGCCCACTGGCTTGCTGACAGGCTAGTTCCTGACTAGCTGCGTCAGGAAGAAGCGCCGCCCTCCCCCGCACCTGCTGCAAGGTACTGAAATATGTCAGGTTTTCGCTCTCACCTTGACCGCGTCAAACAAGGCATCCGCGAAGTCAGACCCGCAGACGTGAGAGCCGAGTTCGAGTCGGCCGTCTTCCTGGACGTACGCGCGGAGACAGAAACGGCCGACGGCCATATCGACGGCGCTGTTCTCATTCCACGCGGGTTCCTCGAGCTTCGAATCGAAGAAGCGGTGCCCAATCTCGAGGCGGAAATCATCGTCTACTGCGCAGGTGGCACGCGCTCCGCATTGGCCGCGCACACCCTGCAAACCCTCGGATATTCTAACGTTGCATCGATGAGCGAAGGCTTCGGTGGCTGGAAGCAAGCTGGTTACGGTTTCACAGTGCCGACCGTGCTCAGTCCAGAGCAGAGAACACGCTACAGCCGACACCTGCTGATTCCGGAGGTCGGCGAGGCCGGCCAGCAGAAGCTACTCAAATCGAAAGTGCTGCTGCTCGGTGCAGGCGGCCTTGGATCACCAGCAGCCTACTACCTAGCAGCTGCTGGAGTGGGCACACTCGGCATCATCGACTCGGACGTGGTGGACCGATCCAATCTGCAACGGCAAATCCTCCACGCGGATGATCGCGTGGGTGTTCCCAAGGTGGAGTCGGCGAAGCAGACATTGCTGGCCTTGAACCCTGGGCTGACCGTCAACACGTTCAACGTGAGGCTCACCGCGGAGAACGTGCTCGACATCTTCGAGGGCTACGAAATGGTCGTCGATGGCGGAGACAACTTCCCGACGCGCTACCTTGTGAACGACGCCTGCGTTCACCTGGGCATCCCAAACGTCACTGGCTCCGTCTTTCGCTTCGAGGGACAAGTGACGGTCGTAAAACCGGGAGAAGGGCCCTGCTATCGTTGCCTCTACCCGGAGCCTCCGCCGCCGGAGTTCGCGCCCTCCTGCCAAGAAGCCGGCGTGCTCGGCGTGCTCCCAGGAACAATCGGGCTCGTGCAAGCGACCGAGGTCATCAAGCTCCTGCTCGAAATCGGCACGCCGTTGGTCGGCCGGCTGCTGCTTTACGATGCACTGGATCAGAAGTTTCGGGAGTTGAAGATCCGGCGCGACGCCGACTGCAAGATGTGCGGTGACTCTGCGCACTTCACTAGCTTCGAAGAGTACCAGCAGTTCTGCGACTCCTGATCGCTCCTGGATGGCTCGAAGGCTGTGCAACGTTTGTAGAAGCGCGTCTGTGCGGAATGTGACGTACTCAGCGAGGCGTTGTTCTTCTCGTGAGCACGTTGCTCGCCCCGCGCCCAGGACCCGTATGTGGGAGAGACTCGCCCGACTTGGCCCTGACGGCCGCGCCATCTGGGTATTTCAGGTTGTCGCCGTCGTCGTCTGTACGAGTCAGATCATACTTGGCTCGGAAATCAATCTCCACCATCCGATCGGTGGCCCGGCCGTCGTCGCCACCCTTCTGTTCGCGGTCGTGGGCCTTGGTTCGGGCTGGGCAGGCCGCGCAGCAGAGTTCTTCCGCTTCACCTTGTTGGCGCAGTTCGCCGCGACGATTCAGTTCGCAACAATCGCCGGAAGTGCAGCAAAATACTGGGCTTGGGCGATGTCGACCGGCGACTCTTCAGTCGAGGCGAGCGCAACAGCGCTGCTGGGCTGGAACGCGGTGGTCTTCGCAACAACCACGATAGTGGGGCTGGTTTGCGTGAATGGGCTTACGCGCAGAGTGGCACCGCAGCGGGTAGCCGGCCAGTTGGTCTAGCTGATCGCACACGGCGCCGCCGAGTTCGGTGATCGCTCAAGGCTGACGCAACTTCGTCCGCAACGACACGGGCAGGAGGTCGAACACTTGGAGAACCACTCTCTAAGGAACCTCGATGGCCACACCACCACGACAAATCGTCGCGGGCCAAGTCTTTGAAGTAAGTAGCCGCTGCATCAGCCGCCGGTTCTTCCTGCCGCCGACACGAGAAGTGACGAACGCATTCCTCTTCATCGTCGGTCACTATGCGCAGAAGCACGGGATCAAGCTCTACGCACTGGCGCTCATGGCGAACCACTATCATCTGAAGGGGCTCGATGTTCACGGGCAGCTGCCGCACTTCGTTCGCGATGTGAACGCAATGGTGGCGCGATTGATGAACGCCCATCACGCCCGGGACGACAAGTTCTGGTCAGGAGATGGCTACCACGTCGTCCGGCCGGTCCACGACGAAGATGTTTGGCGGCGGCTGATGTACGTGAGCGGCAACCCCGTCGCGGCAGACCTTGTGTCGCGAACCGAGGACTATCCGGGCTTCGTGACGACCCCGGGAGATATTGGGCGCACGCTAACGTATGAGCGCCCCTCGTTTTTCCGTGAGGAAGGCGTAATGCCCGACACCGTCGACGTTGTCTTCGAGGTCCCGGAACAACTCCACCTGTCGCTTGCCGAGTACAAAGCCAAATACCGGATTGAGCTGACTAGAGTTGAGGCGCGAGAGCGCAGACGCAGACGCTCAGAGCGAAAGACGGTAGCAGGAGCGGAGGTAGTTCGACGCGTTCGAGTCGGCTCGGTCCCGCTCAGCCCGGAGACGTGGTTCAAGGGGCGTGGCGACTTCGCCTGCAAGTGCAAGAAAGCTCGCGATGCCGCTTACGCCGAGCGGAAGGCATTCCTCGACGAATACGCGGTCTGCCGCTCGATCTGGCGTGAGGACCAAGCGGGTGTGATGTTCCCGCCCGGCACGTGGTGGGTGAAGGAGTTCGCCGGAGTCGTGGTCCGCGGGCCCGACTAGGACGGACTCAAACAAAGGCTAAGCCACGTATGGGGGAAGAGCGGACGCGTAGCGGCGCAAGTGCAGAGCTGCGACCAACGCTTGCGCGGTTGGAGGATCCGCGCACGTGGCAGCTCGCTCGACGGCCCGCGGCGACGTCTGAGGTCTTCCAAATCGCCAGATTGGAAGACCGTCCACCCCCTCAAGCACCGTTTTCCTCCCTGACCTTCGGGCACCTAGAGATAACCTTAGGGCGGGCAAGGAACAGGGCGAGACCGGCGAGGCGAGAGGACTAGCATTGAGGTGATGAAATTGGTGCGGTAGCGACCCAACCTCTCTACCGATGGTTGTGATGCTCACCTTCTCTCCCTCTGATGTTCTTGATGGTGTTCGCGGGCCGGGGCTCTCGTCCGTCGAGGGCGCTATTCTGGAAGCGATTTCGCCGATCGACGGGAGCGTCCTCGCCAAGGTGCGGGGCGGAACTCCGAACGATGTCAGCATGGCAGCCACCGTCGCTGTCGACGCGTTCACTGCTTGGCGGACAGTGCCCGCACCTCGTCGCGGCGCTCTCGTTCGTCGGATCGGCGAACTCGTGCGCGAAAACAAGGCGGCGCTCGCAAATGTGATCACACTGGAGGTTGGGAAGATCCGGTCGGAGGCAGAGGGCGAAGTCCAGGAGTGGATCGACGTCTGTGAGTTCGCGGTCGGGCTCTCCCGACAGCTCCACGGAAAGACCATTGTCAGCGAGCGCCCAAACCACCGGATGATGGAGCAGTGGCATCCCCTCGGCCCCGTCGGCTGCATCACGGCGTTCAACTTTCCGATGGCCGTTTGGGCCTGGAACGCGATGCTCGCCTTCGTTTGTGGCGACTCCGTCGTCTGGAAGCCGTCCGAGAAGGCGTCGCTCTGCGCGCTCGCCGTACACGAGATCGTGAAGACTGCCATCGCTGAGATGCCAGAGGCTCCCGCGGGGCTCGCCACTCTGGTTGTTGGCGGACAGGATTGTGGCGAGGCGATAGCCGCTGATAAACGGTTTCCGCTTATCTCCGCGACCGGCTCCGTTCGCATGGGGCGCTCCGTCGCCAGCGTGGTCGGCGCGCGACTCGGCAAAACGCTGCTCGAACTCGGGGGCAACAACGCCGCCATCGTGACTCCGAGCGCGGACCTGAAGCTGGCCATGCGCGGCATCGTCTTTGGGGCGGTCGGCACGTGCGGACAGCGATGCACGAGTCTGCGCCGATTGATCGTGCACGAGTCACAAATTGACGAGGTTTGTGCTCGGCTGACCGCCGCGTACGGCACGCTCACAATCGGGGATCCTCGAGAGCCGAGCACCCTCGTCGGCCCGCTCATCGACGGTGACTCCGCCGCCGCCATGGACTCAGCCATTGCGGAGGCCGAGGAGGCGGGTGGCGTCCTCTTGTCTGGGGGCGGTCGAGTCCTTGGCGAATCAGGTGGAACCTACGTCCGACCTGCGGTCATGAGGGTCGCGTCGGACTGCCCCCCTGCGATGCGCGAGACGTTCGCCCCGCTGCTCTACGTCATGCCCTACTCCACGCTCTCCGAGGCGATAGCAGTGCAGAACTCGGCACATGAAGGGCTCTCGTCCGCGATTTTCACGGAGAGCATCCGGGAAGCAGAGCTATTCCTTTCCGCTGCGGGCTCCGATTGTGGAATCGCCAACGTGAACATCGGGACCTCCGGTGCCGAAATCGGTGGCGCATTCGGAGGCGAGAAGGACACGGGTGGTGGACGCGAGTCAGGCTCAGACAGCTGGCGTGCCTACATGCGCCGCACGACGAACACGATCAACTACGGAAACTCATTGCCACTCGCACAGGGCGTGGAGTTCCCGATCGAGTAGCTGCCCACGAGTTGAGAAGAGAGTTCGGCGCGGAGTCGCGGCCCCTCGAGGCGGAGGAGGCGAAGCCGAGCCCTAAGAGGGCCCCATCAAACTCTGCGGCGTCACCTCTCGGCTTCGCCACGTCCCGAAGTCCTCGAACTCGTTTGAACTCGGCCTTTGGAACAAACATCGCTCCCTAAAGAGGTCTCGCGATCGTCGCGACCCACGATGTGAAATTTGCAGATGACGGGGAGTCCAGGTGCGAGCCGTCGGGCGCATAGAGGTCCTCGGCCCCCGCCATCTCTGTGAAGTGGTGCCATTCGCCACCGACCTCGCTGGCAAAACGGTCGTAGACTTCAGCCTTCGGAAGGTGCTCCGCGTCGCGCACCCACGCGCGCCCGGTTGTCGGCATGCGCACGGTGATCACCCGTCCACCGCGGGATTCGATGCGGTTTACCAAGAGCGAGAGGCGCACGATGCCTGCAGAGACATCTTCGCGCGTGTACCCCGCGTACCACAGGGCGAGCCCTTCCCTCGCTAGCGCCCGACGCTCGAAGCGCTCGGCATCAAACCAGCGCGAGTCGAACTCTACGAACCCGCTCGGAACTAAGCGCAGCGGGTTCCTGCCGGGTACTGGTGGGTTGCCCGAAGCCGCTCGGCCGAGCCCCTCGATGGTGACGTCCGGAGAAGCGATGGAGAACCGTTCTTGGGCCCAAAGCCTCGCTGAAATCTCCGCCGATAGCAGCGCACTTCGATTTGTGTAGGCCGCGAGCAGTCCCCGCGAAGCCCCGTTAGCTGACACTGTGCTGGCTGGAGCTGCCCAATGCGAAGGCATGAAATCCAGAATCACAGTGCCGTGGAACGATTCGTCCTCGGCGAACGAGCGCAACACCGGCTCTGCTCCAGCACCGCGCCACGCGAGCTGGTGGACGTCCTGACCGAGGAGTTCGCTGAGTTGGGCAGGCTCGAGCCCTCGCTGTCCGCGCGACGTGCCGACGATCACGATGTCCTCAGGCTGGACTTGGAGTCGCAGATACGCCCAGAGTTGGGGCGTATGGTTCACCATGGGCTGGACCCTCGACACGCGGCACATGGTCTCAGCCCCGGCCAGCAACACGAGCAGAAA
>JBLHWZ010000102.1:0-16589 GCA_047629415.1 Bradymonadia bacterium | reverse complement strand
AAGTTCCGTCGCCGATGCCGTGGCGTCCTGGTGAGGTGCTTGAGCTCATACGGTGGTCTGAGCCCGAGGATCCGGAGTGGCGGCTGCTAGAGCTCGCGCGGGAGACGTCGGTAGAGGCGCCCTAATGCTCGTTTCGCTCGCTGGTTCTCTGGCTCTCCAAAACTCCAGAGTCGGACCCGGCGGAGGCCTGTCGGCGCGTGCGCGCTATGATCGCGATTGAGGGCAAAGTGCGTAAGTCCGAGTGGCCTGATTTGCCGGCTACGCCATCTCCCATCTTGACCGGTCTGACCGACGATCTGAGCAAAGAGTACTGGCTACGGTTTTCTTCTCTTCTTGGTGACCTGGCTGGGAACCTGTCGGGGCAGGCGAAGGTGGAAGTGGCGGTGCTAGCTGCGAGAGTTCTGAAACAGTGAGGGATTCACTGTGGCGTCGAGCGGGAGTCTTGTGTAAATTCTCGGGACCCTGCCGAGAGGAAACAATGCACAACCCGAATCAAGCACTTGTCCCAAGCCGCCGCCGGCAAGATGAGAACTCGTCCATCCTCGCCGCGGTGGCGATCGCCTTCTCCGCGGACATCGTTGGTACGATCTTTATGGGAACGGTCGTTCTCAGCGGGGCGCTGATGTCGATGGGGAGCTCACTCTCCGGATACGCCGATCCTACGGTCGTGAATTGGTACACGCCGGTCGCCATCTTGGTCGGATTTCTGTGCACTGCTGCCGGTGCGAACGTTGCCGGTCGACTGACTAGCGCGAGTCGTCTCAAGATCGCATCGGCCTACGCGCTCGCGGGCATTCTCTTCTCGACACTCACGGTCTCCGGTATGGCGCTGACCTGCGGTGATCGTCTGGAAATGTTGCTGCACCCGTTGGTCGCATTCGCCTTCGCTTACCTCGCTCCGAAGCGATCGGAATCGGCTCGCTGAATTGAGTTTTCGGCGCTGATTCGTTTCTCTTTTGGTGCCCGTACGGTTGGGAGTTCGCGGGGCCGTGCCGAGGACGTCGGGCACGACTCGGTTCGCTCATGGTGCGCCTACGATTGGTTGATCGAGATGTCGTGCTGGTGCGCGGCTTGAGCGAGGGGTCGGGCACGACTCGGCACCCGGTTGCAAGCGACCAGAATCGTGATCAGTATAGTGCGGTCCCCCACCCCCGCGTTGAGACCATGTCGAACAAGATGACCAAGATTGCGCTCGCTGCCGTCGCTGTGGCGTTTGGATACGTGTTGAACATGCAGTCGTACGACATGGTTTCTGAGTTGATGGGTGGGTACCCAGAGTTTGCCGCTGAGTACGGGTTTACCTTGCTCCTCGCGTCGATCGGGCTTTGGTCACTGACCGAAAAGGCTGGTAAGAGCGTCGGAATCCGCCCGGCCGGTTTAGTGGTGATGATGGCCGGGCTCTTTGGGTTCGCCATTGCGAGCGTTCTCCACGGCCTCCCATCCGCCTGCATGCACGGCTGACCCAGTCGGTGGCTCGCGGTTGGCAGCTGAGTGTTGGGAGCTCGATCTAACCCCAGCGGTCTCGCCCTTGCGAAACGGCCCTCCGAGCGCCAACCTGCGCGCCTTAATCCACGAGGTAAACGATGAAGCGCGCCTGCCAGCACCACAAAGCGTCCGCATCTCCCGGCTTTACTCGGCCAGGAGCAACCAAGCACTATCCGCCAGACTCGCGCGTCGAGCCTGTGCACATGCATCTCGAGCTTCGCTTCGATCTGGAGGAAGAGTCCCTTGAGGGCACCAACACGATCACCGTTCGTGGCAACGGTGGGTCCGGGCATACGCTCAAGCTTAACGCGGTCGCCTTTACTCGCGCCGAGGCACGGGGCGAGGGCGTGGAGTGGTTCCGGTACGATGGCCACGAGCTAGTCATCCGCTGGGAGACGCCATTGGCCGACGGTGAAGAGCGCACGATCGAGGTTCCGTATCGCGTTGATAAGCCGGTTGCAGGCCTCTATTTCTCGAAGCCTAGTGAGGCCTATCCCGACGCGGCTTGGTACGCAGCGACGGACAGCGAGAGCGAGCTCGCTCGGCACTGGATGCCCTGCGTAGACCTACCTCATGTGCGTCCAAAGCTCTCGTTTGGGCTCTGTGCAGAGCAGCGTTTCACATGCCTCGCGAACGGCGCTCACGATGGAGAAGAGCTACACGAAGACGGCATGAAGACCGTGCGCTGGAAGCTCGACCATCCCTGCCCTTCCTACATCACGTGCATCGCGATTGGAGACTTCATCGAGGTTACCGACGGCGAGTTTGAGGGCATCCCGATCGCCTACTACGCGACGAAGGAGTTCGACGAAGACCACGTTCGGCGCGGCCTCGGCAAGACCAAAGAGGCGCTTGAGTGGATGACAAAAAGGCTCGGGGTTCCTTACCCATACCCGAAGTATTTCCAGTTCGCGCTGCCGGGATTCGGCGGCGCGATGGAGAACATCTCGCTCGTTTCTTGGGATGACTTCTGCCTGATGGACGAAGCGCTGGCCTCGGAGATGACGACGTTTGTCGATCAGGTGAACGTCCACGAGATGGCGCACAGCTACTTCGGCGACCTCGTCGTCTGTCGTGACTTCGCACACGCGTGGCTGAAGGAGTCGTGGGCGACGTATATGGAAGCCTGCTGGTACGAGGACAAGCTCGGGCCGGAAGAGTTCGCCTATGAACTCTATCAGAACGCTGGCAGCTACTTCCGGGAGGCGGACAAGCGCTACATGCGTCCCATCGTCACCCGCGAGTTCAACTCGTCGTGGCAGATGTACGACATGCATCTCTACCCGGGAGGTGCGTGCCGGCTTCACACGCTTCGGCGTCTGCTCGGCGACGAGAACTTCTGGAAGGGGGTGACGCTCTACCTCACTCGCTACGCTGAGAAGAACGTTGAGACCGACCACTTCCGCATGGTGATGGAAGAGGTGTCCGGACTCTCTCTGGTGAAGTTCTTCGACCAGTGGTTTCACTCGAAGGGGTATCCAGACCTCAAGGTCATCTACTCGTACGACGCGGAAGCGAAACACGCGCTCTTCACGGTCGAGCAGCAGCAATGGGACACGTCGAAAGACATCCCGCTCTTCGATTTCGATTTAGAAATCGGTTGGACGGATTCGGACGGTACTGAGCACTCGCGAATGCTTCACATCAAGGGAGCCAAGGAGACGTTTGGGCTCGCGATGGAGAACACGCCCGTGCAGGTCCGCGTCGACCCGCACATGCAGGTCATGCATGCTCTGACGTTCAATCCGGGCGCAGACTTGCTGAAGGCTCAACTCACGGATGCACCAGACAGCGTCGGGCGTATTCTGGCGGCTCGTGAACTCTGCCTCACAGGCGACCGACCAAATATCGACGCCGTCATTGCTGCCTATGACAACGAGCGCTTCTGGGGTGTCCGGGTCGAAATCGCGAAGGTGCTCGGTGAAACTAAGACTCGCGCGGGTGTAGCGGCCCTCCCACATCTGGTGCGCAAGGAAGAAGACCCTCGCGCGCTGGAGCGGGTCATCCTCGCCGTCCGCGGGCTACGTGAGCCGGACATCCTGCAAGCGCTAATGGATCGCGCTCAGGACGATCTTCCACCGCGCGCTCGGCGAGCGTTGTACGACGTTCTCGGCGGGTTCCATGAGGACGCCCCGATCGACCTGCTTATCGAAGCGAGCCAGACCGAGGGCTATCACGGTTACGCGCAGTCAGGCGCCCTATTGGGGCTGGGCCAGGCAAGCCCGAAGTACGCTCAAAAGAAGCTTCGAAAGCGAACGGAGCCAGGGAACATCGCGTTCCGCGCTCGCGTTGCGGCCGTCACCGCGCTCGGTCGAGCGGGACTGCAAACAGACCATAAGAAGGCGCGGCGACGCATCGTAAACACGCTCTGCGACCGCCTTCGAGACCCGAACGATCGCGTTCAGTTGGCGGCGGCTCGAGCGCTGGCTGCCATGAAGGCGACCGAGGCGATCAACGATGTCGAAAAATACGCGAACACGCTCGCGCATCAAGACAGCGTCACCGTCATGAAGCTCGCTGACGGGCTTCGAAAAGAGGCGAGAAAGAAGTCGGCAGACAAAAACGTCGAAGTCGACAAACTGCGCAGCGAAGTAAAATCGCTGCGTGAAACCGTCGACCTCTTGAAGGCTCGTCTGGGCAGCTGAGCTGCCCCTTGAGCTGACGTCTATGCGTCCGGTCGGAACTCCCAATCGGACTCATTGCGGCTGTTCGTCACGTCGAAGATGTGGTCACCGAGGTCGTTGCCCGCTCCAACAAAGACGCCAAGATCGCCGTTCTCCGCCGCGTCCCCGGTGAGCAGATCCGCGGTATGGTCGAACTCCGTTAGCAGGTTGCTCGTCATGGAGGCTGTCTGCGCGACGACTCCATATTCGCCTGCAAGCGCATCCGCGTTGATCGCCTCTAGACCAGCCTCGATGCTGGCTAGGTCCCCGGCAGTAAGTACGGTTGCGGTGTCGATCGCGAGCCCAATCCCTCCGTCAATCTGCGCGCCAGGCTGAATCTCTGCGGCGGACTGAGTGAGGAGCTTGAACGGCGAGTCAACGTCGACCGCGTCGTTGAGCGAGCCCACAACCGAGGAGATCGCGCCGAGCGGCGAGCTGAACCGCCCCGCGGGGAGGGTGTCGAGTAGGTGGGAGGCGAGCTCTTCTGAACCCGTCTTCGCTGCTGCCACGAAGACAGCTCCGACACCCGTCTGCGCGTGGTTTTGGTCGCCGAAGAGGTGGTCCGAGAATCTCGCCGCACGGTCGAACATCTCCATGTTTTCGGCGAACTCGGTGACATCTGCGGCATCGCTCATCCCGCGAGCGACGTCCGCGCCAGCGGAGACGATGGATGCGCCAGCTGCCACATTACCGGAGGCTTCTTGGATGGATACCCGTCCTTGAAGTTCCGTTGCGGTGAGAGCCTTTCCTGCTGCGTTGCTGACCTTGTCCATGACGTGCTCCGAGAAGGGGCGCGGAGATTCGCGCCGTCATGAGACGTTGTCGGCGGGACAGCGGGGATGTTGCGGATCGGAGAGAGAATGACGCGGCAGCGGAGGGTGAACCGGACGCATGGCGCTGCTTCAGCCCGAGCTCGTGCGAGAGAAAGCAAAGCCGGTTTGCTCGCTACCCCGGTGCGCAAATGCTGATCAGAACTTGCTCTGCGGGCTTGTCGAGCGGCACAAACCCCACGGCTCCCTCTTCGTTTGTGTTGAGGTCTGTGAAGACCTTCCACCAGTAGATCCCGATGACATTTTCTGCGGTTCCGAACGTCTCGGCGATGGCTTCGAAGGCCCAACGTTGGTGGGTATCGCCGATTTCTGTCGCCGCCTCAGACCTGTCGTTGGGCCACTCATAGGGGCGGACCAATGCATTCTCGCGGTTCATGACGCCGGCTTCGGTCAGGATGATAGGCTTGTCAGACTCAGCCGCCACGCGAGAGAACTCGGCGAGCCAGCGACTTGCCGCCTCTACGGTGGTCTGCTTGGTGCTCAGCACGCCCTCTGTGGCGAGCGGGGCAAACATCTGGATCCCGACGGCGTCGAGGTCATCCCAGAACTGGATCTGGGAGACTTCGTCCCAGTTCGCGGCGTAGGTCATGTGGCCGGAGTAAACTGTTCGCAGTTCGGCGATGAGCGCCCTCCAGCGCTCAGTCTCCGTCAGAGTGGCGGTTTTGAGTTCGACGCCAACCACGAGCCACTCCGCGCCGGTCTCCTCGGCTAGGCGAGCCCAGTTCATCATGAAGGCGGTGTAGGACACAAACCAGGCCTCCCATCCGCCCGCTCCGGGATTGGGCGCCAGCTCTCCGCGCCAGCCGCCAGCGGGCCAAATGTGTGGTTTGACCATCACCACCATGCCGTGTTCATGCGCGCGCTCGATGTCGATGCGCATGGCGCTGCTGGTTTCGCCTCCAGGGAAGTTTTCGCTCGTTCGGATGCTGGTTCCGGTGAGCGACTGGTATCCGAACGGCGTGAGGCTGATGGCGCCGGTGCCTATCTCGCTGAGTCGATCCAACGAGCGGTTTGAGGCGCTCGTGCCGTATCCCCTGGCGCCGCGACTCTGGTAGCTGTGTGCGAAGCAGATGCCACAGCTCGTTGGCAGATCCGGCCAAGTCCGCGCTTCTTGTGGCGTTGAGGACGATTGCTCGGCTGGGTCGCTTGCCTGTGATGGACGGCAGGAGAGCGTTGCAGAGAGCAAACCGGTCGCGATCGCGATGCGGACGAATGGGGTCACGTTGAGGTCCTGGAGTCGAGCGTTTGGGCGCATTGACAGTGCACCTTGAATGGTTACGCTGTGGCGCGTTAGTCAACCCAGTTGCTTCACAGGAGATATCATGGCTTTTGAGCTTCCCGCCCTGCCCTACGCGACCGACGCCCTCGAACCCCACATCGATACGCGCACGATGGAGATCCATCACGGCAAGCATCATGCTGGGTACACCGCGAAGCTCAATGCGGCGCTTGAGGGTCACTCCGACTGGGCCGCGAAGTCCATTGAGGAGATCCTCCGCAACCTTGAGAGCGTCCCGAAGGAGATCCGCGGCGGCATTCGTAACAACGGCGGCGGTTTCGCGAACCACGGCCTCTTCTGGGAAGTCATGAGCCCGGACGGTGGTGGAACGCCCGACGGTGCGCTCGGTACGGCAATCCACTCCGCGTTCGGTTCGTTCGAGGACTTCAAGACGAAGCTCAAGACCGCGGCCGCCACGCAGTTCGGCTCCGGTTGGGGTTGGCTCTGTGTTGATGCCAAGGGTGGTTTGGTCGTGACATCGACCGCTAACCAGGACTCTCCGTACACCAGCGGCCTCACGCCGATCCTCGGCGTCGACGTCTGGGAGCACGCGTACTACCTCAACTACCAGAACCGGCGCCCGGACTACCTGGAGGCGTTCTTCAGCGTCATCAATTGGGCGAAGGTTGCTGAGAACTATGCAGCAGCCAAGTAAGGCGGCTCCTTAGAACTCACAGTCTTCGGGAAAGCCGAACTCACACGCGCGCCGACGGAATACGTCGGCGTCGTGCGTTTCGTGGTCGCCGCGTTCGGCGGCGCTCGCGGCCGCGACCTCCGCGGCGAGCCAGCATCCCTCACCGTCTCCGCCAGCGCACGCGCGCTGCGCTAGGATCTCGGCGGTTTCTGAGTCGGCATTTGGGCTATTGGGATCCAGCATTTCTCTAGCGTTCTCGCGGCAGCCCTCCGCTCCGCCGCTGGCACAGAGCTCTCGGAAGAGAGCAAACGCAGCCTCGGGATCAGCCGCGACTCCCTCGCCAGTCTGCAGCATCGAGCCTTGCTGGTGGCAGGCATGGAAGAGTCGCTCTTCGCAAGCGAGGCCAAAGAGCCCGTACGCGCGGATCGGGTCCGAGCCTCGAAGACGAGTGCCTAGCCTCTGGCACGCGAGCGCATCGCCAGCCGTGCAGGTGTCGTCGAGTATCGTCTCAGCGTCACTCGGCGAGAGGAACTCCGCCTGACGGACGCACGCGAGGGTCGCTCCGGCACCACAGGCCTCTGTGAGCAGTTCAATCGCGACGCCCTGGTCACCCGGCAGGTCGCGAGTGAGCAGAGCATCTGCGACGTTCGTGCAGGCGAAGGGGTTCCCGTCCTGGCAGGCCCTTGCGTCGGCCCTCGTCTGCGAGTCGCTCTCGGGCCCGAGCACCTCTTCGAGCGGTCCCTGGCACGCGAAGAGGAAGACTACGGCGAAGGTGAGGGAGGTGCGTTTCTTCATGGTTCGCGACTCAACAGTGCTGCGATCACCCCCTTCAGCTGGGCGTTGGCTGTTGGGTGAGAAGGCGCCATCTCTACCACCCGCCGAAGTGAGTCCTCGGCGGAAGCGTAGTCGGCCTTGAAGAGAGCCAGTTCTGCCTGCTTTTCGTAAAGGTACACTGCGTTACGCCGATTGAACTCGTCAACGATTTGGCAGCGATAGTGCTGCCTCTCTTTGGGACCCTTAAGCACCGCGCGGGTGTTCACCAAGCCTTGTCGGAGGAGCGCGGCCGCCTCCTGTTGCTCGGGCGTTCCGTTCTGTTGAACGTAGTCGAGATCGAGCTGCCTACAGAGGGCGACAAACGAGTCTCCGACGAGTTTTTCGTCGGAGGACCAGTGAGCCTCCAATACCTCAAATGGGTTCTGGGTTCCGTCGAGTTCTTTAACCTTCGTTTGGATAACGGACCAAACCCGCTCCACCCGAGTCGCTGCAGTTTCCACCTTCTCCCACCGGATAAGACCAATGCGATCCAGGGCGAGAACGAGCGCGAGAGACTGCCGACGCCTGATCGGGGACCTCGCGACTCCTTGTGAGACCGTGCATTCGCCAACGAGTAGCTCGCTGACGAACTTTGTCTCCTTGGTCGTCAGCCGGAGGGTCAACGCGTTGAGGAACGCGTTCGTCACGAAGTGCGGACGATCCGCGTAGTGCGCGCTCAGGAGCCGATCGAGTTCAGTTTGATTCAGATCGCCGCAGCTCTTCTTCAAGTGGAGCCAGGCTGGGGGTGCCGCGTCGATTGGCGCTGTTCCATGATTCTCGATCGATTCGTAGCCGACCGCAGAGAACGACGTGATCTCCGCTGCGAAGAGCGCCTGGAACATGAGTTGGGCGCGCACAGACAGCACCGCGTCTAGCTGGCGGAAGAGAATCTTCCGATTACGGACCAGCACATCTGCGATTCTCTGTTCGGAGGCGACAGCGGTCTCGACTGCCTCGTCGAGGTCGGCGGGCTTAACCAAGCCGGATCTTCGAACCGCCGTCTCAACGCTGAACTCGGGATCGTCAGGTTTGACCGCAAAGTGGAGGATCACGTCTTCGCGCACGGCGAGCTTCCAAGTGCTCGCGCGTGTGTTGATCGTTACGATGGAGCCTGGGTAGGCCGCGGCGGCATAAAGCAGGATCGCCGCCGCGCCTCCTGGCACGCTCGCGCCATCTCTCCTTGCGATAAGCGGGCCCACCTCGATGGAGGAGTTCGGGTCTAAAGCGAGTGCCTCGATCGGTCTGGCGGGCGCATCACTCCTCGCGGTCGCTGGAGGTTTCGGGTTAGCCTGCAACGGTTTGGGAGCGGTAGCTGGCCGTGCTTGCCGGCCGACTTCCGTGACCGTGGGGGCATCCCGTATGTCCATTGTGTCCGAGGGCGCACAGGGCGGGATTGTCTTCGTGTTGCCCGTAACTGGAATCGTCTGGGTGTCGACGATGCTTGATGAGGACCTGTCGGCGAACTCAGTGGGAGAAGGTAGTGGTGAGGATCCTTCGTTCGGCGGAAGCGTCTGGTGGTTGCGGGTCCTCCTGCGGCGTCCCGTGCGGTTTCCGAACCGTTTGAGCTCGTCATCGATCACTCGGGCGGTCGAGCCAGTGTGGGTATGGGCTCGAGCTACTGAGCGGGCCCTCCGCCGCTGCGCGCTGGTTCCGGGCTCTGTGAATTCCGGCTTTGTGAACTCCGTCTCTGTGAACTCTGTTTCCGTGAACTCTGCTTCCGTGAACTCTGCTTCTGTGAATTCCGTTTCTGTGGCAGCGCCGACGGAGGAGTCTCGTTGGCCGCTGGTAGGGATTCTCGCGAAGTCTGAGTCGGCGGAATCGCTGCGGCCTCCTGTGGTTTGGGTTTGTAAGCTTCGCGCATCAGCTCGCCGCTTCCGGCTGACCGTTCGATGCTCGGAACTGGGTCGCCGGTCTTCTTGAGTTTCCGGCACCCGGCGGGCCTCGCTCACATCAGCAACGAATGGAGGGGGGGGTGGGGTCTGGCCCGCGGCGGTTCGTGAGAGCGCATCCGGATCGACGACCGGAGTCATGACGGCGGAGTGTGCGGTGGAGATCTTGGCTCGGAGCTTTGCCGCCGCTTTCCTCAGCGCGGGCGGCAGCGCTGGAACGTCGATCAGGATTTCGCCTTCGTCGCGTCCGACCGCGGAGCCGCCAAAGTGCACAGGGTCGAAGCCTGGAGCGCTGACTTCGATAGTGATCGCGGCAAACTCGGGAGGCGCCGGGTTGAGCCTGTCTCGGAAACCTCGGTCTTCAGCGACCTCTTTCGCGTAGGCCTCTAGATCCGCACGCGACTCGAAGAGCAAACCGAGGAATGACTTCTTTGCATCCCATGTGCGTACGTAGCTCCAATGAGGGGCGCGCACGTAGGTGGTGGTGATCTTGGAGGATCGAGCACGAAGCTGCCTAGGTTCGGGTCGTCCCGGAGCGGGCGTCGGTTTCCTCGTGGCAACGCCACCTGACATCCTCCTGGCTCTATCGGTCTCCTGCGCAAGCTGACCCAGGATCAACTGAACTTCGCTCGCTGATAGTTTGCCGTACTGGTTTTTGAGGAGCTGAATCGTCTCTACAACGAAGTGGGCTTCGTGGTACGAAATCCCCGGAGATGGGCTGCCCAGGCTGATATCCGAGAGCAGCGCATAGATCCGTTCCGTGTCGATCTCACGATACGCACCCATGATACGAGCGAGAACCGCCTCCCTAAATTGATTTGCCTCAGGTGATGACACTCAAACATCCGAGCCTTCGATGGAGTCAGCAATGTCGCATATCAGAGCCCGAGTTCCAATGTGAACCTTGCGCAAAGTGTTGCATTTCCTGCCTATCCTGGCCCTACGGGCTGCCTCACTCCCCAGTACTCATTCTATTCAGGCGCCTTGAGCTTGTCCCAAAGTCGGTAGTTCCAGTTCGAAGCTCCATTGACCTCGACGGCTTTCTTGCCAGATCGCGTCCTGAAGCCGCTTTCTGAACTCTTCTCGCGGAATCTCAAAGGCTCCGAGGCTCTCCAAATGCGGCGTGTGAAGCTGACAGTCCAGGAAGTGGAACCCCCAAGTCTGCAATTGCCGAGCGAGCGCCACGAACGCGATCTTGGAGGCGTCGTTGACCGTGTGGAACATCGACTCCCCACAGAACATCGCTCCGATCGAGATGCCATAGAGCCCTCCGACGAGCTCGCCCTCGCGCCACACTTCGACCGAGTGAGCGAAGCCGAGTTCGTGGATTTGCGCGTACGACCGCTGCATGTCGTCCGTGATCCAGGTGCCTGTCTCGTGCGAACGCGGAGTCGAGCAGCAGGCCGCCATCACATCCGGAAACGCCTGATCCATTGTCACCGAGAACCCGCCACTTCGTAGCGCCTTTCTGAGGCTGCGAGAGATCTTCAGATCATCGAAGTCGAGCAACATTCGCTCGGGCGGGGAGAACCACGCCAGCGGCATGTCACCGATCGGCCATGGGAATATCCCCAGTGCGTAAGCGGTCAGTACACGTCGCGGCGCGAGGTCTCCGCCAACAGCTAGCAGACCGTCGGGCTCTGCTTCAATAGGGTCCGGAAAGACCGGTTCGTCGTTCAGTGCGTAGATAGGCATCACCAGCAGATGTACCATGCGCAGGCATCGTCTCACATTCCACCGAGTTTACTGTGCCGTCTTCGCCGAAGAGCGTTGCTCTCATCTTGCTCCTCCTTGTCGGTTGCCGTGGGGATCAGGACACGCCATTTGTGGCGGAACCAGCCGCGGAATCGGCGAGTTCCGTTCTCGCCCTAGAAGCGTTGCAGCCGGCCGCCTCAGCCGCAACGGCGCCCGTCACCGTCTCGGAAGCGGCCCTGCCTGATCCACCTCCAATCGTTGCTTCGGTGAGCACTGCGTGGGCGGTTGAGCTGAGCCCAGGCGCTCTCAACGCGCTTGTGGATGTCGCCGCCCTACGCAGCTGGGCAGGCTCGATCCCGTCGGTGACCGATGCCGACGAGCGGGTAGCCAATCTGCTGGCCGAGGCGATCTCGAACCAGGTGAAGCGTACGCTCGATCTGCCAGGGAGTCCCATCGTTATTGTGGAGCCAGGGGCAACCGTGCTCGGTTTCTCCATCGGCCAGAGCGGCTTTTCGGTCATCAGTGACCAGCCGTTGTCGGCGCCAGATGGTCGCGCTCAGACGATCGGTGATCGGTATCGGCTGAGCTTCGGCACCCATATGGCCACGGGAGCCGTAGCGCCGGCTGACCTACCTTCTGACGCGTTCTTTGCTGCCTGGGCGCCGGGTTTCTCCGGCTTGCCCAGCGGTCTCGCAGGCAGTCTCGACTTCTTAGAGGGTGTTGGCGTCGAAGGCTTCGCGTTGGGAATCCGGCCTGACGGGTCTCTGCGAGCGTCGCTTTCCACCGAAGACCCAGCGGCTGTGGGGCTGGCCTTTGGACGCGGCCAAGCGTTCGCGAGCCAGGCCGCTGGTCAACTGAATCAAACCGCGAGGCCCGAGTTTCAGCCATTTGTGACCTATCTCAACCGTTCGGTGCAGGCCCTCTTCGCAATTCTGGCGATTGAAGAGGAACCTGGAGTTGCACGGCTGGTCGTTGAAGCGCCACGGTGTGGTGGGGCCTTTCGAAACCTGCTCGCCGTCGCAGCGCTCACCACGCTCGCTGACGCCGCCGCCGCGGACGATCGCACAGCTGCCAGGGAGTTCGTGCCGATGACCGGCCAATTTGCCGACGGCTGCGATGTCGAGATTCCGGGGCCGGCTGCGTCGATTCCTGAGAGTCTCCTCGCCGTCGGCTCACCCAATGCCGGCGAGCAGTCGTTCGTTATCGCGGTCGACCTCGCCGGTGCGCTTCGGGAGGGCCTGCCAACTGGATTCGGTCTCTTCCCGTTCGCGCTCGATGCCGAGATGCTGGCTTCAGCGTTCGGTGGCCGTCCGCTAGGAATGAGCGGACTTGATGACGCAGACGCTCACTGGGTATTCGCGAGTGAGCGGACTGCAGGCTCGGGTGCTCCGGCGCACCGCACGGTCCTCTTCCCGGCCGGCATGAGGTCGTTCCTCCCACCTGACTCGTCGATCGACACGATGCGACCGGTACCGATGGTGGAGCACGTAGCTTTCGCTTCTCCGGCGGTTGATCTCCGGGAGCGGGTTGGGGGTGAGGTAGCGCCTCACTGGCGAGGCGGGCATGCGCGCTTGCCCGAGGGAGCGTTTGCGGCAGCTTTCCTTGGAGCTGGTCTTGTGCAGCCGTGGGGAGACCGGCTTGGTCACGACGACCCAGCGCGTGCCTGGCTCCATTCGGCAGATGGCGCCATCGTTTGGCTGGCCCCGGGCACTGCCGGGGTCTCTCTCTACGGGGTGTCCCAGCCGCCTAGCGCGGCCGAGTTGCGCGAGATGCTGCCCGGCTTGCTGGCGCAGATCTCACATAACGATCGGGCTCCAGAGCGCGCGGAGGAACGAGCAGATGCCGTGCGCCTAGCACTCGACCAGCTCACTGTAAGTACGAGCGAGGCGAGCATCGATCTGCAGCTAGACGGGGGCGATGTCTCCCTGGTCATTGCGGCGATCATACGGATTGGGCTGCCAATGATCGGTAGCACGACCACGCGGACAGTTGGTCTTCCACAGGCGTTTCAGTTGCCGCGTTAGCTCGTCCGGGCGCTCTAGAGCATCGTCGCGGCCAGCTCTGCCAGAGCGCTCCGTTCGCCCTTCGTGAAGTAGATGGCGCCAGTCATCGGCGAGTCCTTCAGCTTCTCGGTGGCGAAGACGAGCCCGTTCGAGGCGGAGTCCAGGAAGTGGTTGTCGACCTGGAAGGGGTCGCCAGCAAGGATGACCTTCGTACCGTTCGCCGCTCGAGTGATGATGGTCTTGATCTCGTGCGGGGTGAGGTTCTGCGCTTCGTCGATGAGCATGAAGGCGCGCGAGATCGATCGGCCACGGATTGTGTGCAGGGCCTGTACTTCGAGCCGTCCCGTCTGGAAGAGTTGTTCCCAAGCCTTCTCCGGCCGCGCCGCACCCTTCGCCATCGCGTCGTCATCCGACGGCACGAGCTGGTCCAGGTTGTCGAAGAACGACATCATCCAGGGCTGCATCTTGGCTTCGAAGTCACCCGGGAGGAAGCCGATGTCGGCTCCCATTGGGATGACGGGTTTGGAGAGCACGATCCTGTCGAATCCACCGGAGTTGTCGCCGAACGTGAGCTGCGCCATCGCCGCCGCTAGGGCGAGGAAGGTCTTGCCGGTGCCTGCCTTTCCGACGAGCGACACGAGCTGCACCTCGGGATCCATCAAGAGGTCGAGCGCCATGCGTTGCTCAATATTTCTCGGAGAGACTCTGGCCGTTCGCATGAAGTCCTTCGGCACAGGCCGGAGGGTATTGGAGGGCTGGTGAAAACGGAGCGGGCGCTCCTTGTCTCCGTCCTCGCAGATGATGAACTCGTGCGGTCGAACGTCTGAGAGTTCGATGTCTTCTGGTGAAAGCGCACTGTCGGGGAGGTAGGCCTTCTGCACAATCGCTTGCGGTACTTCGAGACGGCGGTACCCAGGGAACATGTGCGTCGGCTGAACCTTGTCCTTGTTGTAGTCCTCGGCCTCGATGCCTTCGACGGCGGCCAAGATTCGCAGGTTGACGTCCTTCGAGAGCAGCTTCACGCGTCGCTGCGTGCTGGACTGCAGATCGAGTGCTGCGCTGAGGATGAGGATGTCCATTTTGCGGACACCCTCCGTCTCCTTGAGGGCGTTGAGGCCGTGCCTGCCGCCGTTTGCCGTGATCCTGAAATTGGTCCCGGTCTCAGGATACACGACGCCCTCGGGCGAGTGCAAAGCGCCGAACTCCATGAGGTCAGAGATGAAGCGTGAGGCAGTCCTCGCCGCCGCAGCGACTTGAATCCGCTTACTCGTTTTCAAGTCGTCGAGTTCCATCACGACGAAAATTGGGATCACGATGTCGACGTCTCGGAACGTCTGTAGACACATCGGATCATGGACCAGAACGCTGGTGTCGAGGACGAGAATCAATCGCTCGCCCGTGTCGATCGCTTGTTCGCTCATTTAGTCTCCTGGGAGTGAAGCGAGTATAAACAGGCCGGATTCGGGTTCAAGCGAGCTCGGCCATGTGAAAGCGCACTTTCGGTTTTCACTTGTTGGCAGATTCACCTGTCGAATGCTTCGCAGACCCGCCGCTGACCGAGGTTCTGTGGACGGGTATCGACACCCACACTCTCATTGAACACACTTAGTTTCGGAATCGATGTCGTCAGCTAACATCCGTCGTATCCTCTCTTGGGTCTCGACCGTAATCTTCGCGCTCGCGCGCTCTTACGGTTGTTCAACCGAGCCAACCGACCCGAATAATCCCATCGACATCGCAATCGGTACTGACACCGCCAACGGTGACTCCGGAGCTGATGTCGATGAGGACGTGGCGGACGACGTTGCGGAAGAGGTCGAGACCGATGTGTCGGAGGACGCTGAGCCGGTGTGGACGAGGATGCCGAACCTGACGTAGAGCCTGATCTCGAACCTGACGTAGAGCCTGATGTCGATCCCGATACGGAGCCCGACACCGGTGAGTGCGTTGCTGATTGCTTTGACGAAGGCGCCAGCCGCTGCAACGACACGGCACGCGAAGTTTGCCTCAGTACAGACGACTGCTTGAGCTGGTCGATCGGTGAGGACCGTGCGGACGGTGGCGAGCTCTGCGACTCAGAGTCTCGCGAAGCCCAGTGTGTCGAGGAGTTCATCCCGACCTGCGACGACGAGCTGCAGAACGACGCCGAGACGGCCGTCGATTGCGGTGGGTCGGCGTGCGACCCCTGCGATGATGGTGTTGATTGTTTGACCGGCGAAGACTGCACCAGCGGCGTCTGCTCGGATGACCTCTGCGCGTTGTCGACTTGTTCTAACGACGTCCTCAACGGCGATGAGACTGATGTCGACTGCGTCGGCCCGGCTTGCACGAAGTGCGATGTCGGCGAAGGCTTCGAGTCCGCATCGGACTGCACCACCGGCATCTGTGATTTCCTCGACAGCAACACCTGCGTGGACGCGACTCCGAGCTTCAACGTCGACGAAGACTGGGAGACTGGTGACCTCACCTCGTTCGATTGGGCGCAGACCGGCCCGAACTTCGAGATCGAAACCGACGGAGCGAACTGCCACGGCGGCGACTTCTGCCTCCGCTATGAGAACGGTCAGCTCAGCTCGACGACGACGACGATCGAGACGGACCTCTTGATTCGAGAGAACACGACAGTGAGCTTCGGGGCGCGCCTCAACAACGAGCCGGATGAGCACTTCCTGCGGTTCTACATCAACGACGAATTGGTATTCGAGAGGTCGGGACAGCTGCCGTGGACGGAGTACTTGTTCCCCGTTCTGGCAGCGGCCGCTGGCGCAGAGAACACATCATTCCGTTGGGAGTACGAGCGTTCGGCGTTCGTTTCCGGAGAGCACGTCGCTTGGAACGATGTGTGGGTCGATGACACCGACATGCCGGCTTGGAACACCGAGCCGAGCGTCCTCGAGCAGAGTGCTGCGTGAGACAATACAGCAACGACCGACGCCCGCCCGACCTTCGAGTGGCGCTCATTCGACCCGGACTTCGACGACATCGTTTACGTGCTTGAGTACGATGAGGACCCGGCGTTCGGCACACCGGTTACGATTCCCGAGCAGCTGGACATCGACAGAGGACTTCGTCGATGGCGAATTCTACTACTGGCGAGTCAAGGCGAAGGACATCTCCAACTTCCGCTGGACTGACTGGTCGCCAATCTGGTCGGTGCAGATCGACTCCAGCGTGCCGGAGGACCTCATCTAGAGACAGAGCATGGCCGCACAATTCCTCAACACGTATCCCTCGCCAGCGCTGGGAAGGCGACATCGAATCGGTCCGAATCGGTCCGAATCGGCCCGTTGGAGGGCTT
>JBLHWZ010000101.1:0-16767 GCA_047629415.1 Bradymonadia bacterium | reverse complement strand
TCTGGTTGTTCGTCGTCTATCCTAAGGCACTAACTGCTTCATTCCATTCCAAGAAAGCTCATGAAGTTCCTCCGTTTCACCACTCTCGCAGGCAGCCTTATCCTACTCTCAGCGAGTGGCTCGGCGCAGTCCACGTGGGACGGTATCAGTGCACCTGCGAATGCGCCGACCGAGCAGTCGACAGCTGAGCCGGCCGGAGCCTCCGTCGGCAGCGCACTTCCGCAGATGGAAGCGAGCGAGGACGGCTCTATTCCGTTCTCGAACTCGCGTGTCGACAGCCTCCAAGCCGCCGCGGCAGAGCGAGGATGGCTCTTCGGATCGGATATCTACCGGGGCGTGACGCCCAACGAGGTCGACACCCTCCCGCATATCGCCTCTTCGCAGCTTCGCGGAGAGAACGGCGATAACACCTTGACCTGGGTTGGGTTTCAGCCGTTCGATACCTTCACCCGCGTCTTTCTTCAGACCGGTCGCCCGGCTCAGTATCAGGTAAGCGAGTCTCCTGATGGCCTGACGATCACGATCCGGCTGCGAGACACTCGGGTCGACTTCTCCAACTTCTATCGTTGGATTGACGCGTCGCACTTCGGTCGCCCAGTCAACATGATCGACACCGCGCGCTCCGGCGATGGGGTTACCGAAGTCACGATCGACCTCAGTCGTTACGCGGAGTACTCGGTGGTCGCTGATGGTGGATACCTCTTCATCGACTTTCCCGAGTAGTCGTTAGGGTGGAGCGCTCAGGCGCAATACTCGTTGCGCTCGCCCTACTCTTCGTCCCCGCCGGCGTTCGCGCTCAGTGCGACTCGGGCGATGGGGTGATCGAATGTGGGGGCATCTTATTCGCAGCGGAGCAATCCGAGCTTCGGAACGCCAACGTTCATGCGACTGGGCTACTTGCCGTTTTGCCGGACGGTCGGATCCTGCGCGCGGACACACTGAGCACCGAATGCCGCTCGACCTGTTCGCTCACCAACGTGACCGTATCTGGCGACTCCCTCACGAAGCCAGCGGTCCATGTCGACTCCGAAGGGATCTGGGCCGAAGACACGCTGATCGCTCGGCTTGGGGATCCCCCCGCGGCGGGGATGGCAACCATTGAGTTCAGACTCGCCGACGGGACACCGACGATAGGTGTTGGTGCACTCATTCCTGCGAGCCCCCAGCGCGCCCTCGGCACCTTAGTTGCCGCTGGTCCCGATGCGGTTGCGGTTAGCACGTTGCTCTTCGCTGGAGCCGCCCCGAGCACAAGGCTCGACGTTGCGCGCATCGGCGGCAGCACGGGATTTGTCGTGTCCGGGACTGAACGACTCGCCGCTGGCCCCCTCACATTGAGCCTGGACGGCACCCTGGGAAACCGCCGGGGCCGAGGGTTCTTTGCCGGGTCCCAACGACACTTTGGCCTCGGACGTGAAGAGCTTATCGTTGGGCTCACCGCGGGAGACTCCAACGGGCTCTTTTCGGCACGCTACATTGCTTCCCGCGGACCCTCCGGCACTTCCGATGAAGTCTTGCTGGATGGAGTGGTCAACGCAGGGTTCGGCGGGCTGGACGCAACCTTAGAGATTGGGGCGGGAGCGGCCGCTGCGGACGCAGAATTTGCTCCTTCCCTCGGTACGGCGCTGACGCTTGAGGCACCGGCTAGTGGCAGGCGCTGGATGGTTGTCCCTCACACATCCGTTCGCGTCGTTGGGGAACAGGCCCAAGGACTTATGGACGACTCGGCAGGCGCGGACTCCGCCGGGCTCGCTGGTGGCATGTTTGTCGAGGTCACCCCGTTGCACACCGATGACATGGAACTCCGCTTCCTCGCGGACGGCGCCTACGGTGCCATCCTGTCGGCGGGACAGGCGGACCTGAGGGCCTGGAACGAGCCACTTGACGGTTGGAGAGTCGCCTCGGGAGTGGAACTCCGGGCCGGAAGGGCCATGATCATTCGGTGGCTGGCGGAGCGGGAGGAGACCGACGCCCGTGCGGCGCATGGAGTTGGCGTTGACGTAGCAAGTAGCTACGGCTGGATAGCGAGCCAAGTCCGGTTCGACGCGCGGGGGTATCAAGGCGCTTGGGCCGTCGCCGGCGTAGCTTCGCACACGATTGATGCGCGTCTCATCGTCCTTCAAGGCGAGAGTGCACGAAACGGGGGCCCTGTACTTGGTGACCAACCCCTTCGGCGCTCGCGGGGCACGTTCGAGAGCGAGACGGCGCTAGCAATGGGAGTCCGGCTGAACGCTGGCAGCACGACGTTCGATGCAGAAGCTACTTATTCTGGCGCGTCGATCCGAGGCGCTCGGTTCGGCGGCGTCGGACGGGCGGCGTTGCAACTCCCCGGAAAAGAGTGGGGATTAGACGCGCTCGTGGGGAGTCTCGTCGGCCGCGGCGAGCTCTACGCTTCGGTCGGTCTTCAGTTAGGGCGCCATCCAAGGGTCAGCGGTTGGCATCGGCGGTAGCCACGACATCTATTGAACAGTCCGCTATAGTGCTCCCGATTAACCGGAGACACAGATGTTCAAACGAACCTTCTATACCGTAGCTCTCTTTGTCGGCGTCGCGGCCTGCGCTGCGACGAATGAGCCTGAGACCGACACCGAAGACGCCGCGCCTGACTCCACGGAGTCGGACGCCGTAGCTGACGCCGTGGAGGACTCAGCCGATGCGGAGACTGACCTCGACACAGAGCCTGACCCGGCTTCGGATGCCGACGCGGATGCCGACGCGGACGCCGACGCGGAACTCGACGTCGAACCGGACGTGCAACCGGACGCGCCGCAACCAGACGTCGAGCCGGACTTCCCCTTCGACTGTGAGGTGGTCGGCGACGAGTGTGACTCGTCAGCGATCTACTGTGTGGAAGGTGAGAACACCGTCGGATTCTGTAGTCGATGCGGCGACATACTCCGGACCGAAGCCTGTGAGGCCGCAGAAGTGTGCGAAGTCACGGAAGGCGCCGGGCGCTGTCGCCCTTGTGAGGGCGATGAGTGCCCCGTGCTCGATGGCTGCGAAGCGAACGAGCGAACCTGCCTCGACTACAACACCGTGCAGATCTGCGGCTCAGACGGACGTATTGACTCGGTCGCCGACTGCGCAGCTGGGCGCCGATGCTTCCGAGGCTCGTGCGGGAACGCCGGAGCAGCAACCGGGGATGCATGCGATCAGAACATCAATGATGTCGACGGGTGCAATGGCCACACGTGTCTATGCGGTTCCGACTTCAGCCCCGAGGTAGACGCCGCCGCGCTCTGCGCCGGTCCAGCATTCGCCGAAGGATACTGCACCACGAATAACTGTGAGATGAACGGATGCGACTACGGAGACGAGACATGCGCCAACTTCGGACTGTCTGGAATGTTCGGCGCCGGCTCGTATTGCGTCCTTACCTCTGGCTGCTCCGTTCGCGACCGATCATGTGGCGGATCCTTTGAGTGTGCTGAGCTACCCGGACGCACGATCGGCGGCCTCCTTGAGTGGGAGTGGGGCTGCTGGGTCGATGGTTTGAATACGATAGGCGACGCCTGCTCAGCAGACGTGGACTGCCTCGGTGGTGACTGTCGAACCGCCAACGTTGGCGGCGCCACTACGAGCTACTGCGCCGCCCCTTGCGGCGACGAAGGTACGTGCCCGAGCCATTCGACCTGCGTCGAAGACCCCGATGGAAGCGGGTTTGTGTGCCTGGCCAACTCAAGCTCTGCCGACTGCCCGCGTCTCGATACTGAACCCCTCAACATCTCGCCGACTCCACCGTTGAACCGGTATGGAGCAGGTTCGCAGACCGTCTGCTACTTCGCACGATAGGAATCCGATGCCCCGCGCCAAGATCGTCGCCACGTTAGGCCCCGCTACAAACGACCCAGAGACCATCGGTGCGCTGATCGACGCGGGAATGAACGTGGCGAGGCTGAACTTCAGCCACGGTAGCCATGACGACCATCGCCGAGCCTACGATATGGTCAGGAAGGCTGCCGAGGAGCGAGGCCAAGCCGTCGCGATCCTCCAAGACCTCCAGGGACCCAAGATTCGGGTCCAAACCTTCAAGAACGGCAGCGTTGAACTAGTCGAGGGGCAGCGGTTCCGGTTTGTCACTGACGGGGAAATCGTCGGGGATGAGACCCAGGCTTCGATCACGTACACGTCGCTGGATCGCGATGCTTCACCCGGTGAGGAGATCCTCCTAGACGACGGACTGCTCAAGATGATCGTTCGAGAAGTCGGACCAGGATTCGTGGAAGCCGAGGTCCTGGTCGGAGGTACCCTGAAGGACAAGAAAGGGGTGAACCTGCCAAGCACCCCGATCACGATCCCCTCGCTGACGGATAAGGACCGCGAGGACCTGAAGTTCGGCCTTGAGCTCGGAGTCGACTACGTCGCCCTCTCCTTCGTCCGCAGTAGCCTCGATATCCACCAACTGCGTTCGCACTTTCCTTCCGAAGGCCCATGTCCTGCGATCGTCGCCAAGATTGAGAAGCCGCAAGCAGTCCTGGCGCTCCGCGAGATCATCGCCGCGTCCGACGCCATCATGGTGGCCCGCGGAGACCTTGGGGTCGAGATGCAGCCCGAGCAGGTCCCGATTATCCAGAAGCAGGCGCTGGATCTCGCGAACGAGCTTGGAAAAGTCTCGATCACTGCCACGCAGATGCTGGAATCGATGACCGTGAACCCGCGACCAACTCGCGCCGAGGCGAGCGACGTCGCGAATGCGATCTATGATGGCACCGACGCTGTCATGCTTTCTGGTGAGACAGCGGCCGGCAAGTATCCGATCGAGTCCGTGGCGATGATGCGGCGGATCATTGAAGAAGTGGAGGCGACCGATTTCTTTCGTCCGCCCGTTGTCTCCAGTGGCCCACCCGGAATCGTCAACCAACGCGAGTCGGTGGCGCGAGCCGTCACTGCCGCTGCTGAGGCACTCAACGTCCGCGTCATCGCCTGTTTCACGATGACCGGCAGGACGGCGCGTATGATCGCCTCCAAGCGACCGCGTCAGCAGGTCTTGGCGTTCACTCCTAAGAAGCTGACCTACAACCAGCTCGGTCTCTACCGAGGAATAACGCCTGTCCTCACCGAAATGCGAAACGATACCGACGGTCTGATCTCGTTGGTGGAGGAGGAACTTCTACGCGCGGATTTGGTCCGACGTGGAGAGCACGTTGTCATCGTCATGGGTGTGCCCGCCGGAACCGGTGCTCCTGCGAACCTGATCAAGTTCCATGAGGTTGGCGGAGTGGGCTCCTAGCCGGAGCCCTTTTCAGTCGATCGGCGACTTCACGGTGACGCGTGCGGCTCGTGAAGCCTCAAGCTGCTCGGCAAGCTCGCTCTCAGCCGATCGGCGACTATAGACGGTAACGAGGGCGGCTCGTGAAGCCTCAAGTCTCTCAGCAAGCCCGCTCTCAGCTGATCGTCGACTTGACGGTGACGAGCGCGGCTCGTGAAGCCTCAAGTCTCTCAGCAAACTCGTTCTCAGCCGGGCGGCCTAGAATGCCGTGGGCAAACTTCTTGGCGAGTTCGACTCCCGGTTGGTCATAAGGGTTAACGCCGAGAATCGAGCCGGCGATCCCAGTCGCCGCGCAGAGCGTCATCATCAGCGCACCGATACTCGCCTCGTCCAGTCTCTGAAGTTCGAATCTAGAGGACGGTCGGCCAACCTCCTGCAACGCAGCTTGCACACCATCCAACTCCGCGCTGCGAATCTGAGTCATCGTCTTCCCAGACAGATGTTCGAGCGACGAGCACGCTTCAGGCGCTTCGGGCACCACGAAGTCGTCGTCGTCCAGAACCACCGAACAGAACACGACGTTCTTCGTTGCGGGTCCTTCCATGAAGAGTTGAAGCTGGGAGTGCTGGTCTGTCGCTCCGACCGCCGGAATTGGTGTGGGGCCGACTGCGCCATCACCACGCGGCTTTCCTAGGCTCTCGGCCCAAAGCTGGACGAACCAGTTCGCCACATCCCGCATACCCGTCACGTACGGCATCAGAACGACGTCGTGCACTCCCGCCTCGTAGAGGCCAATCTGGAGTGCCGCAAACGAGGCAGCAGGGTTGGTCTCGAGTGACTCGCTCAGTGCGGCGTCACGTGCCTTGGCGGCACCCGACACGAACGCGCTGATGTCGAGTCCAGCAGCCGCAAGAGGCAGCAGACCGACCGCGGTGAAGACAGAGAAGCGGCCGCCTACGCCCGACGGTACGGGAAGTGATCGCAAGCCGTCGTCTTCGACAAGCTTCCGGAGGATGCCCGCCGACGGGTCAGTCGTCGCGAACATTCGCTCGCGATACCCGGCCATGCCGAAATCAGTGATCAACCGCTCCCGCGCAGCGAAGAAGTTACTCATCGTCTCCACGGTCCCGCCCGACTTCGTGATGACGTTGAACGCCGTGGTCTCCAGCGAGAGCCCGTCGAGGATGTCGATGAGGTCGAGCGGGTCGACGTTCTCGACGAAATGGAGACGTACCCCGTGCCGATCCGCGCCCGATCGCATCTTCCCCGATACAGGACGAACGAGCGAGTGATAGATCGCCTTCGACCCGAGTGCGGATCCGCCAATTCCGATCACGACAAGGTCGGTGAACTTCTCCCGGATCTCGTCCGCGACGGCGAGCACGTCTTCCAGGGACTGATCCACGGAAGCGGCATAGCTGAGGGACGGACGACGATAGAGAGTCGCGAAGTCAGCGACTCCTCGAGCTACTCGAGTATCGAAAGTCGGTGTGAGACCGCCGTTTCCGAGGGTTTCCTTAGTAGACAGCGAGTAGTCGTAAGCGAGCATGGCGATCAGCGAAGGGGCCGTTTCATCGAGTCTTGGCCATTACCCCCGCTCCTTCGGAATTGGAACGCCTCTCCGCCCTTAGGAGCCGAGGCTCTCTTTGAATCGCTCAGGAGCCGGCATCCGCTTGGGCATCTTTGGCCCTGGCACGCCGAGCTGACCACAGGCGGCCATTCGGTCATCGCCCCGAGTCTGCCGGATCGACGCAAATACGTTCTTAGATGCGAGGATCTCTCGGAAGGCGTCCACCCGCTCCGGCGTGGAGCTCTCGAACTCGGTGCCTGGATGCGTATTGAAGGGAATCAGATTGATCTTTGCAGGAATCTTGCTCGTCAGCTTCACGATTCGCCGAGCGTCGTCGTCCGAGTCGTTCACTCCCTTGAGCATGACGTACTCGAACGTGATTCGCTCGCCCTTCCCCATGCGGAAGCTACGAAGCGCTTCCATGAGGTCCTCGAGTGGATAGCGCCGATTGATCGGCATGATCCAGTCCCGCACCTCGTTGGTCGTCGCGTTGAGGCTGACGGCCAAGCGAGCGCCGCTCTCGTTCCCCAGGCGTATGATCTGCGGAATGAGGCCCGAAGTACTCACCGTGACCTTTCGACGACTGAAGTCGAGGCCGAGCCGATCGATCAGAATATTAGTCGCTGGAATCACGTTGTCCGGATTATGGAGCGGCTCGCCCATCCCCATGAAAACGACGTTCGATACGTGCTTCTCGTCTTCAAACCGTCGGCGGACTTGTACGACTTGGTCGACAATTTCGGCCGTCGTCAGCTGCGCCCGCAGTCCCATTTTAGCGGTTAGGCAGAACTGGCAGTTGATCGCACAGCCGACCTGGCTGGAGATGCAAAGCGTATTCCGAGACTCCGTCGGTATGAGGACCGTCTCGACCTCTCCGCCCGAGAGCGTCTTCCAGGTCATCTTGCGTGTGCCATCGGTGGCCTGATGCACCCCTGTGCACTCAATGGCATCGACACGCGCGGTCTCCGCGAGCCTCGTACGGAACGACTTGCTGAGATTGGTCATCTCGTCGAACGACGCCGCGTACTTGGTGTAGAGCCAGCTCCATAGCTGTTTCGTGCGGAACTTCTTCTCGCCGATCTCCGCCACCCACTCTTCCATTTGTGAGTAAGTGAGGGATTTTAGGAGGACCTTGCCTTCTGAATCGGTTTGCCAATCAGCCATTTCGTTCCATTTGCGGGGACGCGTGCGACCCAGGGGTCGGGCCTGCTTCGAACTACAGTTACGCGACTTCGGCCAGCAAAAACGAAAAGAAGGCGACTACTAGCCGCCTTCTTTTCAATGCTTGCCGAGAGACTCGACTAGCAGATCTCGGTCTCGCGGAAGAAGTACGCGATTTCGACCGCTGCCGTCTCGGCTGCGTCGGAACCGTGAACCGTATTCTCGCCGATCGACTTGGCGAAGTCCTTCCGGATGGTACCGGCGGCCGCGTCAGCTGGGTTGGTTGCACCCATGAGATCGCGGTTCTTGGCGACCGCGTTCTCGCCTTCGAGGACGGTGAGGAGCACCGGGCTACGGCTCATGAACTCGGTGAGCTCGCCGAAGAACGGTCGCTCGCTGTGAACAGCGTAGAAGCCCTGGGCTTCCTTGAGCGAGAGGTGCTGAAGACGGGTCGCTGCAACGCGAAGGCCAGCGGCCTCAAAGCGGCGAAGGATCTCACCGCAAAGGTTACGCTCGACGCCGTCCGGCTTGATGATGGAAAATGTACGTTCCATGTCTTACTCCTTGTCGTCACCGAGTGGTGACAGGGTGTCTCAGTCGAGCCAGGAAGGCTCGCATTGGTGGTTGTCTTAGAGTCCGGCCGCGGCCTTGAGCGTCTTCGCCAAATTCGACGGGTTCTTCGAGAGTGCGACGCCAGCTGCTTCGAGGGCCTCGTACTTCGCTTCTGCTGTCCCCATACCTCCCGAGATAATCGCGCCGGCGTGACCCATGCGCTTTCCGGGAGGTGCTGTCGCTCCAGCGATGAAACCAACGATTGGCTTCGTGAAGTTGGCCTTGATCCACTCGGCGGCCTCTTCCTCAGCGGTACCACCAATCTCGCCGATCATGATGACGGCGTCGGTGTCGGGGTCTTCCTGATAAAGGGAGAGCACGTCGATGAAGTTGGTGCCGTTCACCGGGTCGCCGCCGATGCCGACGCAAGTCGACTGTCCGATGCCCATAGCGGTGAGCTGTCCAACAGCTTCGTACGTCAGCGTTCCGGAACGCGACACGACGCCGACACGGCCCGGCAGGTGAATGTGTCCTGGCATGATGCCGATCTTGCACTCACCAGGCGTGATCACGCCTGGGCAGTTCGGGCCGACCAAGCGAGTGTTGGTCTCAGCGAGGTACGCCTTAACTTTCACCATATCCAACACCGGGATTCCCTCGGTGATGCAGATGACAAGCTCCAAGCCAGCCTCTGCAGCCTCCATAATCGCGTCGGCCGCAAATGGCGGCGGGACGTAGACCACGGACGCGGTGGCGCCGGTCTCCGCTACGGCCTCGGAGACCGTGTTGAAGATGGGAACCTTATCGTCGAAGAGCTGTCCGCCCTTTCCAGGCGTAACGCCGGCAACCATCTGGGTGCCGTACTCGATTGCTTGGCGCGTATGGAACCCGCCAGTCGAACCCGTGATCCCCTGACAGAGAACCCGGGTGTCTTTGTTGATTAGAATCGACATCGATCGTCTCTCGGCTAGGTGGATGCTTTGATTGCTGCGAGCGCCTTCTGAGCGCCGTCGGCCATGCTGTCTGCGGTGATGATCGGCAGGCCAGAGTCGGCCAGCAGCTGCTTGCCGAGCTCCACGTTGGTCCCTTCAAGACGAACGACGAGCGGTACGCTCAGACCAACTGTTCGCGCAGCGGCGATGACGCCCTCTGCGATGACATCACACTTCATGATGCCACCGAAGATGTTGACGAAGATCGCCTCCACGTTCGGGTCCTCAGTGATGATGCGGAACGCCGCCGAGACCTTCTCGGTCGTTGCACCGCCACCCACGTCGAGGAAGTTCGCAGGCTCACCGCCGAACATCTGAATGATGTCCATGGTCGCCATCGCGAGTCCAGCGCCGTTGACCATGCAGCCAACCGTGCCATCCAGCTTGATGAAGCTGAGGTCGTACTTCGAGGCTTCGATTTCCGACTTGTCCTCTTCCTCAAGGTCACGCAGCTCAGCGAGCTGTGGGTGACGGAAGAGTGCGTTCCCATCGAAGTTGATCTTCGCGTCGAGCGCGATGATTCCGCCGTCTTTCAGAAGCACGAGCGGGTTGATCTCGAGGATCTCGCAATCGAGGTCGATGACCATCTTGTACAGCCCCTCCATGAATTTCACGGCAGAGCGAACGCTCTTCCCCGTAAGCCCGAGGGCAAACGCGATCTTTCGCGCCTGGAAGCCGGCAAGACCGGTCACGGGCGAAACCGAAACCTTGAGAATCTTCTCAGGGTTTGACTCCGCCACTTCCTCGATATCCATGCCGCCCTCAGTGGACGCCATAAACGTCACCCGTGAGGTCGCGCGGTCCAGTACAACTCCGAGGTAGAGCTCACGATCGATCGCGGCACCCTCCTCGATGTAAAGGCGACGGACTTTCTGTCCCGCCGGCCCTGTCTGGTGCGTGATCAGCTGCATACCTAGGATCTCGTTCGAGATCGTTCGGACCTCGTCGATACTCCGGGCAAGTTTAACGCCGCCGCCTTTACCGCGGCCGCCTGCGTGGATCTGAGCCTTTACGACCCAGATGTCCCCGCCCAATTTTTCTGCCGCAGCTACCGCCTCATCAACCGTGAAGGCAGGGAAACCGCGGGGTACGGCAACGCCGTACTCCTTCAAAAGCTCTTTGGCCTGATACTCGTGGATTTTCATCGTCTCCGTTGGGTCCAGTTCGCGGCCGCCACATAACCGACCCAGGCCCCCACGACAACTGAGTCAAACCACGTCCGGACGAATCCGTTCCGCTTTCAGTACCGGACCTTCTTCCCCCGCCAGGATCGACACCAAGCCCATCAAGCGTCCAGGCTCCGAATCGACCTCGACCTTGAAGACCGATCCGACCTCGCCATCAACCTGATGGGGAACCTTCTGACCGTGCCGAAGCCGTCTGGCGACCTCGTCTGGGACGCTGATGCCTGGCACAAGTCGCAGCGCATCCCAAGGCAGAATCAAATCATCCGTCGACACCTCCGCCAGCGACACGAAATCAGACTCTGTGAAACCAGCGTTCCGAGTTCGACGCAATGACGTGAGGTGTCCGAAGGTCCCGAGTTCCTTGCCGAGGTCTCGCGCCAACGAGCGAATGTAGGTCCCCTTCGACACGGTAGCATCGAAGCTCAGAGCGCACTCGCTGGCCTGACGCACATCGAAGCTGCGCACCGTTACGATTCTCGGCTCCAGCTCCACCGTTTCGCCCTTTCGGGCCGAGGCGTAAGCTCGTTTCCCGTCCACCTTGATCGCCGAGAATTGGGGAGGAACCTGGGAGATTTCACCAACCAGCAACGAGGCAGCCCGCTCGATATCGACGGGCTGCGCCATCACATCTGACGACTCGGTAACTTCGCCGTCGGCGTCGTCGGTGTTCGTCGCCGAGCCGAGCGCTATCGTGCCCTCGTAGGTCTTCCATGAGTCCACAAGATACGGCACCAAACGCGTAGCCCACCCTAAGCAGATGACGAGAGCCCCGGTCGCCATCGGATCCAACGTGCCCGAGTGACCGATTCGTCCCGTGTTGAACACCGGCTTGAGCTGCCGAATCACGTCGAACGAAGACATTCCGGTAGGCTTGTCGATCACGACTACGCCGTTAACGGTCGGATCGTCTCCGCGTCGTCGGCGGCTCATGCGGCTTCAATCACCGAAAGTAGCGCCGCACCGAGCGAACTCTTCAGGTCCTCGAGTTCGAGCGCTGATGCGAACCCAGCGGCATTCTTATGCCCACCGCCCCCGAAGTGCTCCGCCACCGAGGCCACATCAATGTTACCCCGCGAGCGCATACCAATCCGGAACGTGCCGTCCGTCTGCTGAACGAGTTGTGCCGCGACCTCAACACCGCGCACTGACCGAGCCAAGTTAACGAGGCCGTCGGTCATGTCCGGGTTCGCACCCGTTCGCTCAAACATCTCATCGGTGATGACGATCGTCGCGAGCTTCCCACCGGCAGCGATGTCGAGGGTGTTCAGGACCTCGCTCATGAGACGCATCCGCTCAATTGGCTCAGACTCGTAGATTTGGCTGGCCACCTCCCAAGCATCGACGCCAGCTCGCAGCAGGGCCGCACCGCGCTCCATCGTCGCGGGTCGTGTCTTTCCGTAGCGGAACGAGCCAGTATCCGTCAGCAGCGCACAGTAGAGCGGCTTCGCAAGTTCCTTCGTGATCTCGACCCCGCACGTCAACGCCAACTCGTACACGAGTTCCGCCGTTGCAGCGGCCTCTATGTCACGCACCAAGATGTCAGCTACGTCGGCGTCGAAGGTCTTGTGGTGGTCGAAACAGATGACACATTCGCCCCACCCCACCGCTGGGAACTTCTCCCCGACTCGCGAGCGCTGCGCACAGTCCACCACAACGGTAACATCAGGCAACCAATCAAGCGGAAGGTCCGACCGAATCGCGTCTGCTTTCGGCAGAAACTGGAGGTTGAAGGGCACCGGGTCGACGTTGAAGTAACAGACGTCAGCGCCCAGAGCCTCCGCGATCATCCCGACAGCAACGGTAGAGCCGACAGCGTCGCCATCTGGTCGCTCGTGACCCACCACCAGAACTCGCTGCGCAGAACGCAGCGCAGCGGCAGCCTGAGAGAGCAACTCCTGCTGCGTCATGCGTCCTCAGCGCTCTCGGCGCTCGCGGCGTTCTCAGGAGTCTCAACCTCCTCGGGGATCTCGATATCCGAGAGGATTTCATCAATTCGCCGACCATAGGCGAGTGATGTGTCCTTCTCGAAAATGAGCTCAGGCGTGTGCCGAAGGTGCACTGTCTTGGAGACATGCTTGCGCATAAACGGCGCCGCGCTCTTCAGCGCCTTCGCCGCTTTCGCCACGACCTTCGGATCCTGCTCGGTAGCCAGGAGCGTCCAGTACACTCGACCAAAGCTCAGGTCATCGGTCAGCCGCACAGCGGTGACCGAGACCTGCTCAAGTCGTGGATCGTTGACCTCGGTAAGCAGAGCGCCAGCTATCGCCGCTCGAACCTGCTCACCGACGCGCTCTGCCCGCGTTCCCATAGATTAGAGGGTCGCCTGCATCTCGACGAGCTTGTAGCACTCGAGAATATCGCCGATTTCAATCTCGTCATATCCGTGTACCGAGATACCGCACTCGAACCCGGCTTTGACGTCGGGCACGTTCTGCTCGAAGTGACGAAGCGAACCAACGTTCGCATTGTGGATGATGGCTTCTCCGCGGAAGACCCGAATCTTGCCCTTTCGTAGCAGCAGTCCTTCGGTGACCATGCAGCCAGCGACTTGCCCAACACGAGGGACACCGAACGTCGCACGCACTTCGGCGCGACCCACAGTCTTCTCCTCGAATACAGGCTCCAGCATGCTCGTCATCGCGATGCGAACTCGGTCGATGATCTCGTAGATCACGCTCTCGAGAACCATCGTCACATTGAACTGGTCAGCCAGCGCCTGTGCTCGGTTGTCCGGCTTAATGTTGAAGCCAATAACCAGCGCTCGAACTCCCTCTTCCGAGGAAGCCGCCAAGTTGACGTCCGACTCGGAAATCTTACCGACGCCCGAGTGGATGATGCGGACAGCGACCTTATCCGTAGACAGTTGCTGAAGCGCACTGCTGAGGGCCTCGACCGAGCCTTGAACATCGCCCTTGAGGACAATCTTGAGCTGCTTGATCTCCCCACTCTTTGCGAAGATGTCGAGTGCGTCAGCGCCACCGGCCGGACTCGCGCTCAGCGCCAGTTCGGATTGTCGGAGGGATGCGCCGATATGGTCCGCAATGGTCTTTGCCTTGTCTGAATCTTCGACGACGTGGAACGTCTCGCCCGCTGCGGGCACACCGTTCATACCCGTAACTTCGACTGGCACAGCGGGGCCAGCTTCTTTCAGCAGGTCCCCATGCTCGTTCATCATGGTTCGAACGCGACCGTAGTACTCGCCGACAACGACGATATCGCCGTTACGGAGCGTTCCGTCTTGGACCAGAACCGAGGCCACTGGACCACGACCGACATCAAGCTTGGACTCAATAACAAGTCCAACGGCCGGACGATCCGTGGTCGCCTTGAGTTCCATCAACTCCGCTTGGAGGTGAATCATCTCAAGCAACGTATCGACGCCCTTTCCGGTTAGGGCGGAGCACTCGACGAAGATCGTCGTGCCACCCCACGCCTCGGGAATCAGCTCGTAGGGCGCGAGCGCCTGGCGAACACGGTCGGGGTTTGCACCCGGCTTGTCGCACTTGTTCACCGCGACGATGATCGGGACGCCGGCTTCCTTCGCGTGGTTGATCGCTTCAACAGTCTGCGGCATCGGGCCGTCGTCTGCAGCTACGACCAAGATAGCGATATCCGTCGCCTTCGCGCCACGGGCTCTGAGAGCCGTGAACGCCTCGTGACCTGGCGTATCGAGGAGCGTCACCGTTCCGCCGTCCAACTTAACTTGGTACGCACCGATGTGCTGCGTGATGCCGCCGGCTTCGCCAGAGGCGACGGCCTCGTTACGAATCGCGTCGAGTAGCGATGTCTTACCGTGATCGACGTGACCCATGACGGTCACGACCGGCGGGCGCGTCTCGGCCGTATCCTCGTCCACGTCGAACTTCGGAAGGAACTTCTGAATATCGAAGCCGACCTGCTCGACGGTGTGCTGGAACATCTCAGCAATCAGCTGAGCCGTATCAAAGTCGACTGCAGTATTGATGTTCGCGCCTCGAATACCGAGTTCGAACATGAGCTTCATCGCGAGCTCGCCTGCCTTGACGCTCATCTGCATCGCGAGGTCGCCGACGAGGATACTCTCCTCCATCCGGACGACGCGCTTGTGAGCTGCGGCCGTAGTGATCTGCGTCGGCTGCGGTGCACTGTGCTTCGAGCGCTTCTTCCCACGTCCCGGTCGTCGACCGCCGTAGATTTCGCGGCTCTGAACAACGCGTTTGCCCTTCTTCTTCGTTCGTCCGGCGCCGTCCGTAGCGCTACGAGGCCCGAAGTCCTTCTTGTCGGCTTCGAGCCGATTGTTCAGCAGTTCCGGGTTGATCGTACCAACAACCTTGGCTCCGCCCGCTGTGGCCGAACGCGTCGGCGCTGCCACGCTGATTCGAGCCATCTCGGCTGCGCTCGGCGCAGTAGTTCGTACGGACGGATTGCTCCGGGTGTGAACGGTCGCGAACTTGCTGCGCGCCTTTTCGGCTGGAGCCGGCTCATCCACATTTGGTGGAGGAGCCGATGGCCCGAGGTCGCGAGTATGCAGGGTTGCGAAGCGTCGTTTCGGAGCTGCTGGAGCTGGTTCTGCAACCGGCTCAACTGCCTCCGCCACAGCCGGCTCGGGCGCAGGCGCCTCCACGAATGGTTCGGGCGCAGCAGCGACCGGAACCTTTTCAGGTTTCGGCTCCTGAGGACGCGTCACCACAGTCGCCATCTTCTGACGGCGAGCAGGCGGCGCGGCAACCGCTGGTTCGGCTGCTTGAGCTGGAGCTGGAGCAGGAGCTGGAGCCTCTTCAGGCTCCGCTTCTGCCACCACTTCCGCCGGCGTCTCCACCGGTGCTTCGATACCGTCAGCGGACGCCGGAAGATCCTCGTTAGCCTTACGACGCGTACGGCGGCGAATAAGACCTGAGGTCATCTTCTTCTGCACCCGCTCCGCCTTCGGAGTGGTTTGAAGCGCACCAACCAATTCATCGACCTGCCCCTCATCAAGGACAGATAGGTGGTTCTGGATCTCGAATGTGAGCGTCAACCCGTCGATACGATCCGACAGGTCTGTGCTGCTGATTCCGAGATCACGCGCTATTTCGTAGAGCCGCTTTGACATTCCTTCTCCGAAAGACCCCGCGCACTTACACTGTTTGCGCGAGACTTGCTACCGGCAACATTGCCGCTTTCCACGCTAGGGGTCTCGAACCCCGAATCGGGGTACGAACCCAGCGCAGATGCCCACCCCTGCAGGTCCCGCCTAAAGCGGGAACCGGCAACGGTGATGACACTAACGTACTCTCGTCCGAGCGCTCGTCCGAGCGCGTATCCGGACGTGCACACGACCTTCGCATCTTTGCGAAGGGCCTGTGTGCGGAACTTCTTCACGGTGGATTGACTGGCGTCGTCCGCCAAGATCAGAAACCACCCGGACATTTTTGTGCCCTCGCGACTGGCTGCTTCACCGACCGACAGAACCCCGGCGCGATTCGCCAAGCCTAGTCGATCAAACCAGATCCGAGTGCCTGCGGCACATACCCGCTCGACCAGAAGGTCGGCGTCAGCGGCCACGTTTGTTTTGAAACCACGGCCAAAAGTCCGTTGTTCCACGGCCTCACGAACCGAACTCATCGTCCGCCCAGTATAGACAGATCGTCCCGGCACACGGGCGCGACCGTTCCAGTCGGGCCACGGCGTGCCGTCAGGCCCGAGGAACCAGCGCAGCAATTCGCTCTGCTGGTCCTTCGTCCGCTTGGATACATCCGTGCGGGTCTGGGGGACGGAGTTCGACACGTGACTTAAACTTCCTCCGCTTCGGCCAAAGCCTCAGTCGCTTCCTGGAAACGCTCCGCGATCTCCTCGTTGAAGTCCTCGCGGTCGTCGTCGTGCTCTGCACGCTCCTCATCGCTCCAAGTCTGCTGGGCGTACCACTTGTCGGCCTGCGCGAGGATTTGCTTGCACTTCTTCCGGTCCAAGCCCGTGATGAACGACATGCGCTCTGGGTCTGACTCGAAGACGAGGTGAATCGGCTTCGTGTAGCCAGCCGAGTGAATCTCGGCCGACATCTTCAGGCCGACACCGCGAACCGTTTGTAGTGCTTCGCGCTCGAGGTCTTCCTCGGTGACTGGCTCGTCGCCGGCTTCTGGC
>JBLHWZ010000100.1:0-17158 GCA_047629415.1 Bradymonadia bacterium | reverse complement strand
AAGGCGACCGGGGATGGACCAGTGGAGGCAGCCTTCACCGCGATTCGCGCGGCTGTTGGGGCCGATGGTGTCGTTCTCGAAGACTACGCGATCAGCTCGGTCACCGAGGGTGCAGACGCTCAGGGTCGAGTGTCGGTCACCGTGTCCCAGAACGGCCGCGTGGCCCGCGGACACGCAACCCACACGGACGTGGTCGTCGCTAGCGCATATGCCTTCGTCGACGCCTTGAACCGGAACGTCACTATGGGCGGCTGGAACCCGGATACGGAGGCAGCTGAATGAGTAGCATCAAGGTTCTCTCGCTGCCCGGTGATGGGGTTGGGCCTGAGGTAAACAACCAGGCCAGACGGGTCCTCACATTGATCGCTGATGCCGCTGGCGTCGGGGTCGAGGTCGAAGAAGCGCCGTTTGGTGGAGCCGCGATCGACGACTGCGGAAAGCCCCTGCCTGATACGGTCTCGGAGCTCGCTGCTCACGCAGACGCAGTGCTGCTCGGCGCCGTCGGCGGACCGCAGTGGGATAGCATCGAGGTTTCACTTCGGCCGGAGCGGGGACTTTTGGCGCTTCGGAAAGAGATGGGAGTGTTCGCGAACCTGCGGCCCGCTCGTTTCTTCCCAGCGCTCTCCGCTGCAAGCCCGCTCCGTCCCGAGCTGACAAAGGGCGCCGATGTCCTGATCGTTCGAGAGCTCTTGGGTGGAATCTACTTTGGAGAGCCTCGCGGCGAGACCGAAACGGAAGGATATGACACCCTCCGCTACTCTTCCTCCGAGGTTACTCGCATCGTCGAAATTGCGTGCGAGTTGGCCGCTGGGCGCTCGGGTCGAGTGACGAGCGTCGACAAGGCGAACGTCCTGGCGTCGATGCGAGTGTGGCGGCGCGCCGCGACCGCTGTCGGCGCGGCCCACACAGAGATTGAGATGGACCACCAGTATGTCGACTCTGCTGCGATGAAGCTGGTGACCCAACCAAAGTCCTTCGACGTCATCGTTACAGGCAACATGTTTGGCGACATCCTCTCGGATGCCGCAGCCGCGCTGACTGGCTCGCTGGGCATGCTGCCCTCTGCGTCCATCGGCGATGGCCCCGCTCTCTACGAGCCTATCCATGGGTCGGCGCCTGATATCGCCGGCAAGGGGATCGCCAACCCGCTCGGCGCAATCCTGAGCGTCGGCATGATGGCCACCAACACACTCGAACGACCCGACCTTGAGCGGGTCCTTCAAGCCGCTGTAGAGCATGTGCTCGACAGCGGAATCCGCACACGAGACCTGGCACCCTTTGGTACCAGTGCCGTTTGCTCAACCGAAGAGATGGGCGACGCAGTCGTCGCTCGCCTCCGTCAGTCCTTGTCTAGCCCTGGGAATCTCCATGTCTGATCTGCCCTCATCGATCTTGCTGTCGCTGACCGCGCCGCAACAACTGTCCACAGACCCGAACCACTATGGCGCGACGCACATTGCGTCGACTGCAGCCATCAGCTTGGCGACGCTTCGACGAGCTTGCGAGCTAAAGAACGAGCCGCTTCGGAGCCAGACGGTTGTCATTCGGGGTGCAGGCGAGCGCGGACGAGCGACCGCCCGAGCGATTCGCACAGCGATGCAAGCAAACGGGATGACCTGGCGCGAGTCGGGCTCGCGCGTTTTCGTAGTCGACGCCGACGGGCTGACGCTCACATCGGACGAAGCGTCGGCCGAAGAGCGCCGTGTCGCGACGCCGCCAGCGGCGATCTCAGGCTGGTCATTTGAGGGTAATCGACCCTCTCTCGTCGAGACCATCGAGTGTTCAGGCGCGACGGCTCTCATCGGTTTGAGTGGTCAGGCCTACGCGTTCACCAGAGAGGTCGTGCAGGCGATGTGCGCCAGCGTCAGCCGACCAGTGATCCTCCCCTTCTCTTGGCCTGAGGGTCGAAACGAGGGGCGCTGGGAAGACATCGCCGCTTGGAGCTCCGGCGCTGCGATCGTCGCTGGAGTCGAGGCCAGCCCCGATGAGAGCGGATGCCCTGAGGCTTGGCTCATCCCAGGAATGACGATCGGTTGTGTCATCGCAGACGCGGCGATCATCGACGACGGCATGGTCATGGCAGCGGCCCTCGCGATGTACCGAACGATGTCGGCCGAGGACGATCACCTCATCCCGTCCGCATCGGCGCTTCCCGACGTCACTCAGTCGGTGGCCTTGGAAGTTGTGCGAGCGTCGATGCGGAGTGGCACCGCAATGAACACCAACTTGGATTTCGGAGACGTCGAACGCTACGTGCGCCGACGGATGAGCGGCGAAACAGATGAGCTAGGGGGCCGGTCGCAAGACCACGGTTGGGAGGAGCGAAACCGCCGATGAAGGGAACGCTCTATCAAAAAGTGTGGGACGCCCACGTAGTGGGTCAGCTCGACGACGGCCGAGACCAGCTCTTCATCGGCCTCCATCTCATTCACGAAGTGACGACGCCGCAGGCGTTCGCTGCCCTAAAGGAGCGTGGCCTAACGGTCGCGCACCCAGAGCGGACCTTCGCGACCGTGGATCATATTATTCCGACGGAGGAGCAGGAGGGCCCACTCGCTGATGCTCTCGCTGAGGAAATGCTCCGGGTCCTTCGCGCAAACGTGGAGGAGGCAGGGATTCCCTTCTTCGACCGTGCGAGCGGCAAGCAAGGCATCGTTCACGTCATCGGACCGGAGCTGGGGCTAACCCAGCCCGGCATGACGATCTGCTGCGGTGACTCACACACCGCGACCCACGGCGCATTCGGAGCCATCGCGTTCGGAATCGGCACTACGCAGGTCCGCGATGTACTCGCGACTCAGACTATCGCGATCGAGGCGCTAAAGGTTCGACGCATCGAGATCAACGGCAAGCTAGGGCCTGGAGTGTTCTCCAAGGATGTTGCCTTGCACATCATTCGAGAGCTCGGCGTTCACGGAGGCGTAGGATACGCCTACGAGTTTGCGGGATCCACGATCGACGCGATGAGCATGGAGGAGCGCATGACGCTCTGTAATATGTCCATCGAAGGCGGCGCCCGGGTGGGCTATTGCAACCCAGACACAAAGACCGTCGAGTGGCTTCGTGGGCGCTCGTATGCCCCGACCGGCGATTCGTTCGAAGTGGCAAGCAAGTGGTGGCTCTCGTTGGCATCCGACGCAGACGCACACTACGACGCGGTCACCACTTTCGAAGCAGGGGGCATCTCCCCAACCGTCACTTGGGGCCTGAACCCAGCGCAGTCGGTCCCTGTGGACGGCACGATCCCCGCGGACCAAGATCCGGCCTCCAAAGAGGCGCGGGAGCACATGCAGTTGGTGTCGGACAGCCCGATGATAGGGACCAAGGTAGACGTCGCTTTCATCGGTAGCTGCACCAATGGTCGGCTCTCGGACTTTGCGGCGGCGGCTAAGATTCTCGAGGGGCGTAAGGTCGCTCCAGGCGTCCGCGCGATCGCGGTACCTGGCTCTATCCAGGTGGCGCGCGAAGCCGCCGACGCAGGAATTGACGCCCTCTTCAGAGAAGCTGGTTTTGAGTGGCGACTGCCTGGCTGTTCGATGTGTCTTGGCATGAACCCGGACAAGCTCATCGGCGACGAGCTTTGCGTTTCGTCCAGCAACCGCAACTTCAAGGGTCGCCAGGGAAGCCCTGATGGCCGCACCCTTCTGATGAGTCCCGCAATGGTCGCCGCTGCGGCAGTTGAAGGACGCGTCACCGACGTGCGCACGATGCTGACGGAGGCTTCATGAGCGACAAGATCCAGATGGTCAGCGGCAAGGCGGTCGTCCTGCCTGGCGACGATATCGACACTGACCGCATCGTCCCGGCGCGCTTCCTCCGATGTGTGACATTCGAGGGGCTGGGCGAGACGCTCTTTCGCGACGAACGGTTCACGGAAGACGGCGCCTTGATCGACCATCCGCTGAACGACGCCCGCATGGCGGGCGCATCGATCATGGTAAGCGGCCGGAATTTTGGCTGCGGGTCGTCTCGCGAACATGCGCCGCAGGCCATTTATCGCGCGGGATTTCGTGCAGTTGTGGCCGAGAGCTTTGCCGAGATTTTCGCGGCAAACTCTCTGGCGCTTGGACTTGTCTGTGTTTCGGTGAGTTCGCAAGACATGCAGGCCCTACATGCAGAGGTCGTGTCTCACCCTTGGGAGACGATCACGATCGACCTGACATCTCTGCAGCTCCGGACCTCAGCGAAAGAAGTCCAAATTTCCATTCCGGAGAAGAGTCGGCGCGCGTTGCGCGAAGGTCGCTGGGACCCACTGACTGAACTCCTTGAGACGCGCGAGAAAACCGCCCGCGTATACTCCTCACTTCCGTATCTGAATTGGACTCAAGCATGAACACCGCGGGGACCGAAAATGCGGCCGCCACGAACGCTTCAGGCGCTCTTCGCACTGGAGCGCAGGCGCTCATCGACGCGTTGATCGAAGAAGAAGTCGACTACGTCTTCGGCTATCCCGGTGGCGCCGCGATGCCGCTCTTCGACGCGATTCTCGACTCGCAGTTGGAGTTCATCCTCTGCCGCCATGAGCAGGGTGGCACCCACATGGCCGATGGCTACGCTCGAACGACCGGCCGCGCCGGCGTCGTGCTCGTCACTTCGGGACCGGGGGCGACGAACACCATCACCGGCATTCTGACCGCTCAGATGGACTCTGTGCCACTGGTCGTCATCTGCGGCCAGCAGACGACATGGAGTCTCGGAACCGATGCGTTCCAGGAAGCCGACATCTTCGGCATGACTATGCCGACGGTGAAGCACTCGTATCTGGTGAAGGACCAGAACGACATTCCTTCGATCCTCCGAGAGGCGTTCCACATCGCGCAGAGCGGGCGACCCGGCGTGGTCGTGATCGACATGCCGAAGGATGTCGCGGTTGGTGACCTCACGCGGGACTCCCGACCGGTCGACTTACCCGGCTTCGAAGTCCCCAAGTTGCCGGACGCCACGACCATCGCGGAAGCTGCCCGCCTGCTCGAGGCAGCGGAGCGCCCCGTATTGATGGCTGGGCACGGAGTGGTCATCGCCCACGCTCACGACGAACTGCTCGCTCTCGCCGAGAAGCTCAACGTGCCGGTAACCACCACATTGCTCGGCAAGGGCTCCTTCGATGAGCATCACGACTTGAGCCTTGGTATGCTCGGGATGCACGGCACGGCATACGCCAACTTCGCGGTGAAAGAGTGCGATCTCATCTTCGCGATCGGCTCTCGCTGGGACGACCGCGTTGTCGGCAAGATTGAGCAGTTCTGCCCCACCGCGAAGAAGCTCCATATCGACGTTGATCCAGCGGAGATTGGTAAGGTTATCAAGCCGGACGTTGCGATCGTGGCCGACGCGAAGGCTGCCCTGGCCGACCTCGTTGCTGAAGTGAAGCCCAAAGTGCGTAGTCCCTGGCTGGACAAGATTGACGGCTGGAAGAAGGCCTATCCACTGCATTGGGAGCCCTCGCCGGAGGGCCGCGTCCGCGCGCAGGAAGTGCTGGACGCGTTCAGCAAGAAGACCGAGGGCAAGGCCATCGTCACAACCGACGTCGGTCAGCATCAGATGTGGGCCGCGCAGTTCTGTCGTTCAGCGAAGGGCGCTGGCTGGATCTCATCTGGCGGGGCCGGAACAATGGGCTTCGGATTCCCATCGGCGATCGGCGCCCAGTTTGCGGCTCCTGACGCCATCGTGGCAGTTGTTTGCGGTGATGGCGGCTTCCAGATGACGCTCTGCGAGTTGGCGACGGCGGCCATTCACAAGCTGCCCGTCAAGATCATCCTGCTCGACAACCAGTACCTAGGCATGGTGCGCCAGTGGCAGAGCCTCTTCTTCGACAACCGACTCTCGGGCGTCGACCTGCACGGAAATCCGGACTTCTGCAAACTCGCGGATGCCTACGGAGTGCACAGTATTTCGATCGAACGCTCCGATCAGGTGGATGCCGCTTTGGACGAAGCGCTCGCCTACAACGAAGGACCGTGCTTGCTGCACTTCCACATCGAAAAAACTGACAACGTGTTCCCAATGGTTCCTGCCGGCGGCGGGCTCAGCGACATGATCATGTCCGAGGAGGACCTGAAATGAACTCCCTTAATACCAAACACACGATCAGCCTCCACCTGCACAATCGCCCTGGAGTCCTAAACCGCGTTGGACTCGTTTTCGCGCGGCGTGGCTGGAACATCGACGGCCTCGCGGTCTCGGAAGCAGAGGATGGCCGGTATGCGCGCTGTACCATTACTGCGCGCGGTGACGCCGAGACGCTGCACCTGATCGTTGCTCAGCTTCAGAAGCTTGTCGACGTTCTGCACGCTGCCGAGCACTCCGAGTCCGACTCGATCGGTGTTGAGCTCGCGCTGATCAAGGTCAAAGCAGAGGCTGGCGATCCATCGCTGCGCACCGCCGGCGTTCCCGAAGAGGTCGTCTGCACGATCGTGGACTACTGTGAGGAGACGATCACGGCCCAAGTAGTCGGCCCATCGGCCTCGGTCGAACGGGCGCACCTCGCGTTGGAAGAAACGCACGGCGTGCTTGAGATCGTGCGGACAGGCACGGTTCGCATGGCTCGGGGCAACTCGGTCACTTAGCGGCAGCGGTTCGGGTTCGGGTTCGCGCGCGACGAGACGTCGCGAGCGATGAACGCAGCATCGCTCAGCTGATTCGGTGCTCTTCTACGGTCCCCTCGTGCGTTTCTCCGCCCGCGGTGATGTAGAGAATTCCCTCTGTTCGGAGCAGGTCCCAGCGGTTGGTTCGTCCGAGGCTCGGCGTCACCGCGCGGATCAGCTTCCGGGGAATCAGCACCACTCGAATGTCTTCCTTCTGGTGGATCTTCTTGCCTGACCAGTCCTGCTCCAGGTGGTTCATCTCGCGGTGCGAGTAGACCACGACGGAGCCCGCCTTCTTCGACGCTTTGTGCAGTCGATCTGCGGACGGCGCGCCGATGTCTACCCACTTCTCGATAGTCCCGTGCATGTCCCGCTTCGACAAAGCCGGCTCGGTCGCTTCGTAGAGACCCGGCCCAAACTCTAGCCCCTCTTCGTACTCCAGCGCGTAAGCGAGTAAGCGGACGAGCGCGAAGTCGGCGCTCTCTGAAGGGTGCTTGGCGATGCGGAACTCGAGCTGTTCGTAGACCCCGCGGTCGACGTCTGAGAGTCCGAGTTCGAAGCGATGCAATGTCGAGGGAAGTGCCATGCGGCACACTCGCACAATTTCCGTCCCGGCGCGCGACTGACGTATGAATGCACAATTATGATTCAACTGCGTCAGAGCGATACGCTCGCTTCACTCTCTCCAGAGAATCCATGAACGCACACGACCGACTCTTCGCCTCTCTGGCCGCCCTGCTCGTCGTCATCGGATGCTCTCCGGTCTCCGACGAGGCGCGCCTCACCATCACAGGCACCGTGCTCAATGAGGACGGCTCGCCCGCGGCCGACCAGCTGGTGGAACTCTACAAGGCCGACCTGCCCATCCTGGATAGCGAGTGGTTCCTTGCCGCGGTGATCCAGGGCTCGACGACCTACCGCACGATCCGGACCGGCTCTGACGGCTACTTTGAGTTCTCGCTGGGTGGGGCCGAAGCGAACACCGTCGGTCAGGGATTCGCGGCCAGCTTCACGGTCGCCGCAGTGCGCGGAGAGGACCGACAGCTCTCGGTCGCTTCTCAGCAGTTCCAGTTCTCCAATAATGACCTACGAGAGGACGTGCCGGATCTTCAATTCTGGGACGGCGTGAACACAGCCGTCGACGCCGACTCGGTGGATGTCCGCTGGATCGCTCCGCCCGTCGGCGCCGAGGTTCACGTAGCTCTGCCAACCGGTGTTTGGCTCGAAGCAACTGAGGCTGGATCGTTGGACTTGCCCCTCACACTGCTTCCTCCGGGCGAGACCTCACACGAGGTCCTGCTCTTCGCTGTGAGCGGCGACCTTCGGTATCGTACGAGCGTGCACACTTTCGAGGCGATCAATCCGCTCGGCCAAGGCATCGACTACCGCGATCCCGACACCAACGCCTCGGCATTGGATTGCGCAGGCGGGAATATCTTTGACCTCAAAGACGGCGTCTATGCGGACACTCAGGGACAAGGCTCCCACCTCTTCGCCGACGACACGGGCGGAGAGCACTGCGTCATCATCAATCTCCAAGGAAACCGAGCCGTGGACCACGTCACAATTCACGGCGGGAACATCATCGGGCTTCAAGACGCCACCGTTGAGGTCAGCGTTCGAGAAGGGGATGGAGAGTGGACCGTCGTCGACATCTTGGACGGACGCATGACCGCGTTCGATAGCTACTACCGCGATTTGCCGAATATCGGCATGACCGCAGACGAGCTCAAGATTGAGATCGTCTCCCAGACCGACGCGCACTTTCTCGCGTTGGGCGAGGTTGTGATCCACGTAACGGAGTAGACCTAACGGCAGCCGCAGTCTCCGTCGCGACAGGTCAGGCTCACGTCGAGGCGATAGTCGCCCTCGTCATCAAACGCGGTGGAACCGTCAGCGACCATGATGATCCAGCCGTCCTGGCTGGCTGTGTAGTTCGCGGTTTGGTCGCGCTCGTTGTCCTCACAGTAGACCTTGTTGCGGCACTCTCGGTCGTCGCAGCCAGCACTTTCGAAGATATGAAGGGTGCCCCGCCACGATGACTCTTCCCAGGTGCAGGGCTCGTCGGTTTCATACTGAACGGTGACGCGCTCGCCCTCCCTCATATAGAGGCGATAGGTGTGGTCAGCGCCGGCGTCCCAGCAGCCTCCGGAGGCGTCGAACTCATCTCGGGCGCTGCAGGTGTTGTCGAGAACAGCGTAGCCAACACCAGCATCTAGGCGGCTGATGACACGTGCATTTCCGCAGCCACGACGGTCCTGCGAGCCGGCGGAACACGCCTCGAGAGGCGGCGGACAACCGGCGTCGCCCTCGCAGACCCCTACCTCGCTGCAGACGTCCAGGTCGGTCGCCGGATCCAGGTCGTCGCAAACACCGCCCGCGTTCCGAGGAGTTCCACCACAGCTCGGCGTGCCGTCGCATGAGACGCTCATGCACGTGGTATCGAGTCCATCGCAGTTGACGGTGGGGCCGCCCTCGCACGCGCCCTCGGCCGAGCAGGAATCGTCGTACGTGCACGCCACTCCGTCGTTGCATGCAGACCCCGCCAGGATCAGTTCGCGGCAGGTGGGTCCGCCGGTACACTCACGGTCGATGCATGGGGCATCCGAGCAGGTGAGCGCGGGACCGGACTGGCAGACTCCGGCGGAGTTACATGTGTCGTTGTAGGTGCAAAGCGAGCCGTCTTCGCAGCCTGTTCCCAGAGCGGCCGGCACCACCGTGCAGGTCGACGTCCCGTTGCACTCCTGTGTTGCGCACGGCGAGTCGTCGCAGCTGATGGGCGCTCCGATGCAGCTTCCGCCGCCACATGCGTCGTTGTAGCTGCAGCTGTTGCCGTCGTCGCATTGGGACACCACACGCCATTGCCAGGTTCCGCCTGTGTTTGTGCACCACAAACGGTCTCCGCCGCAGGTCCGTTCTTGGCAAATGTTCTGATTGGCCTCGTCGCATCGATAGGCGTTTCCGCCACCACAGAGGCCGACAGCCCCTGGAGAGCCACAGCCGTTGCAGGTTGTTTCGATGGACAATTCGTTCGCAGAGCAAACATCCGAGCAGGCGGTTGGTGTCGTGTTGCACCCTGCTCCATCCGTGCAGTTTCCGACGCAGCACTCGTTTCCGGGGCCGGGCCCGCAGTTGTCAGGAACCTCTCCTCGACACTCACCCGCGCCATCGCAGCTATCTCCCGTTGAGCAGGACTCTCCGTCGTCGCAGGTCGTCTCGACGCCGAAGTACCCGCAGGCGCGAGAGCCGTCGCACATACCGGTGCGGCCACAGGTCGCGGCAGCGTCCGTCAGACAGTCAGCGTCAGGGTCGGTGCCTGTAGACTGCGGTGCGCAGACCCCCTCGGAGCCCGCAAGGCCACAGGTCTCGCAAACGCCGTCGCACGGCGAGTCGCAACAGAATCCGTCGACGCACGGTCGTCCCTCGCACTTCTCGGCGGCATCGGCGGGGGTGCAGGCGCAGTCGAGCCCGTCACAGCCGAGCGGGTCGACGTCTGCCGGAGTGTCTTGTTGAGCATCCGGAACTGCTGGGTCCTCGGCAACATCCGAGCCGAGCACGTCGGCTGGCTCGACCGGAGTATCTTGAGCCGCATCCTCGAAGCGCGAGTCTGTCCCGGCATCGCCGCCCGGAGTCGGGCGGAAGTTCGTCGTGTCCCCCTCCGTCTCTCCTCGCTCTGGACCCTTCGGCGATGCCTGTTCGGCGCACGCGGCCAGGGCGAATGCGCACACAAGCAATAGAAGGATGAGCCAAGCGGGTCTGGGCGCGGTCATTGGCGAATGATCTACAAGAGTGAAGTGAGCCGCCAAACTAGACGGGGACGAGGTTTCCGGCAACGGATCACCACTTCTTTCTCGCACTGGCCGGTGTTCCCCAGCCAAACCCAGCTCAGTACAGGAACTCCACGGAGAAACCTGCGCCCCAGAGCCAGCCCTCACTCCCGTACCCGGGCCAGCCTGGGTTGTTGCTCTGAAGGCCCAACGCCGCATCGACGGGTTCCTGCCGCCGCGTATCAACCGCGGTGTCGGGGAATTCATCGATGACCAAACTCGGGTCAACCGCACCGGACGTGTCGACATCGGCCTTCGTGTGGTGGCGCTGTGTGATTCGATTGAGCTGACCGTTCAGTCCGACGCGCAGATCACGCCCTGCCAGTTCGACCTCACGGCTAACGCTACCGTTGAATCCGTAACGGTCGCTGTCCACGTAGTTGGTCCGACCCGTCTGCTCCGGAACCGGAGTGGGGGTGTAGCTCGCGTCGAGACCGAACGCGGTCCCATCGTGCTCGAAGCGGGCGCCGAGCGAGGAGGAGATTGTGTCCGACCACGCGTAGTCACCCGACGGCGTGTCGCCCTGAGGGTCCAAATTGGCGCACCTGCGGCGTAACACGACTCCACCCGTGAGGGCGATGTGCCAACCTTCACGCGACGGCATCTTCACCTCGCCGCCGAACCCGATTTGCCAGGGCATGTAGTCCAGAGTCGCCTCGCGCGTTGCCGTCTGCACGTCACCATCGGCGAGCTGCGTCAGCAGACCCACTTCGACATCAAATCGGTTCGGGGAATGCGCCGTAAGACTCAAGCTCCCGGCACGGTCACCAAACTCATATCGCGCCGCCACATATGGTGCGATTCCAATCGAGACATCGATGCCGGTCGAGAGCTGAAGGGTCTCGGACTGGGCGTTTCCGTCAATGATGAAGGTATCGGCCTGAGCGCTCGTCTTCAGCCGGACTCCGAGCCCAACGCCAAGCGTGAACCCATCGGTGGGTTCGGTCGCCAACGCGAAGGCAATCGACGGCGCGGAGAGCCGGTCGCCTAGTAGTTCGGGATGCAGACTGTTCGAGAAGAACTGCTCACGCTCGTCCACGAAGAATTGGTCGCCGCCGGTGAAACCACCAGCCGGTATGAGGGCATGCACGCCCATCACCAGGTAGCGACCGAAGATTGGTTGCACCAACCCCACGGACACGTATGGACGCGCCACTCCACTGGTCCCATCTGCCTGACGAGGGCGAGCTGTCACCGCTCGTTGGCATTCGCCGCCGAGCGCAGGATCGCAGCCGTTCTCGATCCAGTCGGTCGGATAAGTTCCGTAATCGAACCCCGTGAGGTCCTCATTGTAGCTGTCCAGGAGTTCGAACCCGATGTCGCCTCCGCTGCGGCCGTCGAGCGTGAGTGTCACTGAGTCCTGGAGAACCAGCACACCAAAAGAGAGGCTCCTTCGCACATAGGGCAGGAGCGCCGGATTGAAATACGCCGAGGAGATTCCGGGCGCCGTGAACCGAGCGTTCGCACCGCCTCCGTTGTCGCCACCGGCGATCTCGAAGAGCGGCGACGCGTGAGCGGTGACCGCAAGGACGGAAACGACGGCGAAAGTGCAGGCCTTTGAGAAGAACTTTTTCACTGCGAATCGAAGGGAATCAGGTCTTGCACATTGAAGCAGGTCTCAAGCGGGGTCTCGCCGGTAATGGTGGCCCGGTCGACTCGAACGAAGTGGGTGTGATGGTCTCCGTCCGGGTTCACCTCGGAGCCGGCCTCCAAAAGGCCGCATCCAAAGTCGGAGTCGCAGCCCGTGATGCTCAGCATCGTCTCGGCGCTGTCGTAAACAAATTGCACCTCGAAGTCATCGGTCTGCCCAGGAAAGACGGGATACGCCTCGGAGCTAAAGACCTCGTTCCAGTCACGTTGTGCGACGTTCCTAGAGCCGGATACGGCACCACCGACTTGGTACGCCATTCCCGGCTCCCCATCGTCCTCGATATCTAGCTGGCTCTCGAGGTTCTCGCTGGTCGGAAGCGGCAGCGATTCTTCGAGCAACTCCAGGGCATCATCGCCTTGGAATTGGCTCGGGTCCGCAGGGAGCAGTTCAGGGATGCCACCGCGAACGAGGAACGCCCGCTCCATCGAGAAGTGACACTGGTCACCGTCGAGATAGAATTCGCCGCGTCTGCCGATCGGAGAGTTTCGGGCTCGAAGCGCCTCCGTCGTCGCAGAGGTGATCGTCACCGACGCCGATCCCTCCACGCGGATGCCGCACTGATACCCTCCCGTGATGACGAACTCGTCTCCTGAGTCCTCAATCTCGTAGTAGTACCAGTTGTTCGAGAGCTGAGTCTGAAAGACCAGCGTGTCCAGGGCGTATGCGGAGGTCTTCACTGCCCATGTCCCTGTGAGGTCACACGGATCGGCCACGACGTCCTGCGGAACGTCACCTGTGTCGGCAACGACGTCGCCGCTCACGTCAGAGACGACGTCCTCCGTCTCAGTGTCGTCTGGGCTATCCGCTAGCACCTCATCGGTGACCTGGCAGGCGCCGCAGACCAGTAGGGCCCCCGCTAGCGAGCAGTTCCGAAGACGAGATCCCAGAGGGGCGAGATCGACGCGTAATAACCACCCTTCATCGAGTGGTGATGCGTGTCGTGGTTGCGCGATAATGCGGAAAGCCATCGAAACGGGAAAATTGGGATATCGAACGCCGAGTGAATGAGAATATTCAGCACGGAGTAAACGAAAAATGACGCACCAAATGAGTACACGGATATGGGGCCTACGATCAACGTGCATGCCATCAGGAGTCCGACACCGAGCAAGGTCTCAACTGGGTGAATGTAGAGACTATCCTTTGCGTACGGCGTTCGAATCTTGTGATGCACTGCATGAATCCGACGGCCGAGCTTCCACTGGTGGAACACGAATCGATGCAGCACGTAGTAACCAAAGTCGTAGAGCACGAGAACTGCGAGAGGCTCCCAGAACAAACGGCTCACTGTGCGAACCCCAGGGTAAAGCAGCTTGTCGTGTAGAAAGAACACGCTCGCGAACAGAACCCCTATCGAAGCCATCGAGTTCAGCACCGAGCTGATCTTGTGCTCCCGTTCCGTCACCGGGTGCTGCTTGTCTTCCCTCCGACGGTGCTTCGCCATGAACGCAGTGTGACCAAGCCACGACATGCCCGCCATGAAGACACCGCTGACCGCCAGAACAAGTGCGAGGATGATGTAGATCGACATAGGCAAGGTACTTGACGTTTCCAATCGGGTAATCGCAATTACTATTGCATGTCAAGCAACGCCCCGCCACCGAACCAGCCCCTTCCCGAGCGCGTACGGGACGCGAAGGAAAGCTTGTATCGGGAGACTATCCTCGACGTGGCGGAGGAGACATTCGCAACCGAGGGGTATGCCGGCGCCAAGATGAAGGAGTGTGCCAGCACAGCCAGGATTTCGCTGGCCACGCTCTACGGCTACTACCCGACCAAGATGACGCTCTACCGCGCTGTTCATGTCAGGCGGCTAGACGAACTGATACCTCGTGTTAGAGCAGCGACGAGGGGACTGATCCTCCTGGACGCAATGCTGGCAGGTATGCGCGAATTCCTGCGGTATCATATGGAGCATACTCGGTACCTGAGGATGCACCTGAGAGAAGGGATGTCATGGTCCGGCTCGGACGAGCTGCTGAGTCCGGAACAGCTCGCGGCTTGGTCACGCGGTCAGGAAGGCGCCGCCAGGGCGTTTCGTGCGGGAATGAAGTCGGGCGTGTTCGTACCGGATGACCCAGAGCTCTGCGCCCGACGTGTAAACGCGCTGCATCAAGTCACCCTCGCGCATTGGATTGACACCGGGACGCTGCTCTCGGCTGACGAACTCTGCACGCAGCAAGAGCGGCGCTTTATTCGAGCGTTCTGCACTCCCGAGTTAGTCAAACAAACATCACCCAGACCAGAGTCAGTCGATGCGTAGCTTGGTAACCGGTGCCGCCGGATTCGTAGGACTTCATCTGGTGCGAGCGCTCACGGATCGGGGCGATGAGGTGATCGCGACCGACGTAGCCCCGATGTCGGTCGGGCCGGGCGCAACAACCCAAGCACTCGACATCACTGATGCAGACGCCGTGGCGGAAGCTCTGGTGGGCGTCGACGTCGTCTTTCACGTCGCATCGCTGGTACATACCAAACAGAACCACAGCGACACAGTGTGGGCGGTCAATCACGTTGGGACCTCAAATGTCATCGCAGCGTGTCGCGCCGCGGGCGTCAAACGCCTCGTCTACATCAGCTCTGCGAGTGTTGTTTACGAGGGCGCGGACATCGTAAACGGCGACGAGACGCTCCCCTACGCTCGCACCTCTCAGGCGCCCTACGCGGATAGTAAGATCGCAGCCGAGCGCGACGTGCTCGCAGCAAACAGCGTACCACTCGCAACGTGCGCAATACGCCCTCACGTGGTCTACGGCCCGGAGGACGGCCGGTTCCTGCCCGCCATTCTAGAGCGCGGTTTGGCCGGCAAGCTCCGAGTCGGAGTTGGCCGCGGCAATAAGCTCTCCGATTTCACATACATCTCGAACCTGACGGACGGCACCCTCCGGGCGGAGGAGAAGCTGCGCGAATCCGGCAACCCCGTCGGCGGCGAGGCCTACTTCGTCACCAATGGCGAGCCCCTCGGATTCTGGGAGTTCATCGACCGCGTCCTAGAAGCGATTGGGCAACCCCGTACCAAGGGGCGCATCCCGTTCGCCATCGCGTATCCGATCGCCGCCATCGCCGAAGCGATCGATACCCTAAAAGGGGGTACGCTTGGTGCTGAAAACGGCTTCACTCGCTTCGCCGTGCGCTATATGTGTTCCGACCACTACTTCAGCGTCGACAAAGCGCGCCGAGACTTCGGCTACGTACCCACGGTCTCCATCGATGAAGGAATTCGACTGACCATCCAACACCTGCGAGCCACCGGCCAGATTCCGACGGGGCCCTCTTAATGGGCTCGAGTGGACCTCCCTTTCGATTGACGCCGCCGATCCGGCTCTTCGCCAACGCGCTAGATGGCGTGCGAGAGAAGATCGTGCCTTTCGAAGCTGAGCGATTCCTCAACGCATCGTGCCGTATCACCGGACTCTCCGACTACGGCGACGACCCGGATTTCCGGCCGAAGGTGGAGCGCATCACAGCCTCACTGAATCAAGTCGACTTCAACCTGATCGGGCGGTTCGCGGTTCGTACGATGATGCACTGGCACTTGGTCAACCGGCTCAACGTCATCGAGACGATCAAGCGTCATCCGGAGATCCTCGATAGTGAGCTTGAGGATCCGATCGTCGTCGTCGGGCTCTTCCGGACTGGCACCACATTCCTGCACAATGTTCTGGCGGCCGATCCATCTCTGCAGGCAGGCCAAACCTGGCAGTTCGCCTATCCGGCCGGCCGTAAAAGGGCGCCTCTAGCCGACGTAGGATGGCGCAAGCGGCGGACAAACATCCCCCTGACGATGAACCACGCCATCGTGCCCGACCAAGACGTCGTTCACTACGTTTCTCGCGAGAACTACGAAGAGGACTTCTTCCTCATGGGTACCGACATGACGCTCATGACTCAGATCGTTGGGCTCGGCGACTGGGACTACGCTTGGCGATTGATGGATGAGGACCTCTCGGAAGCCTACCGGTGGCACAAGATTCAACTGCAGATTCTCAGCGCCCAGTCTTCGAACAAGCGATGGGTTTTGAAGTGCCCCTGGCACCTCTGGAACTTGGACTCTCTGCTGAAGATCTACCCAAACGCCAAGATCATTCACACCCATCGCGACGTCTCCAAAGCGATTGGTTCTCACTGCAGCCTCGCCGCTAGAATCGTCTGCCGCATGCACCGCGACGTACCGGCCGAAGAAATCGCGAAGTTCTGGGTCGACTACTCGGTTGCTGGGATGCGCAACGGTTTGGCGGCGAAAGATACCCTCCCAACAAACCAACGCTGCGACGTTCGTCTGAATGACTTACGAGTAGACCCGGCTGGCGAGTTGAGGAAAATCTACGCACAACTCGAACTGCCCTTCAGCGATTCGCTGCACGACGCCTTCCGACTCAAGGCAGCTTCCGACCCTACATTCCAGCATGGCATCCACGAGTACAACCTCGCGGACTACGGACTCACGCCAGAAGGTGTACTGGAGAAATTCGGCGATTACGCGGACCGGTTCGGCGTCTAGGAGCGCCTACATAAGGTGGCCGCGCGAGAGCCGCCAGGCAGACTGCCGGCCCTTGGAGATTCGCACTCACCTCATTGTGCTAGCCGTCGAGTGCGACCCGCCTCGCTATTCGCCATAAGTCGCGCCGAAGAAAACGCGCGAGTCTAGGCTCAAGCTCGACCCCCGAGGCACGCCAGCATTTGGGTTGCGCCCCTCACCTACCGATGGCAGGCTCCCTCTTATGAACGACAGCCATCGGTTTCAGGTCGATCTCAGCGGGTTGATTTCGGTGCTCTCCGAGCACCTTTACGGCGGTCCCGAGGTCTTTGTTCGCGAGCTTCTGCAGAACTGTTTGGACGCCCAAACGGCGCGCAGGCAGCTTCAGCCAAAGCACAGCGGTTTCATTCGCATCGAGGTGCGCGAGGAGGCGGGGGAGATCATCTTCACCGATGACGGCATCGGCCTCGACCGCGCCGGCGTACACCGCTTCCTCTCGACCATCGGCCAGAGTTCGAAACGGTCGACACTCGAGCGCCCCACGGACTTCATCGGACAGTTCGGTATCGGACTTCTCTCCGCGTTCATGGTCACAGACGAGGTCGAGGCTATCACCCGC
>JBLHWZ010000099.1:0-17199 GCA_047629415.1 Bradymonadia bacterium | reverse complement strand
GAACGCGACGCCGAACGCGACGCCGAACGCGACGCCGAACGCGACGCCGAACGCGACGCCGAACGCGACGCCGAACGCGACGCCGAACGCGACGCCGAACGCGACGCCGAACGCGACGCTTTCAGGGATATTGCGAAGTGTGATCGCGAGGATCACAGCGTGTAGCGCTGCTACTCGGTCCCGATCCCTTCGACGTTGGCGTCCGGTGCGTCGAGGTGCACATGCGGGGGGAGTCGCTCGGCGACCCAGAGGAACGCGCCACCGCTGGGGAAGCCAACGAGGTCTGGAACCCACGTCGGAACGGGCCCGACCTCGGTCATCTCGATGGCGGGAGCCAGCAGCGACCAGAAGCTCGCTGCGATCATCACGCCGGCAGTGAAGCCGAGCATCGCCTACAGGAACCGACGGTTCTCCCTCTTCACAAAGTAGACAAGGCCGGCGCCGGCAGCGGTGACTCCCCACGTGAAGAGCGTGGCGATGAGAGCTTGGACAATCGGCGAGCAGTGCGAAATCCATTCAACTATGCCGACGCCACGTATCCGAATGTCTGAACACCGTCGACGTGATCCGATACGTGGGTCCAAACCCAAAGGCGCCACGACCCAACATTAGGGTCGCGGCGTACTGACTACCGTGCTCGCGTTGTGCAACCGAGAGCATCGTTTACGTTCCTGACCAAGCGTAATCATGACACATTTACGGCCTACCTCGATGTGTCCGCTTCACAACCTCGCGCAATGGAGACTGCGTCGGCCACGCCTGCGATGTGTGTCCGAGCTTCGATGACGTAAACGCAAACGACGAGGACGGCTAAGGCATTCCCGACGCGTGCGACCTGGAATGTCCGCTGGTCGACCTCGAATCACTGGAAGTCGACTTCATCGACTGCTTGGCATCGTTGGCCGATGGCTCCTTAGCGACGGCGGGCGACCGCGTAACTGATGGGAACACAGGAACGCGGCTGAGCTGCGGCGATGTCGGACGCTACTGGGTCCAGTTCGATGCCGGCAGTGCTGTCTCGGGCGATGGGGTCCGCTACCGGAGTGATTGGTGGGAGAAGGCCCTTGAGAACTTCGAGTTCTGTGTCTCCGACGACCCGGCGGTGACCGCAGACTCAGGCGCGACCCTGCTCTACACGAGAGTGGCTGGCCTCCCTCTGATGGGAGCACCCGATGATCAGGATAACCAGACATTCTACTTCGACGCGGCAGGCTCAGGCCGCTTTGGGTACTTCCGCATCATCGACACACACGACGCGAACACTCTATCTCTTCCAATTCGACGTGCTGCAGCTGACGGGCGCCTGCCGCTCTGATTGCGACGTAGACTCCAATGGGGGTGGAGTCGCAGACTGCTTCGAGGACTAGGGGCGCTCCAACTATTGGGAGCCGAGCGCACCTGTTGCGCTCGGCTCTCTTCGTTTGCCCACAGAGATCACGCTGGTGTCGAGCGAGCAACGCGTTACGATGGGACGATGAACAGCTCATTCGACCAAACAACGGTCATCCTCTCGCTCCTCACGTCTTCGCTCGCGCTCGGCGCGTGCGGGGAGTTGGACCCAGAGACGATCGCAGTCACCTACGACGAAAACTCAGCTCACCCAGATATGGACCGCTACATCGGTGGAAACCTGAACGCGTTACGCGTGCCGGGGATCGCGGCGATCTCCGTGCAGGGCGGTCAGGTTGCGTACGAGGGCTACTTCGGGTTCGCGAACATGGACACCGGCGAGGAGGTTGATGCCGACTCGCTCTTCTACTTGGCGTCCGTCTCAAAAATCTTCGTCGCGGCGGCGGTCATGCTGCAAGTCGAGGCCGAGACGATGGCATTGGATCAGGTCGTCTCGGAACTTGTGGAGTTTCCGGTCGCGCACCCTGATGCCGCTGACACTTCTATTACAGTCCACCATTTGCTCACCCATACGAGCGGAATCGAGGACAACTGGGACGTGATGGAACCGCTCATCGTTGAGGGTGACTCTCCAGTCTCGCTCGGCGAGTTTCTGAACCGTTACCTCACCCCTGGCGCCGACTATTACAGCGCCACCGCAAACTTTGGTGGTACGCCCGGCGAGATGTTTGAGTACACAAACGCCGGGATTTCACTCGCCGCGTTCGCCGCAGGGGAGGCCTATGGCTCTGACTTTAGCACACTCTGTGAAGACGAAATCTTCGCAGAGTTCGACATGCCGAGCGCGGGTTGGAATCTCGCCAGCGTCGACATCGATGCCCTGACTTGGCCTCACTTGCTACAAAACGGCGAGTACGACCCGATCCCCCATTACGGCTACCCCGACTATCCTGACGGCGGGCTTCGAGTGACCGCTCTAGACCTCGCGGATTTCCTCATCGCTCACACGGGCGAGAACACGCTCCTCTCGCAACCCACGTTGGACGAAATGTTCCGATTGCACGTGCCAAGTGCTGATGCCGACCAGGCGCTCGTCTGGGCCCGCTACCCGGACATGGGCGCGAGTGTCTTTGGACACGACGGCGGAGATGATGGGATTTCGACCCTGGTTGTCCTGGACCGAGAGGCCGGAGACGCCGCAATCCTGCTGATGAACGGTGACTGGTATGCCGACGCACTCGTCGAAGAGATGGCCGGCAACCTTCTGCGGATGCAGGTTCCGTAGAACCTAGAGCGCGCCAATTTTGTGCGTGTAGTCGCCGTTCTCAGCACCGAGCCAGCCGCCGTCGACGTCACTGCCATCGTCGCACACCTCATCTTCGTCGACCGTGCCATCCCAACACCCGAGGTTCGTCGTATCGTCAGCGGGATCCTTGCTCGCATCGTCGCCAGTATCGAGCGGCGTCTCTGAGTTCTCATCCCCAAACGTCCACTCCTGACGTGTCGTCCCCGGGCGTCGGCGTAACATCGAATGGGAAGTAGAGGGGGTCATCGCCGCAAGCGACGACGAGACCGAACGCAGTCAAGATGGCCAGCGTGCGTAGAGTCAAAGACATGGGCATTCAAGTAGTTGAATTCCTGTCGTCTAGCGCGACGCCCACGGCAGCGGAACAAGGGAAATCCAACTAAACGGCAACGCTCCGTCGAAACTCTACGTTTACCGCTACCGCGCCGGCACGCGCGTTCCGCCCTTCGAGCCAAGATGGTAGGCCCCACCTCTCTCCCGAGGGCGTATGAACCGACTCATCTCCATCAAGTTCTCCCACTACAACGAGAAGGCGCGATGGGCGCTCGACCGCTGTGGAATCCCGTTCGTCGAGGAGCCGCACCTGCCGGTCACTCACATGCCGTTTGCGCGGGCCGCGGCTGCGGGACATGGCAAGGCGGACAAGATCTCGTCGCCCTACTCCACACCCGTTCTCGTCACCGAGACCGGCCCCATCACAGACTCTACGGCGATCGTCGCGTGGGCCTCTGAGCACCCGAACTCCGAGTACGACCTGATGCCAGCGGAGTTGATGTCGGAGATTCAGCCGCTCGACCGGCTCTTCAGCGAGAAGTTCGGCGCACACACCCGGAGAATCGCGTACCACTACTGCCTGCAGGACAAACAGCTCTTCTCTCGGCTCGCTCCACTCAACGTGCCCGGATTTGAGTCGACCGTATGGCGAGTCGGGTATCCATTGTTCCGACGTTTTCTCTGGGGTGCTCTCGGGGTCACCGAGGAGCGCGCACTCCGCTCGGCCGACCGAATTCGTGAGACCTTCGCTCAGGTCGACGAATTGCTCGCCGACGGACGCCGCTACCTCGTGGGCGATCAGTTCACGCTGGCTGACCTCAGCTTCGCAGCGCTCAGTGCGCCCGTGATTCTAGTCGAAGACGCGGAGGGCTACGACGCTCGCCTGCCGACACGAGAGGAAGCACCGGCAGCACTGCGAGCAATCGCCGAGGAGCTGCGCCAGACAGCCGCCGGCAACTTCACGCTGAGAATGTTCGCCGAGGAGAGGGGCCGTTAGCCTGGGCCGGCCGCGAACACGGCGCCTGAGAGCAAGAGCGCGAACGCTTCCATTGCGTCGCTCGACGGCTCCTGCTGGATCGCGGCCCCCCAAAGGCTCAGGCCGATATTACACGCGATCACCATCGCGACCGCGTGCTCGACTCGCACCCCAGGAGCGAGTTCTCCGGCTCGCTCAGCCCGGTCGAACGCGCTCGCAACCAGCGCGCTGACGGGGTCCGGGCCTGTGTCCATGGCCTCCGCGATCTCTGGGTTCCGCTGCATCTCGACGGGTAGCGACGAGAGAAAGGCGGCGAGATACGGACGCTCGGCGTGCAGTCGTCCAGCCGCACGCGCGACCGCTACCAGCTCGGCTCGGCCACTGCTCTGACCAACCGCTGCAGCGCGCAAGACAGGCTCCAGCTCTTCGAGAGCGCCAAGCACGGTTGCCATGTAGAGGTCGAGCTTGGAGTCGTAGTAGCGGTAGATCGCCGCGGCCGTGAGACCGGCGGCGGTCGCGATGTCCTTGTTGGTCGTCGCGCCGAACCCCTTGGCCCCAAAACAGCCCCGCGCCGCTTCTACGATCCGCGCACGCGTGGTCTCGGCTGAGCTGCCCGGTGGCCGCCCGGGTCGTGGCTTGCTCTGGTTGGTTTCATCCATTAAGTAATCGGGTAATCACTTATCGTCTCAGCGGCTACACTAGCCTCGGGGACACCGTATCTTCAGCGGCCGGCTCTTCAGCGGCCGGCTCTTCAGCGGCCGGCTCTTCAGCGGCCGGCTCTTCAGCGGCCGTATCTTCAGCGGCCGTATCTTCAGCGGCCGTATCTTCAGCTGCCGTTCGTTACTGGCCGATTCCGTGCGAGTCTGTACCGCACCGGACGGCGACAGTCGTCGTGAATTACTCGGCCCGAGCGTCCTCTGTCCACCCCTGCGCCTGTTCGGAGATTTGATGATTCCTCTCGCATCCATGACCGCTCAACTCTCGCTGATGCCGAGCTTCGTCATAGGCCAAGCGGTGTTCATAGCGCTGGCCCTGACCGCACTCGTGCACGCTATTCGCTGCGGTCGGGAGCACTTCATGATCTGGCTTGCGGCGCTGGTGGCCGGCACCGCGAACGATTTCATCTTTATGGCGCTGCCACTCGTCGATAACTTCTGGCAGGCGGAAGGATTGATCATGGTGCACCCGCGGATGCCGCTCTACATCCCGTGTGTGTACATCTGCTTTATGTACATCCCGACGGTGGCGCTGCGCCGTACAGGACTGAGCCGATGGAGGTTGGCGGCTGCAACGGGGCTTGCGGCCGCGCTCTTCTACGCGCCGTATGACATCGTGGGCGCGAAGTATCTTTGGTGGGTATGGCACGACACCGACCAACCGATCGCCGCGCGCTTGCTAGGTGCTCCCTGCTCAAGCTCGCTCTGGGTGTTGACGTTTGTCGGGTCATTCTCGTGGCTCGTGGACCAGACGCTGCGCGGTCGTGATGCCATCTCGAACGCGCGATTTGCCGGCGGTCTGGCCAAGGTCGCTGGCCTCACAACGCTTATGATGATGATTCAGATGACCGCCCTGCAACAGATCGACGGCGGCTGCCCTGGCTACGGCGCGCTCGCCGGCGGGGTCATCATCTACCTCGTGTGTACCTTCTCAAAGGGTGTCCCGAAGGCCGGCACCTCACAGCAGCTTGATCGAGTCCTCGCTGCTGGCGTGGTCATCTACGCGCTCAGTCTAGTGACGGTTGGCGCCCTCTTTGACCCGGCTGCGGCCGTGAGCGAGGGGCTGCATCAAGAGGTCGGCGAGTGCGGCGTTGAGCAGACGGATATTACGGGCTTCTCCCGCTTCCAATTCCTCTGCCTTGAGGACTTCGACGAGGAGTTCACCTTCGACTGTACCGAGGAGCCTGAGCAAGGCGCCACCTGGTACACTGTGTGCGGTACACCCCACGCCAGCTTCGGCAAGTGGATGGGAGGAATGACCGCGCTCTGCCTAGCGGTCGCGAGCCTCTTCGGCTTCTTGCTCGGACGAAAGCGCGCGGACAGGTAGAGCGCGCTGACCCATCATTGGGAGAGCGGTCGCAGCGGGCTGGCTTCCGGGCAGCCTTCCACGGGGCTTTACACGGGGCTTTACACGGGGCTTTACACGGGGCTTTACACGGGGCTTTGCACGGGGCTTTGCAAGGGACCCTCTCGGGCCTCTGGCCTTTGGAGCGTCTTGATGTGGGCAGGAGCGAGCCCTGGGATGTACGACGCTTGCATTTAATCGGCTGACTGATGAGCCTCGCGACACCGTCACAATCGCAACGATGAGAGACCCTATGAGAATCGCACTTTCCCTGCTGGCCGCCCTCGCCCTCGCCGTCCCTGCCGCCGCAGAAGACTCCGCCGCGGAGCAGGCGCCACAGATCGAGATCGTAGTGAGCGAGACCGGCGGCGAGCCACGGCAAGAGCTGCGCTACGATCTAGCGGGGATCACTGAGCAAACCACCCAGATGGACATGGATATGGCCCTCTCAATGGGCATGGCCGGACAGACCTTCGATCAGGAGATGCCGACAATCCGTACTGGAATCTCGATCATTGATCCCGAAGTCAACGACGATGGGAACCTTCGGATCGGATTCCGAATGGATGGCATGGCGCTCGTCGAAAACGGTGCCGAAATCGACCCAATGATGCGCGCGCAACTCGATGCCGCATTCAGCCAGATGGACAACTTTGCGGGCACCATGGTCATCGACGACCGGGGAAAACTCGTGAACTCAGAGTTTGACCTCGACAGCGTTGCACCCGCGCTGCGACAGCAACTCGAGTCGACCATGCAGACAATGCAACAGTCAGTCATTCCGCTGCCCGCAGAGCCGGTGGGTGTCGGTGCCCAATGGTCTGTCGATATGTCCGTTTCGATGAACGGGATGACGCTCGAGCAGACGGCCACCTACGAGGTCACCGACCTTGGTGATGGCTACGTTGCTATCTCCTCCACGATCACACAGTCAGCCGCTCAACAGACGATCACCATGCCCGACATGCCCGGCGCTTCCGTTGAATTGACCAGCTACAATGGCACCGGAACGGGCACGATGCGTGTGCAACTCAATCGGGCCATGCCCGACGGGACCTTCTCGCTGACCAGCGACACGGCGATGCGCACTGGCGAGGAGATGGGAATGCCGATGGACATGACCATGCGGATGGCGCTCGAAGTCGAGATGACGAGCGCCCCCTAGTGTCTGACCTCTCCCAGGACGCCGCTGATGCGCTCCGGCGTGCGGCAGTGCCCGCGGACGCGTCTGGATGCAGGCGTATCTGAAGACGGCGATGCCGTTCTACGGCGTCAAGAAGCCTTCGCGGCTACCGATCGAGCGCGATCTAGCCAAACGCTACAAGCCGGCGTGCGCCGACGAGTATGCTGCCCATGTCGCGGAGCTCTGGGCGTGCCCCCCGCCGCGAGGAGAAGTACCTCGCGCTGGCGCTCGCTCGAAGGTGGAAGTCTTTCATTCAGCCGAACTAGCTGGAACTCTATCTCCGCCTTCTCAGAGAGGGCGCCCAGTGGGACTTCGCTGATGAGATCGCCGTGAGATGGCTAGGGGCCGTCTGGCAGCGCAATCGGGCGCTGGTCACTCCGATGGCCGACGCATGGATTGATGACGAAGACATGTGGGTGCGTCGCGCCGCACTCATCGGCCAGATCAAGCACAAGGACGAGACCGACAGCGCCCGACTCTTCGACTATTGCGAGCGGCACGCGCACGAAAAGGAGTTCTTCATCCGCAAGGCGATCGGATGAGCTCTGCGCGAATATTCATATTCGCAGCCAGCGGCCGTCGTCAGTTTCGTCCGGAAACACGAGGAGGTGTTGTCCGGACTTAGTAAGCGCGAGGCGTTGAAGGCCTTGAGGCGCCAAGGTCTTCTCAAATAACGCAGTGCGTCATCGGAGGGGTTGATCGAACACACATTTCCTCCTAACGTCACCGCTCTGACTACCAGGAACGCCCTATGAAGACCGCCCCCAGCTATCGTTTCGCATTCATGTGCTCGCTCGCTCTCGCGATCGGTTGCGATGAAGACCCTACCGATTTCACGGACGTGGTCCCAACGCAGACCGCCCAACCCGAGCGTGAAGACATCGACGGCGTCGTGCCATCCGCCGACGACGAAGGCCCCGGCTCTCGCGTGCCCGACGCGCCTACGCCTCCGAGCGACGATGTGGAGACACCCGATGAGACCGACGGCGAAGTTGTTCCGGGCGAAGAGCCAGAGCCGATGGATCCGCCGATGGGCGGAGATCTGACTATCACCCGTCTTGAGGTCCCTGAAGACGTCCTCGCACAGACCCACGCCCTCAGCGAGACGTCGTGGATCCTGGACCGTCCTGCGTTCGGTTGCGAGAATACCACCGGGGAGTTCGTTTCAGCCAATGTCTACGAGTTGGTGAATGAAAGCGGTTCATCTGCAGACTTACGCGTTGGCGTGCGAACCGCGGAAAACGGCGTCAGTCTCACGCTTTCGAGCGCGACGATCTACGCCTACTCGGCAGGCGTGCTGCCCGAGAGCCCGCATGCATGCACTCTCATAGGCGAGCCCTCGGCGACCTTTGCGAGCGAGGTCGGCGGCATCACGCTGGCCCCCGGCGAATCGATCGACTTCATCGTGGCCGGTGCTGATCCCGACGCGCGCGGCACCTATCAGGTGACAGTGATCCGCGCCGACATGGACACGGCCCCCGACGTCACGCCGGAGCCTGATCCAACTCCGGACCCGACACCTGACCCCGGGCCTGCTCCGGAAGAGGGTCCTGGCTGCTCCAACGACTGCCCATACGCGTCCGATGGCACGTGCGACGACGGCGGACTTGGCTCGACGTTCGAAGCGTGCGGGTTGGGCACTGACTGCGACGACTGCGGAGTTCGCGAGGGTGGTGGCGGCACGGACCCTGGTCCGACCCCATCGGATGGTGAGCTCTGCGACGACTCGTGTCTCCTCTTCGCACCGGACGGTTCGTGCGATGATGGAGGACCGGGATCATTCTTCGGCCTCTGCGACCTCGGCACCGACTGCACCGATTGCGGCCCGCGTTCGGCGGACGGAGGCGGCGGCTTCGGGTCGTGCACCGATACGTGCATCTACTTCGCAGACGGCGACTGCGACGATGGAGGGCCGGGTTCCGACTACGCCTTTTGCGACCTCGGCACCGACTGTTTCGATTGCGGTCCGCGCTAGACTCTTGGCCGAGGCTCGTGCCTCTGCCCGTGGTCGACAGCTCGTGGTCGGCGGCTCGTGGTCGACCGTTCATGGTCGATGGCTAACCGAGGAAACGGAGAAGTGCTCTCGCTTACGTTCGGTTCTCTAGCTGTCCTTCTTCCATTTGCGCAGGATGCCAAACTGAGGAACGCCATCAGTGCGCGAGCCGACCTTCCGCCGAACGTCTTCTGGCTCGATCGGCGCGTCGAGCTCGTCGTCGTCCCATCCGAACGAGTCCTCGGTCACGACGAGCTTGTTGCCCCGTGTCACATGATTGGACCGCGCGGTGAGTTCGGCGGCTGCCTTCTCTGGGTCGAACACTCTGCCGAAGATAAGCCGGATGTCTTCGGAATCGCGGCGAACGCGACGGTTGTCTCCTAGGAAATCCTCGAGCGCCGCATCCAGCGGGTCGACCACGGTAACCTTGGCCTTGGACTTGGTCCTCGCAAGCCGGTCCTTCTCCCGCTTGCTGACGGACGACGGCGGCAGGGAACCGCGCGTACTGTCCACCGGTGATGGCGGCGTCGCAGGCCGAACCCTCGCTGTAAATGACGTGTGTTCCTCACTCATCGAGGCGCCACGGCCTCGAGCGCGCGCGAACGCGTCGGCAGCTGCGGAATTCTGCTGTTCCGCCGCCGGCGCGGGAACTTCGCAGACGTCGCCCGAATCATCCGGACACGGGCGAGACTCCCAGATCGACGAGAAGTCATCCGACGTCTTGCACGCTTTTAGGTTCTCCGTGAGCAAGCGCGGCTTCGCAGACTCGTAGGACGCCGAGTTTGGGTCGTCCAAAAATGAGCACGCACCAAGGTCGGTGAGTTCGAATGCTCCCGACTCATCGAACGGGAGAAGTGAGTTGGAGTCGGTCGGAGGTCTCAAACGCGATTCGTCGAAGGGGGCCGATAGTGCAGCTTGGGGCTCGCACGGCTTAAACTAGCCGCTCTCACCGCTGACTGCGAATAAGAACCTTCACGAATTCATCAATGAAGTCCACTGATTGAACGAGCTGGTCGAAGTCGAGGTTGTCGGCCGTGTCTGACGGGTGGTGATAGTGGCGCGGAGCGCCGTAGTCAGTATCGACGCAGCCGATCGCCACTCCTTTGTAGCCCTTCGAGACGAAAGGCATCACATCTGTCGCTCCGACCGGGATCCGGTAGGGGCGAACCGCGGCGAAGTCCGGGGAGGACGCGATGGTCTCCCGCAGGCATCCTACGATCACCGGATCGACCGGGACAGCGGACATTTCGCCCTCGACGAACCAGCGCAGGTCACCGTTTGTCACCGTGTCGACGCCAACTACGATCGTGTCCTCTTTGCTCCATTCGTCTCGGCGCTCCTGCATCAACCGGTGTGCGCCGCCTGTTCCTGCCTCTTCGCTGCCCGTGAAGGCGAAGACGATCTCCACGTCATCAGGCAACGGAGTGGCTCTCCATCGCTCCAACAGCGCGAAGAGCGCAGCTACGCCAGAGAGATTGTCCGCTGCGCCAGGCACCGTCTGGTTCTTGAGAACAACCTGGGCATTCACCGCGAAGACGAGAAGTGCCGGTATGCCGAGCACAAGCTCGACCGCACGGAAGAGGCCGAACCCTGCGATATCCAGAAAGGCGCGCACGACTGCGAGGAGGCCCGATGCGAATACTGCGTCAGTTGCCATCTCCATCGAGCGCGCGTGATACGGCTGCGACTCCCCGGTCCGGCCTCCGCCCGCACGTTTCAAGACCCGTGGGTCGAACACCCAGCCAGTGAAAGCGGCATCACAATGCGCCAAGAGCACGATGCGCAGTTTCCTCTCCTCCTTGGCCGGCAACGTCGCCACGAGATTCTGACTGCGTTTGCTCGGGAGCAGGCGGCGCAGTAGCAAGCCGGTCCGCGAGGAATCGGCCCAATAGCTAACGCCAGCGGTCAAATGCAGCGCGGCGGCAAGTAACGGCCGGGAAGGCGCTAAAAGAGTACCGATCGCGCTGATACCGAAGTGCAGCGCCATCGTCGCGTAGAGACTCTCGTTCCAGCGAAAGCTCTGGAACCGGTTCTCAACCCCGATTGCATCCAGCTTGTCTCGCAGCCTCTCCTGAGCGCGCCGCTCGTCCTCGCCGCCCGCTCGCCGAACGGGGAAATCGCGTTCGATCTCACGGATCATCTCCTCGAGTTGGTCGCGCTCCGTCACGTCCTGATCGCGCCCCATCAGAGTGACTCCACCAAGCGTTCCCCGGCCCGCTGGCGTCGGAGAACGTGCCCGAGAACTACTCTCACCTTCTGAAGGCGGCGTTGCGGCAAGAGGCATGAAAGGTCGGGGCTTGCGCCGAAGCGGCCCGACAAGTTCGACGCGTTTAGGGAACGCACGATGTCGGAAGTCCTGTTGAGAGCTGGTCTAGAGCGTGCTGAAGTCATCACAATCCTAACACGACCAGGACACGGCGCGATAGCCCAACGCCCCTGGAATTGGCGTGCCGCAGATGCGCGAACACTCGTGCGCGCGCCTCTTCCATGGGATCTTGCTCAAGTGGATCCGCACCAGCTTAATGAAGGTAGGCGTAACGGCTTTCTGCCGTAGCTCCGCCTCAAAACCCGCGTTCGTAAAGCGCCTGTTATTCGCTGAAGCAGAACCCGTCGCAGCCGTCACCGCCAGCTCGGCCCCCGTCGTCACACTCCTCCGGCGGATCGACGAAGCCATCCCCGCAGACGGGGCAGAAACCGTTCGATGCCCCAGGCGTGCCTCGGTTCGGCCCTTCGTCGTAGAATTCGAGGCTAGCGCACCACGCCGCAGAGGTGTCGTTCAAGTCTGCGTCCACGGAGCGTTCGGTGAGCCGCGTCGATCGCGCCGAGGCTAGCGTCCAACCCGTGGACCATTCGATCCGATCGATCTCGGCACCATCAAACTCAAGCACGATCTCGTCAGCCGAATTGCTGAGGCTAAAGCGCCCGTATGGCGTCCAGTCGATGGAGGCCCCGGAGACCGCGTCATCGCCGCCCGCAAAGACGATTCGTGTGTCAGGTTCCGCGAAGGCGGTGGAGGGGAGCACAAGTCGGTCAGAGCCATCATCGATGATCAGCATCCCGCCGATGTAGATACGTCTACCGCTGATGTTGGTGATCTCGAACCACTCCTTGCCGTCATCCGTGCCGCCGGGGTCCGAGATGAACTCGGTGATGACGAGATCGCCGACTGCGGGAGCAGGGACGCATTCGCCAAGGAAGCAGGACGATGCAGGCCCGCACTGGACAAGGGTCTCTACCCATTGGCAGATCCCGGTGACGCACGTCGATGGTTCACCGTAAACGAGCTGCTGTACGCCGTCGCACGTTGGCACGGGCGCGGGCCCACACAGGACACCATCACAGGGGTCTTCACACGCGCTGTAGTCGACCGTGCAGGCATCCGAGCAGTCGGGTGGGCCGCCGTTAAAGCCAATGTCCGCGCAGCTGGCGCCCAGCAGCTCGATACCGTCGCATTCTTCGTCGCCTTCGACGTCTCCGTCCCCACAGTAGGTTCCTTCCGGCCGACCGACGAATCCTTGCCCAAACGCCATGACGGCCGCCGTCGACCAGCGGCCGCCGACCTCCGTTTCGAGTGGACGCCAGCGGTCTTCGCCGCTGAGCCACCAAACGTCGGTCTGCGAAACGCTTCCAGTGAACGCAACCGATACTTCCACTGGGAGAGCAAACTCCTGGTCAAGCGGCAGGAAGCCGACGAGCGGCGAAATCGAGGAGAACTGCGGCGGGTATATCGACAGAGACTCGTCGTCGATCGTGAGCTCGACCACGATTTCGCTGTCCAGTGCTCCGGCGGGGATCGCGACTCGCGCGAACCCAAACTCGACGACGCCACCATCAGGACCAACGCGGACGCCGGGCCCACTGTCTTCTTCCGCATCGGCGTCGGGTTCCGCATCTAAATCTGCGTCTACCTCAGGGGCATCGGATTCAGCATCGGCGGCGGCTGTGTCCGGCTCCGGCACATCTTGGAACCGCCGACCGGTGTCGACATCTTCCTCGATGTTGACGTCGATCCGGGAGCTGTCAGGCGCGGTGTCCGTCACCTCCTGAGTGGGCTCTTCGTCGGGGCCGCACGCTCCAAAGAAGGCCGTCGAAACGCAACAGACAGTCGCTAGTTGTCCGCTCTTGCGAAACGGCCGCCTCATTCGGTCAGACGACAGTCTGAAGAGCAGCCATCTCCATCGGTCAGGTTGCCGTCGTCGCAATCTTCGTCGACCTCCACGACAGAGTTACCGCAGAGCGGACAATCGTGCCGCGGCATTCTCGGCGTGCCCGCGTTCGCTGGGTCGTAGAGTACCTCGGGCAAGCACCATCCATTTGAGGTCTCAAACTCTTCGAAGGGCTTGGAGTCTTCTCGTTGCATCGACCTCGAGAGGAAGATGGGCCAGCCCGGGCCGAAGGCGACGCGATGAACACGCTGGCCGCCATACGTCAGTTCTACGGCGTCGCCACCCTCTGAGAATTCAAAGCTGCCAGTGTCCGTCCACACAGCCGTTATAGAGCCGGCAGCGGCCGCGGCAGAAGCAGCGAAGACCAACGCGCCGTTCGCGGGCAACACCGTGCCAAACGGGACTGTGAAGCCTTCCGCGCGAGAGCCCCCAGAGATGGTCATCCCCGAGAGGTCGAGCGGGGTCGCCGAGAAGCTGCTGATCTCGAACCACTCTTGGCTGTTGCCCCCTTGCGGGATGACCATGACCTCCGAGATCACGACCGCGCCCGGTACGATGCCGGGACGACACTCAGAGAGAACACAGACGAACCCTTCGACGCAATCGACGATGGCGGGAACGTAGGAACACGCGCCAGTATGCGAATCGCAGGAACCGGTCCATTGCCGGATCGAGGTGTCACTGGCACACTCTTCGCGCGGCGGCGAATCGCACACGACGCCTAAGCAAAGATCTGGTTCGATGGCGCAGAACTCGTCGCACCCATCCCCCGGCACGCGAGCTCCGTCGTCGCACTCTTCCGGTGCCTCGGTTGCACCATTGCCACAGACTGCACACCGCGGATTCCGGGTCCCAGGGGTCCCAGTGTTCGGCGGAGCCCCGTAGTCCGAGAAGGCGTTACACCACGCCGCCGAATCGTCGTTCGCAGATGCGGACGTCTCTCCCGACGACAGCGACTGTGCGGCGCCGGGCTCGACCGCCCAGGTGAGATCGTACTCGACCCGATCAATGACCCGATCATGATAGGTGATCTCGATCGCATCAGAAGAATTTAACGAGAACCCACCCAGCAGATTCCAATCGATCGCCCGCCCTCCCGGTACGGCCGCTTCGGAGCCAGCGAAGAGACTGTAAGAGCCTGACTCAAGCCAAGTGCCATCGGGCATCTCGATACGGTCGCTGCCGTCGTCTGTGATCAGCAGACCCCCAACATAGACGCGAAGAGGGGAGATATTGACGACTTCGAACCACTCGCTGGGCGCGTCCTCGCCGTCAGGGTCCACGAGGAACTCCGAAATGACGAGGTCTCCTACGTTTGGCGTGCGGACACACGCGCCGCCGAAACACGCGCCGAGACCGCATTCCTCGGTCTCCTCGGTGTACAAGCAGGTGCCGCCGACGCAGGTCCCTTCGCCTGAGAATGAGACGCGAACGTCCGTGCGACACGCGGGAGCTGGTGCATCATCGCAGACGACGCCAGCGCAGGGATCTGTACAACCGCCAAGATCGATCGTGCAGTCATTGAGACACGTCGCTGCCTCTCCGGTCAAATCGAAGTCGAGGCAGTTAAGCCCCCGCAGGTCGTCGGCGTCACATTCTTCTGCGCCCTCGGCTACATCGTCGCCGCAATAGGCGCCGTCGGGCCGACCAACGAACCCTTGTGAGAAGTGTTCAACGTCGGCGAATGCCCAGTCACCTTCGAGTTCAGTCTCCTCCGATCCCCAGAATGCGAGCGTGGTCGGCGACCACCAGATCTGCATGCCCAAAGAGTTCGACCCGTCCATGCGAAGCGCGACTGTGACCGGCTCGGAGAACACCTGGCCTTCCGGGAAGAACCCGACCATCTCTGACGCTGAGAGGAAGCCGTCGGGGAAGGGAAGCAGATCCGCTCTCCCCTGCTCAATCCGAAGCTCTGTCGAACGGCCGAGCGCGCCAGCTGGCACGATGAGGCGGGCGTAGTCTGTCTCGATCGTCCCTCCCTCGGCGCCGATCGTCGCGACGCCCTCTACCGGAGGTGCGTCTTCGTCAGTGTCAGTGGCCGGCTCGGCATCGAGCTCAGCGTCGACCTCGGAGTCGACCGGCGTATCGACCGTTCCGAAGTCGCGCGCGGCATCTGTGACGGCTGTATCCGGACGAACGTCTGGACCGGTATCGAATGAAGCGATCGTATCGTTCACTGAGACGTCGACCACGTCCGATTGTGCCGGAGGCTCAGGGTCCTCTCCGCAGCAAGCAAGGGTCAAAGCGAGGGCGGCAATTGCGCGTGTTCTCATCGGTCGTTCATTGGGAGGCCAGCGAGCCGTCAGGGGGCGAGTGTCACTAGAGCGAAAGTCTGCGACCCGCGCAACTGTTGCGGTGGGTAAGCAATACGACGCCACCTACCCATCGCCGGGCTTCACCCGCATCTCAAGGAGCAACCAAGCGGCGAGCCCGAACACGCCGAGGGCAGCGCAGCCAGCGAACATCACTGAGTCATTATAGTGATCGGCGAGAGCACCAAATGCGGGGGTCAGGACTACTCGGACAAGTTCCCACAAGCCCGTGAACACAGCGAGGCCTGAACCGCGAAAGCGATCCGCGACGCGGGTGACAACTTGGCCGCTCAAAACCGGGAAGCAGTAGCCGTGGCCGATCCCGGCGAGCAGTCCGCTGACAAGGAATCCCTGCTCCGCCCGGGCAGAGGCAGCCACCAAAAGCGCGGCCACGTAGAACCCGAGCGCTGGCGCTACGAGGTTGGATGGACCGACCTTATCGGGGAGCCGTGCGCCGAAGAGACGTACCGCGGTCGCGCCCAGTGTGTAAGTGCCCCAAAGCAAAGCGGGGCGCGCAACTCCCGCATCGCCGGCTGCGACGGTGACGAACGACATATAGGTCGCGACCATGCCGGAGAAGACAGCGGACGCGACCCACACCGGCCGCAGCGCAGGCACAGTCAGCGCCCGAAAGACGGTCTTCGGGTCGAACGGCTCGGCGCCCTTGGCGCTATACTTCCTCTGCTCCGGCACCAGTCGCAGGAGCAGGAGCGAGGTGAGGATGACCACGCCAATCACCGGATAGAACCCCCTCAGTTCGGCGCCCTGAACGTTCAAGACCTCCGCGAGCGGGTTCACCAGCAGTCCGAGCAAGCCGAAGATTCCGAAGAGAGCGAGGCCCTCGGTCCGACGATGGGTCGGGATGAAGTCGGCCGCAAAGGTGAAGTACCCCGTGAACAGGGCGCCAATACCCACCCCGATTGCAGCCCGCACGAAATACACCGCTGGACCGATCGAAGAGATCAGCCCAAGGGCGGCGACGCTGACGGCGAGGACCAAGGTGCCCACGACTAGCGTCGGCTTGCGCCCGACACGATCGAGCGACCACGCGACCAATGGCCGGAAGCCAAGCCCACCGACCGCGGCAGCTCCCATGATCGCTCCAATCTCGGTGCGACTCGCTCCCAGATAGTTGAGGTAGAGCGGCAACAGCAGCATCGACGAGTAGCCGAGCGACTGCAGGAACTGCGCTCCCATGAGCGTAACAAAGCCGCGAGTGAAGAGCGGCTGAGGCGTCGCCGAACTCAACGCGGGTTCAGGACCTCCCGCCCTGTCGCCCCTGCAGCGACGTCCGCGGGTGTGTGCCGGAGCGGAAGAGTCTGATTGCCGAGCCAGAGAGCCGCTTGGTCATCGAAGTGTTCCGACTCCGTGATGCCCGATTGCCCGCCAGGGATGATGTTCTGACCGCTGACTCCGTCGGGGCCAAGTCGAACCACCATCCGCATGACCGGTCCTGCGGTGTGGTGATAATCGTCTCCGAAGAACGAGGGGTTCGCCGCATCGACTCCGAAGAGGTCTCCAGGACGGGGGAACCACTGCAGTCCGCGGCGGGGGTCACCCTCTTCGAAACTCTCTGCCA
>JBLHWZ010000098.1:0-17371 GCA_047629415.1 Bradymonadia bacterium | reverse complement strand
GAGTATCTGGAGTCCGTCATTGCCTCATTCGCCGACGGGGTGGTGCACCCAGACCCGATTCGGATCTCGATGGACGAGGACGGAACGACGCTCGACATCGTTTTGCAGTGGAGCGAGAGCACGCGTGAGCACATTCATAGCTTCGCCAACGGAATTCCGACTGCCGACGGTGGAACTCACGAGTCCGGATTCCGGGACGGGGTCGCCGAGGCTGTCATGGCCTATCTTGAGGCGCACGACGCGATCCCTCGAGGAGTGACACTCAAACGCTCCGACATTCGTGAAGGCGTTGTCGGCGTGGTCAACGTGTTCCTCCCGGAGCCACAATTCCAAGGGCAGACCAAAGCGAAACTCAATAACCCTGAGATTCGTTCAAGTGTGGCCGCGCTCATCAAGCGTGAACTCGAGCGGTACCTGCATCAGAATCAGTCGACCGGAAACTCGGTCGCGATGAGGATTATCCAGGCTGCGCGGGCGCGGGCGGCTAGTCGCGCGGCGATCAAGGAGGTGCGACGCAAGAAAACTGTTTCGCATCGGCTGAATCTTCCCGGCAAACTAGCCGACTGCTCGTCGACGGACCCGAACGAGAGCGAGCTCTTTATCGTCGAGGGCGATTCTGCTGGCGGGTCCGCGAAACAGGGTCGGGATCGAAAGACCCAGGCCATTCTGCCTTTGCGCGGAAAGGTTCTGAACTCGGAGCAGGCCACGGCCAAAAAGGTCGCGGACAACCGCGAGCTCAGTGATGTCGTGTCGGCGCTCGGCTGTGGGATGGGAGCAAATCTGAAGGAAGACTCCCTTCGATACGGCAAGATCATCTTGTTGATGGACGCCGATTCGGACGGTCACCACATTGCCACGCTGCTGCTGACTTTCTTCTACCGCTACCTGCGGCCGCTGATTGATTTGGGACGCGTCTACATCGCCCAGCCGCCGCTCTATCGAGTTGACGTGGGTAAGGACACGTTCTGGGCGGATGATGACGACGAGCGCGACAGGATCATCGCTGAGGCGAAGCGGCGACGCCCGAATGCGAAGCCGAACATCCAACGATTCAAGGGACTTGGCGAAATGATGCCGAAGACTCTCTATCAAACAACGCTGGACCCGCGACACCGGCGGCTTCTGCGCGTTTCGATCCCGGAAGACCAACAACTCGAGGCCGAGAAGACGATTGCCGGATTGATGGGTAAGGACGCGAGCGTCCGCTACGACTTCATCATGGAGAACGCCTACCTCGCGTCGAGCGACGAACTCGACGTGTAGCTAGGCTGACGATCGCCGAGACGCCTGAGCCGCCCTACTTCGCCGTGATCTTCACTACGGTTGTTCGCGACGACGTTCGCTACGGCGAGATGGCCGCGAGAATGGCAGAGCTGGCGGCTTCCTCACCCGGCCTTCCTGGGTATGGAGGCCGCTCGCAACACGGTCGGGGTGACGGTGTCCTACTGGCGCGCGCTCGAGGAAATCAACGTGTGGCGAGCCAATGTCGAGCACCTGTCAGCCCAGCAGACCGGCCGCGATAAGTGGTACTCGGCGTACTCGGTGCGAATCGCGAAGGTTGGGCGCGCCTGCGAGTGGACGGCCGACTAGCCGTTTCCCGTCGAAGTCTAGCGCCGAGCTGAACAACGCTGAGCGACCGGATTTTGTCGGTTCAGATCGGCCTCTTCTTCTGGAATCGGGGCCCGAGCGCTGGCACTGCATATGACCTCGAGCGGGATGACGTCACCGACGTCACTCGAGCCGCCGTGGACCCAATAATAGGCCCCGTCCCAACGCAGATCGGCCCAACGCAGATCGGCCCAACGCAGATCGGCCCAACGCAGATCGGCCCAACGCAGATCGGCCCAACGCAGATCGGCCCGAAGCAGATCGGCCCAACGCAGATCGGCCCGAAGCCGAGCTTCAGCGTCCGCGTGACGCAGAGTGACCGAACTCAGGGACGCGGGATAATCAACGATGGAACCCAACTTGTGTTCCCGCGTACCGACAGAGATTCCGTCGAGAACTGCCAGGCGCAGTCCTAGTCGGCCGCAGTTCATGAGGCTCAAGCCCACCAGGCCCTCACGTCATGACTCGGCTGCTACTAGCCGGCGGTCCGGATCCACGAGCCTTCAGATCAAATCCGCCTTCCTCGTGCTGGACGGGAGTAGCGATGGAACCCACGAACCCGTCACAAGGTCGGCTTAACCGGCGTGCCAGTCGCAACGGCAGCTGACGCCGAGAGCAGCTAGTGTAGCCCATCGCCGCGGAACCAACGGGCCAACGGCTTGAATACGTGCTCAGGGGCATCGTTTCCGACGAAGAGATCAGCGTGAGAATACCACTGCCGATCGTCCCCGACGTTGAGCGTATCTACCCGGCCACCCCAGGCACAGCGCGCGGACTCGGCGGCGTCGGTGGGGACTATGCCGTCCCGGTTAGCGAGGACAAGAAGCAGCGGGATCTCCACCAGTGCGAGGGCTTCAGTGACGTTGGTACCATTAAGGACGAGGTCTTTGTTGTTCACCCAATGCGCGATTTCCACATTGAGCGCGGAGTCAGGGTCCTCGATGGTTTTCACGAGTTCACCCGCCGCCGCGATGTCGACATTATCAGCGTTCATATAGGGCGAGAGCAGTTTCGGTGCTCGGCTGATCAATGGCAGGACCACGCGCGCTAGGCGACGGCTGCCCTTCATCTTGATCTTGCCGATCAACCGTGGAGAGTAGAACGCTGCGCGGAGCATGGGGTGCAATGTCCCCCATCGGAGCGGCGAGCCGACGCACGCTACGCTGGCGATCTTGGGCTCCGCGGCCAGTGCCATATGCGCGTAGGCGATCGTGCCGCCGAGCGAGCAGCCAAGAAGGTGTACCGTGCCCTGGTTCGTCCGGGTTCGGTCCACGATCGCGTCGACGCAGGCAGTCAAATCTACCGCGGCGTAACTGGTCAGAGACGGGCCAGGAGCCGCTCGACTCCCTGCCGGCCGCGAGCGCCCTTGGCGCCGCAAGTTGAGCGACCAGACTTCAAAACCCGCTTCGACAAGCGAACGTTGGAGCGTCGTTCCCCGCGGATGAAAACTAAAGATGAACGCGTTCATCCCATATCCAGGGATGATTACGATCGGCTTCGCGTCGGGCCGCATGTCGGCCGACCACGCCTGCTCGAGATGCAGTAGCCAGCCGTCGCCGTTCGAGATCAGATGTTGCGTTTTTTCCACGCCGCGGAGCCTAAACGGTCACCGCAGGCGTGGACAGGATCCCAGCGATGAGGGTGGCTGTCGGTGTTCTAAGCCCCCTTGCGAGAGCGACGCGGTCAGTGTTTTCCTCGCTAGGCGTCACAATGGAGGACGCTCAAACCGAGTTTCCAGCGAGTGCCTGGGACGCCCGCGAGCACAGTGCTGAGCTTCACAATCCACGATTCGCCGCACTTGTAGGGCATGTTCGTCCGCCGTGTCGCTCTGAACTGCTTGGTTTCACTCACCAACGGAACGACCTCGGCGGGTGCTCGACTCCCAAATCGGCGAGCAGCCGACTACTTGAGCAGATCTCGCACTAGCCCATCAAACTCCGCGGACCCAAAAAACGCCTGAGCGGGTGTGTCGGCGTGTTGAAGGACCGCAGCGACCATGTCGTCCAAGAGCCCGGACTCTTCGAGGAGGTCTCGGGCGCTTCGCTCGCCTTCGACCTTCAAGACGGCTTCGAGTTCGTCACGAATCGCGGCCACGACGTGGTCTCGGTCGCGGTTGTGCTCCGCGATCGGAGGAATCAGCGCCCAGATGTCGTCCCAAGGTAAAGCCTCGGCGTCCTTGTTCATCTCCGCCAGCGGTGTGTCGAGCACGCGACCGACCGCTTGCTCGACGATCTGGCGCAGCAGGTCTTTACCTTCGTCAGAGCGAAGCCGATCCATCAGGGCCTTTCGAATGTCCTCTTCTGCGGACGCTGAAAAATCCTTTACGGCAGTCTGGATTTGTCGCTCGACCTCGGCGGAGAGGCCACCGAGAACGGTTTTTCCTGCTTCGACGAATTTCTCAGCGCGCTTCGATGCCTCTTGCTTCAGGCGATTTCGTAGGCCGAAGCCGCTGCGGCTAGTTTCCTCCGCGGGAGCAGCGTGGCCACCTCCCTTGCCTGGGATTGGAAGTTTTCGCGCGAACCCTAGCAAGAACTCCTGCAGCACGGGGGAAAGCAGCTCCCTTAGAAGCTTTGGGTCGACCGCATTTTTGGCCCACTCCGACTTCGGCGGCCTATTCTCGAGAATGAGTCGCGGGATACGGGCGCGAACATCCTCCGGGATAGCGTTCCCAAGCGTGTCTTGAGTCTCTTCGCAGCGAGCGAGGTTTCGCTCCCAACCGGGCCTCATGTGCCGCTCAATCGACCGCGTCGTGTTGGGCCCCGTAATCGCGAGCGCAATCAGCTGCACAGTCTCATCAATGTGCAGGTAGGCTGCGACAGGCTGATCGAGCGCGAACTGAATCAATGTAGAGAGCGCGCGCTCCCGGTAGGCGGCATCGTCGCCAGAGAGGCGCTCGATGAGACGGTCCGCTGCTGTCTTTCTTTTGGTCATTCGGGACGATCTCGGCTGCGGTTTTCGCTGAACCCTTCTGGGTATCTTGCGCGGAGCTTGTCGACATTTCGTTGGGCGACGTCGCCCATCGAGAGGCCCGTAGCCCGACAGATTTCCGCCACGTACCAGAGGACATCGCCAAGCTCTTTTGCGACGGCGTCGGGGTCAAGGTCGTGGCCGTGGTAGCGGTGCTTCTTCACCAGTTCCACGACTTCTCCCGCTTCCCCGGCGAGGCCGAGCGCACCGTTGGTCAGTTTCTCAAGTGCGGGGCGATCTGCGGGCGAAGTTCGGCCCGCGAGGTCTTGGTAGTCGTCGAAACGCATCGAATCTCAGAGAAAGAGGTCGGGGAAGTGTTCGGTTTCGCCCGGCACGACCGAGTATTTGTCGAGGTCGGTGACTCCGATGCCAGCGAGGACTTCGTCGTCGAGGAAGAAGTTGCCGGTATTGTTAATCCCCATCTCGAAGATGGCATGTGCGGCGTCTGCGATGATCTCGGGGGTTCGGCTCTTGGACATCATTGTGTCTCCGCCGAGCAGGTTCCTCACCGCGGCGGTGGCAATCGTGGTGCGCGGCCAGAGCGCGTTTACCGCAACTTGATGACGAAATTCCTCGGCCATGCCCAAGACGCACATGCTCATGCCGTACTTCGCCATCGTGTAGGCGACATGGTTACCGAACCACTTCGGGTCCATGTTGAGGGGCGGCGAGAGATTGAGAATGTGCGCGGGCCCAGGGGACTTCAGCAGATACGGTAGGCACTTCTGCGAAACGAGGAAGGCGCCGCGCGTGTTGACCGAGTGCATGAGGTCATATCGCTTCATCGTGGTCGTCAGCGTTCCAGAGAGCTGGATGGCGCTGGCGTTGTTGACGCAAATATCGATGCCACCGAATTTTTCGACGGCTTGAGCAACTGCGGCCTCAACCATCTCCTCGCTTCGGATGTCGACGATGCAGGGGAGAGCGTTGCCGCCCGCTGCTTCGATTTCTTCGGCGGCGGAGTATATCGTGCCTTCGAGTCGCGGATGCGGCTCGGCCGTCTTCGCTGCGATGACTACGTTAGCACCGTCTCTAGCGGCGCGCAGAGCAATCGCTTTGCCGATGCCGCGGCTGGCGCCGCTGATGAAGAGGGTCTTTCCTTTAAGTGACATGCAACCTCGTGTGTCGGTATGGCAGTTCTAGCCTGCGACGCGACGCTTTTCCACGTAGCCGCGGCCCGTGAGTGCGGTCACCAACAACTTCGGAGGTGAAGGTCGGGTCTCGTCGCGCGGCGCCTGAGCGGTCGAAGCGTCTTGGAGGGAACCTAAGGAGGTACCCTTTGGGGGAGTCGGAGCGGAATTCTCTGAGTCGAGAAGACCGATAACTCGGCTCTAGAGCGAGGCTCGGCTAGTCTCGGCCGTCCAGCGTTTCAAACTCTTTGCGGTGGAAGCACATCACGCAATGCACGGATGAGAGGCACATCAGCCGGCGCCCATTCGACACCGAACGCTGTGTCAGCGTCGAGCCAGCGAAACTCTGCGTGCTCGCGCATCTCAGGCTCGTCGGAGCAGGAGCACAGGTACGCCACCAGAAGGACCTCCACCTCCGGGTACGGATGCAGGTTCTCGGCGAGAAGCGGTCCGACGACCACATTGATGCCCAACTCTTCGGCCAGTTCACGCTCCAACGCCTCGGAGTCTGACTCGTCGGCCTCAACTTTCCCGCCGGGGAGCTCCCAGAGTCCACCCTGATCAGCATCTGCGGGTCGCTTGCATGCGAGAAACTGGCCGCGACGGACCAGGGCTCCGGCGACCACACGGAGCGGATCGCTCACTCAGTTTCGGCGGGATGAGGAAAGAGGGCAGCGACCGCCTCGAGTGTCGTAGCGTCCAGTTCCAGCTGAGCAGCGGCCAAGTTTGCCTCCACCTGCTCAACCTTGGTCGCGCCGGTGATCACGCTCGTGATTCCAGGCTGATGGGTGAGCCACGCGAGCGAGAGCGCAGCGGCGGTGGTTCCTCGTTCAGCCGCGAGAGAGCTCAGTTCGCGGACTTTCTGAACGTTTTCGTCCGTGATGACCCGGTCGAGCCAGGCGCTAGTTCCACCGCGGGAGTCGTTTGGGACTCCCCCGTTGTACTTGCCGCTGAGCATGCCTTGGGCGAGTGGCGACCAAACCACCAATCCCATTCCAAGCTCCTGGGCCGCATCCCGAACTCCGTCGCGTTCGATGTCTCGGTCGATCAGATTGTAGCGTGGCTGCTCAACGATCGGCCGGCAGAGTCCGAGGCGGTCGCAAATCGCGACTGCGTCAGTGAGCTGTTCAGCGGTCCAACAAGAGGTACCCCAGTAGAGGACCTTTCCGCAGCGAACGAGGCGGTCCATGGCGCGGACCGTCTCTTCGACCGGCGTCTCCGGATCGAAACGGTGGCAGAAGTAGATGTCGAGGTAGTCGGTCCCGAGGCGCTTCAGCGACTTGTCGCACGACTCCACGATATGTTTGCGGGAGAGCCCACGGTCATTCGGTCCGTCGCCCATTGGCCAGAAGACCTTCGAGGAGATCACGAGGTCCGAACGCTCACGCCCGTCGACTCCCTTGAACTCCTTCAGGAAGGTGGCAGTCGCTTTTTCCGCCTCACCCGTCGCATAGACATCCGCCAGATCGATGAAGTTGACGCCACCGTCGTAGGCTGTGTGCAGCAGGCGCCGCGACAATCCGTAGTCGACCGTCGCCCCGATAGTTAGCCAACCGCCGATCGAGACGGCGGAAATACGGAGTCCGGAGTTACCTACTTGGCGATACTGCATGCGTGCTCTTGCTTGGTGGGAGGGCCGATGAAGGGGATCAGTCGTTCGCCCACAGCGCCGCGAGCAACTCGATCGAGCCGTCAACGGCTCGCTGTGAGCTGTCGGCTGCGAAGCGACCAGGCAAGCGATAGAGACACGGTGCGAGTTCGACTTCGTATCCTCCGCGAGGGACCGCCTCAGCGGTCGGCACGTATCCGATCATTCCGTTGGTGTAGCCGGCGAAGAGCGTGAATGGAGCCGGAGACGCGGACTTCACGGCGAGGCCGGTCTCAACGAACGGTTCCGACCCGTGGCCGCAGATCGCCAAGCCGCCGATGCGCACAGCCGTGATATCCAGCTCGATCGCCGAGGCGCCGCCTGACTCTTGAACCCGAGTGGTCCAAGGGAACGCTCGATTCAGCAGGGCGTCCGCGAAGAACTTCGGCAGTGGTTTTCCACCGGCCAAGCCACGCCAGTAACGTGAGCCGAAGTCGGCGCTGGGTTCGATTCGTAAGGGGATGTGGCACTGCTTGGCCACGACAGATCCGGTAGGAATCCACTCTGAGCCGCGGGAGCCGAGCGCGCGGAGCACGGAGTCCGCAGCCCGATGGCCGATCGCGTCGCACGCCGAGTCGTTATCCGCAGCGGCGTAGCGCTCAGGTGTGTCGGTGAGCCTGCCTGATTTCGGAACCCACTCGTGGCGAGGGTTGAGATCGGCGCAGGCGCCTTGAATGAAGGCACAGGGCACCCCTGTTTCGGACTCCACTCGGCGGCGCATTGCCCCAACCCAGTCCGCCGATGCTCGCCGGGACCAGGGTGGCAGAGTAGTCGGATGACAGGCGATGTTGACCATGCAGCCGAAGCAGCGGTCGTCCTCACTCACAAACTCGACAATCTGCGCGGTGTTGTCGTGCAGCCCTTCCTCGTTCCAACCAAAGTCCACTTGCCCGTCGGCACCCGGTAAGCGCCGATTGACGGCGATGTGCGGAGTGGCTTCTCGGTAGCGGATTCTCCCGGCGCGGGCGCTGGCCTTCGCCTCGGCAGCGGAGGCAAGAGCGGCTTGGACCCATTGTTCCGAGTAGGCTTGAAAGCGTCGCTCCGGCGCCTCGTCGGTACCGTAAGGGGTTGAGTGCGAGTGCGAGCACGCCACTACAACTTCGACGTTGCCGAATCTCTGACGAACAGATCGACGCAGGTTGGAGCTGAGTCCTCGGTGGATGAAGACGAGGTCGGCGCAAACCAAGAGGACAGCGGTTTCGCGCTGGAACCAAACGCAGGTGACGCGCAGTCGATCACGTACGCCGTTGCAGTCCCTCAGGCGGGCGAAGCCGCCGAGGTAAGTTCCAGGCTCTGGAGTTGTGTCGCTTGTCGCGATTCCGATCTTCACCGTCTGATTATTGCACGAACGATGGCTGGGCCGAAGTCTGGTTTGGTTCGACGCCGTCGCCACGATGTGCGGACCTGAGTTACCGGGGGCGATGGGCCGGGCCAAAGGTTGAGGCCTCTCTCGACATCTGAACCGATGTCTGACGTCTGTAAAATCTCAATCGCGGGCGCTGAGCTACGCGGCCATCACTGCGAATTCGACCACCACGGGCACCGCCGGGCGCGGCTCAACACGGCGAAGATCACGTCCCGGGACCTCGATTGGACGGAGGCCTCATCCGTGGTCTAGGTCTGCGGCCGGTGCGGACGTCTGCACTGGTTCTTACCGCCGCCATCTCCAGAAGCGCGCGATTCCCGACGACACATCGGCAGCGGGCGACACATCGGCAGCGGTGGAGTTCTTTTTGCGGAGGGCACTTACCAGCGGGATCTGAGACGTAGGCGAGTTGGGGCTGGTCCGGCAGCTCGGATGACTGACCCGCTGCCACCTCGCCGGGTGCGATGCAGGTCAACGTGCGCCCTTCCTCCGCTGTGCGGTGCCTCGAACTCACAATGCCGCCACAGATGGCTCAGCAACGGGTTAGCAGTCGGGGGCCTTCTCCTAGATGGCTCGAGGATGTCTGAAATCGGTCCCGCCGAAGCTCAGACCGAACCTCCATGAGCAGACGACCGAGCACATTCCTGCCTGATCCGTCGCCACCGTCGCTCCAAAACGAATCAGCCTCGATGTGCCCAACCAGATTGGCGGCGCCGGTCTTGAGCAGAAGCTCCGTCAGTTCCTCATGCGGCGTGAACTTTGCTCGCACAGCATCACGCATCACGTTGAACCGCATACCGTGCCAGCTGCGCCGAATCGGGGTTTTGCGAGCGCGTCCGAGTTTGGCCGAAACAGCGGAGTTCTTGGACCGGCGGATCTTCTCTCTGAGCTTGCTGTCTTCGAACTTCATCGCCTGAAAATAGTGCTGCGAGGTCGGCCACTTCTTCTTGGCGCGAGTGAGAGGGAGCGGCGCAAAGTTCGAGTACTCGCCTGCCGCACTGCAGACTTCGATTCGATCGGCCATAGGTCGATCCGGGGTCGGTCCACCTTAAACGCTCGCCGATGGGTTTGGGCGCAGAGCAGCGAGCGTCATTCCTCTAGGAACGCCGTGAGCATCGCTTCAGGATCCGCGAGGAAACGCTTAGTCAGCGCGAAATGGTCGGTCATCCGGTAGTCCACGGCATGAGCACCGGTGTCCGTGAGTTCGCAGACGGTTGCGCCGGGGCAAGCCATTAGGATTGGCGAATGAGTCGCAATTACGAACTGACTTCCTTCCTTCGCCAGGTCTTAGATCCTCGCAGCTAGCGCGAGCTGTCTCGCTGGCGAGAGTGCGGCTTCCGGCTCGTCGAGAATGTAAAGTCCACCGGCTCGAAAGCGGTTCATCACCACCCACAAGAATGCTTCGCCGTGGGACATCTCGTGGAGATGAGCCCAACCGTAGTCAGCGTACGCTTCTGCTTCAGTGGAGACGTTGAACATCGTCTCAGCTCGCAGAAAGAAGCCCGACTTCTCTCGGCGAACTCCCCTGACCAAGCGTAGGCCAGAGTGGAGCGAGGACTCGGAGGGCCGCAGTCGGGTGGCAAAGTTCTTCGACCCTCCCTCTGGATTGAAGCCAGCGAGAATCGCTATCGCCTCGATCAAAGTCGACTTGCCGCTGCCGTTCTCCCCTCCGAGAAACGTGATGCCCTCGTTGAACTCAAACCGCTCGAGGTTGGCGACCGCTGGAATCGTAAACGGGTAGGCGCATCGCGCCTCATCCTCCGACGAGATCAGTTCGATGTGTCTGAGGATTCGGTTCATCAGAGCCGCCTATTCTTCAGCCGGTGAGTGCGCCTCGGGTCACCCAGACGATCCGCCCTTAGCGCCCCCTAGCGAATCACCACATCGGCCAAGCGGCGTCGGCTCCGCCGCTGCCGATGTCCACGACTTCGATATCGGGCTCGCCGAGTTCGTCGCGCAACACCGATTGGATTGCGACCAGCGTGCCTCCGATCGAGCTTGGGCATGAGCCACATGCACCTTCGTACTTGATGTAGATGGTGTCGCCATCGCGGCTCTCGATGCGAACATCGCCGCCGTCGTTGGCGAGGTACGGGCGAATCGTGCGATCGATGATGTCATCGATCGCCTGAAGCTCGGGCGCGAGGGGCTCGCGCTCTTCTTCGATCTCGGCCGGGTCCGTGTAGTTAGCGTCGTGCTTCGGCAGCTCCTCTTGGAGGACGTCAAGCAACGTTTCCCCGAGTGGTCCCCAATCGCCTTCGGCTGTCTTCGAAACCGTGATGTAGTTGTCGAAGAAGAAGAGGCTGTCGACGCCTTCGACGCCAAAAACCTTCACGGCGAGCGCGTTGTGCTCGCACTCGTCGACAGTCTTGTAGTTGCTTCGCCCTTCAGACTTCACCGTGTACTGCGAGATGAACTTCACAGCAGCAGGGTTCGGCGTTTCTTGAACGTGAATGTAGAAGCCCATGAGAGTCTCCGATCAGTCGAGTTGGACGTCGAGTAAGGCGCGCATTCTGGCTGCGGTTGGCTCGTGAGTCACGCGCTGTAACGCATCTTCCGCGAACCCGCGAATGATGATTCGTCGAGCAGTAGCCGCCGGAAGAGCCCGGGACATCATATAGAAGAGTTCTTCGGGCTCGAGCTGGCCGACGGTAGCGCCGTGCGTGCATCGTACGTCGTCGGCGAAGATCTCCAGCTGGGGCTTGGTGTCGATCCGCGAATCGCGGGAGAGCATCAAGTTCTGGTTCATCTGATTGGCGTTCGTTTGCTGCGCCGCCTGCTGAACGTAGACCTTTCCGTTGAAGATGCCGTGCCCGCTTCCGTGAAGGATACCCTTGTAGAGCTGGTCTGCGGTGCAATTTGGCGCGTGGTGATCGATCAGCGTGTGGCTGTCGTGACACTGCCCGTCGCCAGGTGCAAAGATCGAGGCGACATCGGAGTGCACTCCCGATCCGTTGACCTGAACGTTGACCGTCTCGCGGCTGGTCTTCGCGCCCGTCGAGAAGCAGAAGCTCGTGTAGCGTGCATCGCGCTCCACTTGGACGTCGTGAACGGCGTAGTGCCAAGCGGCATTACCCTCCGCCTGCACTCGGATGTGCTTGAGTTCGGCGTTGACACCAATAGCGGCGTCGGTCGACAAGTTATGAAAGTACTCGGCTCCCGCTTCACCCGCGAAGGACTCAACGATAAAGCCGACAGCGCTCTTTCCGACGCGAATCACGGTCTGCTGGGCTGCCATCCAACCCGACGTCGTTCCGACGCGCACAATGTGAATCGGCGTGTTCATCACCGCGTTGGCCGCGACTTCGATTGCGATTGCGTCGGTCACGAACGCCTTACGCAGCGCATCCAGGCCGTTTTCTTCAACCAACGGTTGAGCCGATTGGATGTGGTCGTGAGCTGCCTCGCCACGAACAATTGTCACGCCCTCGGGAAGTGCGTCCGTAGACGAAGCCTCCTCATCGAAGCGACCGTTCACGTAAACGAGCGTGGCGCAGACGTCCGAGAGTTTGGTGGCTGCAATGATCGCAGCAGCGTCGCCGCCGCCCTCTGGGATTCCGAACACAGATTTCGAGAGGCCACGCACTTGCGTGTACTTCCACTCTTCATCCTTGCGGGTCGGGAACCCAAGCGATGCAAACTGGTCGAGCGCTGCCTCGCGGCGCGACTTGAGCCACTCGGGCTGGTCGGCGGTAAGCAGCGGTGCAGCTGCGTCGCGGTATGAATCGATGAGCGACATTAGACCGCCTCTTCCTTAACCCAGTCGTAGCCTTGCTCTTCGAGCTTGAGCGCCAACTCGGGGCCACCTGTCTTCACGATACGTCCGTCCATAAAGACATGGACGTAGTCTGGTTTGATGAAGTTCAACAGACGCTGGTAGTGCGTAATAAGAACGAAGGCGTTGCCCTTGTTCCGGAGCTGGTTCACGCCCTTGGCTACGACCTGTAGCGAGTCGATGTCTAGACCCGAGTCGGTCTCATCGAGGAACGCTAGCGAGGGCTTGAGCAGCGCCATCTGGAGGATCTCGTTCCGCTTCTTTTCGCCGCCCGAGAACCCCGTGTTGACAGGCCGATCGAGGAAGGAAGTGTTCATGTCGACGACCGTAAGACGCTCCTCGACGATCGCACGGAACGCTTCCTCGTCGACTTCGTCAACGCCCTGCGCCTTGCAGATCTCGTTGAACGAAGTGCGCAGGAAGACCTCATTGGTCACTCCTGGAAGTTCGATCGGGTACTGGAACGCGAGGAAGACCCCGGCGCGAGCGCGCTCGTAGGGGTCCAACTCAAGCAGATCAGTCGGCTTAAAGTTGTGGTCATAGGTGACCTTTCCGCCCGTCACTTCGTAGTCCGGATGGCCAGCAATGACCTTCGCGAGCGTGCTCTTACCTGAGCCATTAGGGCCCATGATTGCGTGCACTTCACCGCGGTTCACCTTGAGATCGACTCCGCGCAGAATCTGCACGTCTTCGACGGTCGCTTCGAGCCCTTCAATATTCAGCAACATAACAACGCTTCGACAGTTCGCCCCGCGGGGCAGTTCAAAGTAGGGGCCGGGCCAGAGTGGACCGGGCTGCGGTCAGCCGACCGAGCCTTCGAGTTTCATCTCAAGGAGGTTCACCGCTTCTACGCTGAACTCCTGGGGGAGGTGCTTGAACACATCATCACAGAATCCGTGGACGAGCATGCTGATCGCCTGCTCCTCATCGACTCCGCGTGACTGCAAGTAGAAGAGCTGGTCGGCCGAGATGCGCGAGGTCGATGCCTCGTGTTCAAGGATGGCCGAATTGTTCTTCACCTCGATGTAAGGGAACGTGTGAGCTCCACACTTGTCGCCGATGAGCATCGAGTCGCACTGCGAGTAGTTCCGTGAATTCTCAGCATTGGGGCCGATTCGAACCAAGCCACGATAGCTATTGTGCGACTGGCCAGCCGAGATGCCCTTCGAGATGATCGTCGACCGGGTGTTCTTCCCGATGTGGATCATCTTCGTGCCGGTGTCGGCCTGCATATGGTCTTTCGTCAGTGCGACCGAGTAGAACTCGCCGACTGAGTAGTCTCCTTTGAGGATGCAGCTGGGGTACTTCCACGTCACTGCGGAGCCAGCTTCTACCTGGGTCCACGTGATCTTGGAGTGGTCCTCAGCGCAAAGGCCTCGCTTGGTGACGAAGTTGTAAATGCCACCCTTTCCTTCCGCATCTCCGGCGTACCAGTTCTGTACGGTGGAGTAGTTGATCGTGGCGCCCTCAAGCGCGACTAGTTCAACAACGGCGGCATGGAGCTGGTTCTCATCGCGCTGCGGCGCAGTGCAACCCTCCAAGTAGTTCACGTGGGAACCCTTGTCGGCGATGACCAAGGTACGCTCAAACTGCCCCGTGTTCTCCGCGTTGATGCGGAAGTACGTCGACAGGTCCATCGGGCAGTGAACGCCCGGGGGGATGTATGCGAAGGAACCGTCCGAGAAGACGGCGCCGTTCAGTGCGGCGAAAAAGTTGTCCGTGTGCGGAACGACGGTGCCCAAGTACTTCTTGATGATCTCCGGGTGCTCAATGATCGCTTCCGAGATCGAGCAGAAGATGACACCGACTTTCGCAAGCTTGTCTTTGTGCGTCGTGAGGACGGAGACCGAGTCGAAGACGGCGTCGACGGCGACGTTCATCAGGCGCTTCTGCTCAGAGAGCGAGATTCCCAGCTTCTCGAAAGTCGCGAGCAGATCGGGATCGACCTCATCGAGGCTCTCACGTACCTCTTTCTGCTTCGGCGCCGAGTAGTAGCTGAGCGCTTGGTAATCGACCGGCGTGTATTTGACGTTCGGCCAGTGAACCGGCTCCTCCATCTTGAGCCATTGTCGATACGACTTCAGCCGGTAGTCCAACATCCATTCCGGCTCTTTCTTCTTGGCAGAAAGAGCGCGGATGATGTCCTCGTTTAGACCAGGCGGCAGCGAGTCCGTCTCAATGTCTGTAACGAATCCGTACTTGTAGTCGCTAGTGAGGTGTGTCTCGAGCGCTTCCATAGACGTTTGGAGGAGGGTTAACTGAAAGTGGACTAAATGACTCCACTTTAGGTGGAGAGCACGGTGTAGGGTTGAATCCTAGGGGTGTCAACCGGCTGGGGCCCGCTAAATCACCAAGTGGGAGCGACTAGATCGAACTCGATTTCATCGATCAGACAACGCTCAGTATCGAGGATCTGAACGGTCCAATGCCCCAACTGGTCCAACGGGAGTGGACGTTCCGTCCAGGTGCGCCAGCGCGAGCCTGCTCCAGCCTCCATCTCATCCAGGTAGGAGTCGCCTGTCTCGTTCTGGGTCCACACCAGCGTCACCGGCTGGCTGACGCCTGTCCCGTTCGCGAAGTCGAGAAAGCAGAAGATCGGCTCGCCGTTCGCCATGAACGGACCCTCGGTCTCCATCGGCTCGCGACGATGGATCGTATTGGCCATCGTCGCCCGATTGATACGAACCAGACACGGCGCGTCGTCTCCACTGCGTAGTGGCGCCCAAACGGTGTCCTCCCCGGGCGCTGCGGAACCCTCAGATTCGGGCTGCGCCTCCGCGAGCACAGTCGGCTGACCAGAGCCTTCCAGTGGCTCGCCAAGGGGCACTAGATCAGACGGTTGCAGCGCTTCAGCAGAACCCTCGGCTTCCGGCTCTTCAGGGTCAGCGACCTCAGTGACCTCGTCCTGCGCAGGGACGCCCGGCGGGTCACTCGACGGAGCTAAGACCCCACTTTCGATAACTGAGCCGCCGACCAAGCCGACGCTCGTCAGGCCTAGAAGAAGGACGAAGACCTGTTGCGATGCATCAGGATTCATCGAATGACTCGGGGCCCTCGAATCGGCCCATCCGGCAGCGAAGCTTGCCGTTGAGACAGTCAATGAACTCGGGTGTATCGATGCCCCCGATGCCTTCCTCGAACCAGGTCGCGAGCGTCAGGATTGTCGTCGTGTGGTCCTCAACGCCCAAAAGACGGTCGGCCATCTTGTCGTAGAGCTTTCGGATCTCTTCATCTTCGCCGCCGATACGCTCGCCGTATGGCGGGTTGAGCACGAAGTGACCGCCTCCGAGCAGCGGCTTGGTGTCCCGCACGTCGACGTCCTTGATGGCGATCATGCCCCGCAATCCGGCTGAAGACACATTTGCGCGGGTCGCGTTCACGGCATCACGGTCGTTGTCACTCGCAATGATCGCTTGGCGGAGTTTCGGTTTGCGGCGCTGCTCAGCCTCGTCGACGAGCTCTTTCCACTTGTCTTCGAGGTGTGAGAACGCGGGCCACCGCTCAAAGCCCATCTTCCTTCGAAGGCCGGGAGCCGCGTCGAGGGCCATCAGTGCGGCCTCGATGGGGATCGTGCCACTACCGCACGTCGGATCGTGCAGGTTTCCCTTCTTGTTCCAACCTGAAAACCGGATCAGCGCGGCTGCTACGTTTTCCTTGGCCGGCGCATCCACGGGACGTACCCGATAGCCACGCCTGTGCAACGATTGGCCAGCAAGATCCAGGTAGAACCGCCCCGCGTTACCGTTGAGGTGGACGGTCATCCCGATGTCAGGATTCTTCGGATCAACATCAGGTCGCCGTCCGTAGCGATCCCGCATGGCGTCGACGATGGCGTCCTTCGTCTTGAGGCCTACGAACCGAGTGTCGTTGAACTGCGTGTCACGAATTCTCGCGTGAATCGAGATCGTGGAGTCGGCGTCGAACCAGTCGAAGAGCGGCAGTCGTCGGACTGCGTCGTAGAGGCTGTTCCCGGTCGTCACGTCGGCACGCCCAATCTGCATCAGCACGTGCATACCGATACGAGTCCAGAGTGCGACACGCATGCCGTCCGCGATCGAGCCGCGGAAGGTGGAGCCGCCGGGTACTAGAGTCGCCTCGACACCAATCTCTTTCAGCTCGTCAGTGAGCATTGGCTCGAGTCCTCGGGACGTCGTGACGAGAAAGTTGATGTTCTCCAGCCGTGGACCCGAACCCTGGTTTTTGGGGCTCGCGTAGTTCTTTGTCCGATTATCACGACCGGTGTCGCGCCCAGGGCCGCGGTTATCTCGGAGGGGAGCGTTATTGTCGCGGCGGGGACCGTTGTTGTCGCGGCGGGGGCCGTTGTTGTCGCGGCGGGGGCCGTTGTTGTCGCGGCGGGGGCCGTTGTTGTCGCGGCGGGGGCCGTTGTTGTCGCGGCGGGGGCCGTTGTTGTCGCGACGAGGGCCTCGCGCGTCCGGGCGAGATCCCGGTTTGGCGTCGCGGCCTCGATCGTCGCGTCGCGCGGCGAGTTTGCTATCACGGGTTGGGGCATCACGGCGTGGGCCGCGATCTATGTCCCGGAGGGGGCCGTCGCGGCGGGGACCTCGATCGCTCTCCCGACGAGGGCCGGGAGCGTCTGTGCGCGGCGCACCAGAACGAGGCGGCCGCGGCTCCGAGCGTTGGCTCTGGTCCGGCCAGGCGCTCGGAACTTGGACGTTGTCTACCTTGCGGGCAGCAGGCACGGCGACGCGCGGCGTGTCTACCAAGGGCGCCACGGAACGAGGAGCTTTCGGCTCCGGCCATTCGCTTGGGTCCGGCCAGGCGCTAGGAGTCTGGACGTTCTCAGTTTTTCCGTCGGTGTCCACTGCGGGCGCGGCGAGAACGACTGGAGCTACAACAGCCGGGGCCGCAGCGGGGGC
>JBLHWZ010000097.1:0-17393 GCA_047629415.1 Bradymonadia bacterium | reverse complement strand
CGAAGACCTGAGTCGCCTCCTCTTCGTCGCCTTCCTCGTCTTCGTCCTCGTGGTCTCCGCTGGGGTTCTCTGCGTAGTAACTGTGAACGTCTTCGACCGTGACGAAGCGACTGTAGAGCGCGATCTTCTCGCGCTCGACATCGAGCCTCTCCTGGAAGTTCTTCACCATCCACGCAGAGAGCTTCTTGTCGCCGTAGCCTGGCGAGGCTTTGGAGAGGAAGTCGCGCAGATCAGCGGCGAACTCGCTAGCCCACTGGTAGCGATCGTCCAAATTGCGCGCGAGGGCCTTCAGAACGATCCGGTCAATCTCCACGGGCACCCGGCTGTTGCGAGCGCTCGGTGGCTGAATCGTCCCGGAGCGAACTTTCTCAAGGGTTGCGTAGTCGGAGTCCGCGTAGAAGAGGCGTCGCGCTGTCAGCATTTCCCAGAGCAAGGTCCCGACCGCGAAGACATCGCTTCGGCGATCAACCGGCTTGGCGTCGACTTGCTCGGGCGACATGTAGCCGAACTTGCCTTTAAGCACGCCGACTTGGGTGACTTGTTTGGTGGTCGCGGCACGCGCGATTCCGAAATCGATGACCTTCACGTCCCCATCATACGAGACGAGGATATTCTGCGGGCTCACATCACGGTGGATGATGTTGAGCGGAACTCCGTCGTCGTTGGCCTTGCGGTGGGCGTAGTCCAGGCCCTCGCACACCTGAATCGCGATGTGCGCGGCCATCGCGACACTCATGATCTTACGCCGCTTTCGGAACCAATTTTGGAGATGGAGAACGTCGCGGCCGGCGATGTACTCCATGACGATGTAGAACGAGCCGTCTAGGCGGCCGAGTTCGTAGATCTGGCAGATCGCGCGGTGGTTCAACTGGACGGCGATCTTCGCCTCGTCCACGAACATGGCGACGAACTCGTCGTCCTCGGCGAGGTTCGGCAAGATCCGCTTTACGACGAGGAAGCGTCTAAAGTTGGGCGCGTTGAACGGCCTCGCTCGATACACTTCGGCCATTCCGCCAACGCTGATGCGCTCAAGCAGACAGTGCTTTCCGAAAACTATCGGGCGAAGGGCGGACACTGTTCCTTGCACCAAAAGGGGGGCCCAAACGGGAGCGAGACCCTACCTCCGGGGGCGTCAAATCGTCAAACGTCACGGACATCGCCAGCACCTTGACCGCCACGGTCCGCCAGTCGAGGATGGCCGACCCTCATCGTGGAGTCTGAGTTCATGTTCACCGTTACCGTCACCGAGCGCGGCGAGGCCTCGGAAGACCTAGTTTTTGACCAGGCAGAAGTCACAATCGGTCGTGTCCGCGGCAACGACATCGTCCTGAGAAAAGGCAGCGTCTCAAAGAGACACGCCAAGATCGTACTCAAGGACGACAAGTTCGTTGTCATCGACCTTAAAAGCACAAACGGCACGATCGTGAACGGGCGCAAGATCACTGCGCCACAGATTATTCGCGAAAACGACAAGCTCGTAGTGGGCGACTACGTGCTGGAGGTGTCGCACAGCACAGCGGCGAAGGAGTCGCCCAGCACTGCTCGGACGGCCCCCATTCTGAGCCCCACGGCTGGCCCGCCGCCCGCGCCGCCTAGACCACCAACCCCGCCGGCTGCTCCGCGGACTCCCGCGGATGCTCTGCCAACTCCGGACGTAAAGGCTCCTGAGCCGCAGGCGCTGTCGGCACAGGCCGAGCGTGGACTTCCTGTTAAACCGCCGCAGCGGCCCAAGCCCTCGACGGCCACCCACAACACCCTTGCCATGCGAGTGCCGCTCGAGCTGATGCGCGAGCCGACCAACACGATCACTCACGGCGCGCCATTGCGGCTTCCGCCCAGCGTCTTCACAGACCCATTCTCGGACGCCCATGCGCGTGCCCTCGCGTCAGTGCTCGACTCGCTCCCGAGCGATGAACTGCCGACCGAATACCCGCCCGCCGGGGCGGACCGGAGCAGGGTTGAGCGGGCAGTACGGCTCGCAATCCCAAGTAGCACTGAGGCAGGTCCGCCCGAGGACCTAACCACGATCCTCGTCCACGAACTCGTTGGCCTCGGACCGATCGAGTTCTACCTAGACGATCCAGAGATCTCCGAAATCCATGTCAACGGGTACGATCGTGTCTTTGTCCGCCGAGAGGCTGGGCTCGAGGCGGCGCCGCTGGCGTGGGCGAGTCCCGCGACGCTCGCCGCTGCCGCAACGCGAATGATGCACGCAGCTGATGTGCGTGACCCCTTTGGAGGCTCAGTGCGCCTTCCGGATGGCACTCGGATCGAAGTAGTCCTGCCGCCCGCCAGCGCTATTGGACCGGTTCTAACGATCACAAAGCCTCTCCGAACTTCGCCGTCGATCACCGAGATGGTCGGAAACGAGTGTTTGAGTCAGCCGATCGCGACTGCATTGAAAGTCGCAATCGAGAACCGTGGCGGCGTGCTCATCACCTCGACAAGCAGCGAGGATGCCACCCACTTTCTCAACGCCCTTCTCCAGGAAATTGGCGAGGCCCGACGAGTTGTCGCGGTCGAGACGGTGCCTTCTCTGAAGTTGTCGCAGCCCACCGCTGTACGGCTCGAGAGCATCCCCAACGCGAGCCCCTCCTCGTTGCAACGAGCTGTGACACTTCAGCCCGAGGTGTTGGCTGTCGATCCGTTCGGTGGTGACATGGTCGTTGAATGGCTGTTGGATGTGGCGGCCGCTCCCTGCGCATTCGTCGCCACTTTCGGAGGACGCCACCCAGACGACGTCCTTTCTCGACTGGTCGTGATGGGGCTCCAAGGGCAGGCGAAAGACGCCTCTGCGGTACGCAGCCAAATCGCTATGAGCCTCGATCTACTCGTTCACCTTGGCCGCTACGAAGACCGCGTCATCGTCAGTCAGGTGAGTGACGTCGGGCTAGAAGCAGGCGAGTTATCGCAGCAGCTTGTGTTCCAGAGTCGAATGGGCCCTGGAGGTCTGGAGTTCAACGCCACCGGTCACGTCCCTCGTCTCTTCTCCGCGTTAATGGAGTCGGGCGTCGACTTCGACACCTCCATCTTCAATACCTAGAATGGCTTTTCGCCTTCATTTTCAAGATCTTTCAGGCCACTCCTTACTCGTTCACGAGTTTTCAGAGGGGGAGGTCACGATCGGACGTAGCGACGAGTGCACCGTCGCCCTCAACTCTGGTTCGGTGTCGCGGAAGCACGCCCGCTTCTTCGTGCACCTAGGGCGCGCCTACGTTGAGGATTTGCGCTCTGCGAACGGCGTTGTCGTCAACGGCGCTCGCATTAACGGCGTTCACGCTCTTGCGGGACCAACGATGGTCGTCATTGGTGACCACGTTGTTAAGTTCGAACCCATCGTCGAGGCGCCCGCCCTCGCCCAATCGGAACCGATCCCAGAAGTAGCCGTACCCGGCTGGCGACCTACTCTGGTCCGGCTTGAGTCGGCAGTCGAGGAACGGTTCCCACTCATCGGCGCAACCGCCCGAATCGGCCGCTCGTCGAAGTCGGATATTCAGATCGTCGACGCAAGCATCTCCCGGATGCACGCGGAGGTTCGGATCGAAGCCGACTCGGTAATACTCGTTGACCTCTCTTCGGCAAACGGGTCGCTGATCAACGCCCAGAGCGTTACCCAACCCGTCCGACTGACCGAGGGCGACATCTTGCAGCTCGGCGATATCTCGCTGCTCTTCACAGGTAATCCCGACCAAGTCGATCCACTCCTGGTCGTCTTGCCCAAGGTGAACTCAACGCGACCCGGCGACCGGCTCTACTTGGTTGCCGGAGCGTTAGCCGTAGTCGTCATCATGGTCGCTGTAGCGGTCATCTGGGCTAGCCTAAGCCGAGGCCCTAGCACGGCCGAATCTCTTCAGACCGCGCTCTCCACGGCCGCGGCCGCCGAAGCAGCGGGTAACTGGGACTCGGCCGAAGCAGCTTGGACCAGTGCCTTGGTGACTGCACCCCAGGACGCCACGGTTCTAGCCGGCCTTGACCGGGCTCGGCAGGAGCTCGCCTCTCAGCGGGAGTTCGAGCGGTGTGAGACGCAGCTCGATTCGGCGAAAGCACTGCAATCGGGTGAGCCGAGCGCCGCCATCGCGGCTCTCGTTGAGGCTCAGACCTGCTTCCATGCAATGCGGCCTGAGAGCAGCTTCGCTGCGCGGGCCACGGCCACTTCGCGGAACGAGATCACCCCGCCTCTCGTAGAGCTGCATCGACTCGCTGGAGCGGCTGCAGTGCGCGGCGGTCAGTTCGACGCAGCCCTAGAACATCTGCGGACGGCCCGGCGGCTGCAGGATGCTCGTCTGGACGAGGGACAGTCGGCGCAGTCCGAAGTCGTCGCAACTGAGCTGCGCTCAGCGTATCTGACTGCCGCCAGCGCTGCGTTCACGGCGACGGATTGGGGTAGAGCGGCGTCTCTCCTCACACAAGCGAATGAAATCGCAACGCTCGACGCAACCCAGACTCAGCAGCTGACACAGGCGCGGGCCAACTCTGCTCGGACTACTCCGTAGCGCAGACTGCTCGCCCGCACTGTCGAAGCGTCACGCTTTTCAACGGTGCCGTGCATCGTGGGCAGACGGGTCCGCAGAAACTCACGCTAGAGTTCGTCCTGCATCTCTTGCAGACGTTCTTCCATACGCTCGATCAGGCCGGCCCAGCCGTCTTCGCCAATGATATTCTCAAAGCTCTCAGCGTAGGACTCTTCAAGGGACACGTCGTCGGTGACAAGGTCGTAGACGATGTAGCCAGAGTCCACCGTGTCGAGCTTCACTTCCAAGAAGTGCTCGCCCCCATCGACCCTTACTGTTGCCTCGACAGTAGTGCGGCCGCGCCTCGAACGCTCGCCGGTGTAGTCGACACTATATTGAGTCTCGTCGACGTCGCCGGTCCCCAAGCTTCGACAATAGCTAGTCTCGATGAGGTTCCTCAGCAGATCGACGAATTGTGCCTGCTCCTCTGGAGTTCTGACCTCCCAGTGGTCACCGAGCGTGCGCTGCGCCAACACTTCGAAACTTAGAAACGCGCGAATGGCTTGGCGAAGCTCCTCTCTTTTTGCGACGAGGGCGGCTGGATCAGCGGCAGCGGTGTTCACGATCTGGAGGATCGCTCCCGCGCGCTCCTGAACAAAGGGCGTTGCTGTCGGCTCCTCGGCGACAACCTCAGTAGGTACCTCGTCCTCGGCCACGGCAGGCGCGGCCAAACCGACGAGAAGGAAGGGAGCAAGAATACGGCTGAAGATGTTCATAAGGGTCTGCGTCACGTGGAAGTATCACGGCACTAGGACCGACGAATGGCGCCGGAGTTCATTCAGTAGCGCCCGGCCAAACCTCGAACTCGTGTGCGCCACACTTGAGCGCCAAGTCCGCTAGGGCCAAATCGTAGCGCAGAATCGACTCATAGTACCCGCCGGACGTTCGGTAGAAGGTTTCCATTGGGTCCTTCAAGTCGTCGAAGTCCGCCAGCCCCTGATCGTACTGGAACTGCGCCTGATTGAGCCACGCGTCTGCCGCGCGCATCGCGTCCTCATACGAGAGCAGGATGTTTCGCCGGGACATGGCTGAGAAGTACGCTTCAGTAATCTCGAGTTCGATGCCGGCCCATGCCGCATCTCGCTGGGCCGCGACCACGTCCCGGGTCGCTCCCGAACGACGTGCTCGAGCGACGACCGTGGCGGGATTCATGCTCCAACGCATCCCCACCAGGAACCCATAGCCGAAGCGATTGAAGTTATCGGTAATGAACGCGCCGGAAACGTTGTCCACACTGGGCGTATACGCTCCAGACAACCGAGCTACGAAAAACAGATCTGGGGTCAGCTGCCGCCACCGAAGTCGGTGGTCTAGATCCGCCGCTCGCACGGCTGCATCTAGGAGAGCGTAGTCTGTCCGACTTTCGCGAGCTGAATCGAGAACATCTCGAAGGCTCGGCGGCTCTCCCTCGGGCATCGCTTCGTCGAGTCTCTCCGCGCGAAACTCTACCGGCATTTCCAGTGTCTGAGAGAGCGCGTGCCTAGCCAGCAGTCCGACCGCGTCTGCGTCTCCGCGGAGCGTAACGAAGGCGGTTCGAGCGATCCGGAGCTGACGGAGGGAAGTTCGAGCCGTTCTATCGCCGTCGTCGATTGCCCATTCCAACTCTTCACTTGCGATATCGAGCGCGCTCTCCGCGTCACGGAGAATTCGATCGATCTCCCGATACCATTGCACGGTCCTGTAGGCCCGAAACGCCGAGAACCGCGCCTCCGCGATCGACGCTGCATGCTGAATCTCCGCGACCTCGATACCGACGACAGACAAGTTCCGAGCGAGTCGAATCCTACCGAAGGTAGTAATCGGCACAATCGCCGTGAGGTCTCCTCCAATCCGAAAATTCACGTCCGAAAGAATCGAGTTCAGCAGCTCCTGGTCTGAGTCTCTGTTCGAAAACGGATCGATCTCTCCGGTCTCCTCGTCGACTTCGAGACGAATGGTTGGAGCAGGAGTAACGTTGAGTTCGGCTCGGAAGAGCGGAAACCTATTCCAGATCGCTTCAAACCGGCGAGCAGCCGCCGTCACGACTTGCCCCTCTTCGATGGCTACGAGCGGTGACATCGAAGCGGCGCGGTCCATCACCCATTCCATGGTGACGATCTCGTTCGCTGGCTCGTCACCTTCGTTGGCCTCTACCTCTTCGGTGGCTTCAGATGTCTGAGAGCTCGCTCCATCCACGCCTTCGCGGAGCTCACCACCCGCTTGCGCTGTCGCGAGCAAGGGCGTGAAAACTAGAGCACAGAGGACCACTGAGATGAGCATCGTTCGCATGACCGTCGTCTCTAGCAAAGGTGCCCAAAAACGCGAAGTGGGCAGCCCCTAAGGACTGCCCACTTTCACCGGACTGGTAAGCGGAACTTACTCGGTCTCGGTCTCAACTGCTGCCTTGGTCTCGACTGCGGCCTCTGCCTCGGTCTCAACTACGGCTTCGGCTGCGGCTTCGACTACGGTCTCAACTGGAGCCTCGACTGCGGTCTCAACTGGAGCCTCGACTGCGGCCTCAACTGGAGCCTCGACTGCGGCCTCGGTCTCTACTGGAGCCTCGGTCTCGGCGGCGGCGGCGGCGTCGGTCTCGTTCTTCAGCTTGTCACCGAAGAGGTCGCCAAGAGTACCACCACCCTCGTCGCGGTACTCGCGAAGGGTGCCCTTCTCGTTACGCTGCTGGTAGCTGCGGATGGAGAGCGCGATCTTTCGCTCCTTCGGGTCGACCGAGATAACCTCGACCTTCACCGCGTCGCCGGGCTTCACGATGTCGTTCGCGTCATCAACGTGCTCCGTTGAGAGCTCGGAGATGTGGATGAGGCCTTCGATGCCCTCTTCCACCTCGGCGAATGCGCCGAAGTCCGTGATCTTGGTAACGGTCGCCTCGGTGACGTGTCCTGGCGGCATGCGGTGCGGGAGGGTCTCCCACGGATCCTCAACCAACTGCTTGATACCGAGCGAGAAGCGCTCGTTCTCAACATCAATGTTGAGAACGACAGCCTCGACCTCGTCGCCCTTCTGGAACGCCTCGGACGGGTGCTTGATCTTCGCGGTCCAGGACATGTCGCTGATGTGGACAAGCCCGTCGATTCCGTCCTCGATACCGATGAAGATACCGAAGTCGGTGATGTTGCGAATGTTGCCGACGATTCGAGTACCGACCGGGTAGCGCTCCTCGAGGAGCGACCAGGGGTTCGGCTCGAGCTGCTTCATACCGAGCGAGATCTTCTTGGCTTCGCTGTCGAGCTTGAGAACAACGCACGGAACGATGTCTCCCTTCTCGACAACCTTCGACGGGTGCTTGACCCGCTGCGTCCAGGACATCTCGGAGATGTGGATGAGGCCTTCGATGCCCTCTTCCAGCTCGACGAATGCGCCGTAGTCGATGAGCGACACAACACGACCAAGCACGTGAGCGTTGATCGGGTAGCGGAAGTCCGCGTGTGCCCAAGGGTCCGGAAGGAGCTGCTTCATACCGAGCGAGACGCGCTCGGTTTCGGCGTTGAACTTGAGGATCTTCACGGTGACATGGTCGCCGATGGAGAGAACCTCTTCGGGGTGGTTGACCCGGCCCCAGCTCATGTCCGTGATGTGGAGCAGTCCATCAATACCGCCGAGGTCAACGAACGCACCGTACTCGGTGATGTTCTTAACCTGGCCTTCCATGATGTTGCCTTCGGCAAGATCAGTGAGGGTGGTCTCCTTCAACTTGGCGCGGGCTTCCTCAAGGAGGGCACGACGCGAGAGAACGATATTACCGCGCTTCTTGTTGAACTTGATGATCTTGAAATCGAACTGCTGTCCGATGAACTTGTCGAGGTTCCGCGTCGGGCGAAGCTCAACCTGCGAACCGGGGAGGAACGCCTTAACGCCGATGTCGACCTGAAGGCCGCCCTTGACGCGGTTGAGGATACGGCCGCTGACAACTTCGTCAGACTCGACCTTCTGCGCGATCTCTTCCCACATGCGGAGGCGATCGGCCTCGCGCTTGGAAAGCACGCACTGACCGTGCTCGTTCTCGCGCGACTGAACGTAAACGTCGACTTCGTCGCCCGGCTTGATGGTGAGGAGGCCATCAAGACCCTTGAATTCGTCGGCGTCGATGCGGCCTTCCGACTTCGAACCGATGTCGACAAGCACGGTGTCACCCGTGATCTCGAGCACCTTGCCCTTCGTGATCGCGCCTTCGCGAACGTTCGTATTCGAGCTCGTGTCTTCCGCGAGGAGCGCAGCAAACTCGAGCAACGCGTCGTTCGCGCCGTCGAGGTCGACGAAAAGTTTGTCCATTGACATAAAAGAGTGGGGTTGCGTCGGCTCGACGATCGAGCAACGGCGGGAGGAAAAGAGGGAGCCGGATATCCGGACCGCGGTTTATTCCGCGACTCTCGGTGACCAACACGGTGCACTAAGAGGACCTTGCGTCGGCGAGAGCCGAAGCGCGCGCGAACGTAGGGTGCAGATACCGGGATGTCAAAGGAATACTAGCCATCTGAGACGAGGCTCGACGCCCTCTGCACCGAGTGATTTCGCACCCTTCTGCCGCTACCTAATAGCGAGGCGATCAACACTTCCGATGGTTGGAAGCGAATGCACTGGGCCCTCGCTCAAAGCAGACACGAGCTTGGAGCTGAGGCCGTTGATGCTGACGTGGAGATGGTGATGGTGGAATCCGAACCAGCCTCGGCCTTCGTCCACGGTCTCGTAAGTCATCTGCGAGCTCCGGCACGCAGGCCCACTATACCAACCCGCATCACAGAGTTGCGCGATGGCCGAGTCGACCAACGGCCCCACCTGGCCGTCAACTCCGATCACGCGCAGCTGGGGTGAGTCGTGGAAGAACGCGATGAAGAGCGCGGTCCGCCAAACGTCGAGAGTACTCGGCACCTCAGTGCAGTGATATTGGTCGACGCCGCCCGCGGTGTGTTCGCAGACCGGCCGAAGCCGGTTGTCGCTCGTTCCGATCTGATAGTACGCGATGTCCATATCGGTGCCGTCCACGTGAGTTCCTTCTGGGTGCCCGGGGCTCCCGGTCGACGTTCCTGGGATGTCCCCGTTCGCCTCACTCATATCGCCGAGCCCGAGTGGTTCCCGGTTGCCGAATTCCCAGCCCGCCGCCAGACAATCGACTTGGGCCGCAGCGTACTTCACGAGCATGGTCAAGTCGGCGCGGCAGAAGCTGCGGTACTGATTGCTCTCCGTCTCTCCGTTGAGCGGGTAGTTCCAATACCCAGGCCCATCTGCTGGGAGAAACTGGCTCATCTGACCACAGGCCGACTCGCCCCCCGTGCACGTGAAGCCTGTTACGTCGTCACAGTTTGGGATGGGCCCATCTGGGACGTTGCCAAGGTCGACTAGGCAATCGCCGGCGTCGGAGCAGTACAGACCTTCCGGACAGGAGCCCTCCGTGCAGGGAGGCTCTTCGCAGACATTGTCCACGCAAAGGTCATCGCCAGAGCAGTCGGAATCAAGCTCACACTCTCGCACGCACCCTGTTTGGGCCTCGTTCACCACGAATCCTTCGTCGCAGTAACAGGCGTCGTCTTCGCCGGGAGACGAGTTCGGTGGACACTCGCCAGGACCGCCGGCAGCGACGCAGCCTGCGCCATCAGCGTCCGCCTCGAACCCCTCGTCGCAGGCACAACCGTCATCCGTCTCGTGAGCGTTGTCTGGGCAGGGCTCCCCGTTATGCGGGCTCTCGCAGACGTCCGAACACGCACCGTCACACGTGCTTTCTGCGTTCCAGATACACGAGCCGTCCTCATCACACTCGCCATCGCAGCTGTTGGTCGCGCAGTCCGGGTAACAGATTTCGCCCCAGCAACGGAGGCCGGCATTGCACTCTGGTTGTGAGCCGGCGCTCGCGCAGGCAGCCGCCGCGGCCTGCATGCAGATACCATTCACGCACAGGCCCGCGTGCGTGAAATCACCGGCGCACTGTCCGTCGCAAGAGCAGGCTGCGCCCGCAACGAACTCGCCAGTTCCTGTGTCTGAAGGGACGGTGTCAGCCTGAACAGCGTCCGGAGTGACTCCACCATCCAGCAAGGCCGAGTCTTCGTCGGCCATACCGCCATCATCGGCTCCTCCCGCGTCACCGCGGCTTGGGGCTTCGGTATCCGTTGGGAGAGTTCCCCAAGGGAACGGAGTCGGCTCGTCACCGCATGCGGAGAGACAAAGCACGAGGAACGACAGAGCGAGAAAGGAAATGCGCATCAGATGAAACAAGTTTTAAGAGTGTTGGGGCGGGCCCCGTGCCCCAGCGAAAACCGCCCGTCAACAACCGGTTGGAGCGCGAACGGCCGAATTTTTCGCAGCTGAACGACTACAAAGAACTCGATCTGCCTGTTTCCAACAGCACCTGTCGTGCACGGCAGGCACCACTTCGAGATTGAGAATGCCTCACTACCTCACCACCGCCGTGGACGATCTTGGCGCTGATTTGGAAGAAACTCTGTTCACTGGGGCCTTCAGAAAAGCCCTGCCTCGAGGTGCGGCAGGCCTACCGCGAGTTCTCGAACTCCCCCTACCGAAGGCGTGACCCATGAACTTCCCGGAGGGCCGACGAGCGCACCGGGAGACGCTGACATTTCAGCCGGCTGATGAACGGCGACCTTTCCGAAAAGCCAGCTGTTTACTGGCTCCGCACACATGGAGGGTTTCGCCTCGGCACAACGATTCTCCGTGACTTCCAGAAACGACTTGTTCATGGTGGCGACCAGCTGACCCTCCTGGTTAGCTCTACAAACCAAAAATCGCGTCACTCGCGCCCGGCCGGAAACGGCCATAGACCACACCACAATCATGCGTATTTTCACGTTCCTCGCCCTCATCGGCGCTGCTTCTTTCGGCTTCACCAACGTTGCCAACGCCCAGTGTAGCGAGTCCTGCTCCAGCTCCGGCGACGGCGAGTGTGATGACGGCGGTACGGGATCACTTTACAACATCTGCGCGCTTGGGTCCGACTGCGCAGATTGCGGTCCGCGTATCTGTAACGAGACCTGCTCCAGTTCCGGCGATGCAGAGTGTGACGACGGCGGGCCCAACTCGCTCTACTCGATCTGCGAGCTTGGAACCGACTGTGCAGACTGCGGTGCCCGTACCTGCAACGACACCTGTGCCAGCTCGAACGACAACGAGTGTGACGACGGCGGAGCGAACTCGCTCTACGACCTCTGCCAGCTCGGCTCCGACTGCGCAGATTGCGGAGTCCGCTAGTCCCAGCCCGATTGGGAAAGCGGGATGGCTTCGGTCATCCCGCTTTTTCGTTTTTGGCCAGTGCTGCCGCCAACGGACACGCGGGGTCTGGTTTCCCGCCTGGGCGATAGGCGGCGAGTCGACGGCGAGACTCCTTCGCAAGCTCGCGCCGGACCTCGCGTCGCGCGCCCTTCACCCGGGAGATCTTGAGGTGGTCGTATGCAGTCGTCTGATGGCGCATCCACGCGATCACGGCCGATTCTGCTCGCTTCTCGATCGGAATCCGTTTTGTCCGAGCGACCGTGCCGCTGCCAACCGGGGTTGCGTGAGCAGCGACGCGCTCGGCCAGCGATTGGCCGAGCGTGGCGTGTTTGGGCGCGAACGCGAGGAACTGCACCACCGCGGCGACGAAGTCGCCTTGATACTTCACCTCGTTCTTCGCCCGGCGATCCCTGCCCTTAGCGAGCTGTTCTTCGTATTCGGGGGTCGAGCGCTCAGCTTCCAGCTCCGCCTTGATTCGCTCGATGGTCTTCGCATCAGTCCAGACGCCCTGCGAGAAGACCTTCTTTCCCTTCTTAGTCTGCACCGTCCAGGTAGGACCGGCAGCCTTCACTCGCCGAGTTAACGTGGCGTCGCCAGGCTTTAGGAGCGCCCAGCCCTCTGGGGGCCGGACTTTGCTCCCATCTTCGAGACGGACAAACTCATAGGGGAACGCAGGTTCAACGGTTCGGCTTTGTTCTGGCATATCGCGTCTATTTGCCGAGTTTGAGCAGGCAATCAAGTAACCTCGACGGGGCCGATTGCGTTGCGCGCAGGAGGGCTGCGACCTAGACTGTTGGTCGTGAATGACTCAAACTCAGCAGCGCCCGCCGAGTCCGATTGGTGGATCCTCGAAGGCAGCTATCGCTCAGGCCTCGCCGGCGCGGCAGAGGCGTTGTTTCCTCCTTCGGACACTGCGCCGGATTACCAGGGGACCGAGCTAATTCTGCGGACCACACGGTACGTCGGGCGTCTCCCCCCGCCCCAGCGGAAGCTGGTGAAGCTGCTCTTCATCGCCACCGAGCTACTCGCGCCCATCCTTTCGCCTGGAATTCGCCGGTTCTCGCGACGGAAACCCGACCGCAGGCGCGCCAACGTCAACAAGTGGCGGACGTCATGGTTCTACCCTGCCCGCCTGCTCGCCGACGCACTCAAAGCCACGCTTCAGATGGTCTACCTCTCTCACCCCGCCGTCCTGGAACACATCGGTGAATACAAGGTGTCGGCAAACCGCGAGGACACCTTCCGTGTGGAAATCCGCGGCTCCGCTGCAGTGGAGTGCCCATGATTCATGAGCTCGACGACCTACGTGAGGGCTTCGACATCGAATGCGATGCCGTGGTCATCGGTTCGGGGGCTGGCGGAGCGGTCGCCGCAGCAAACCTCGCGCGTGCGGGATTGCGAACGGTAGTGATCGAAGCCGGCCCGCGGGTGCGGCCTCGCGACATGACGCGGGACGGACCCGAGTTCCTCTCAAAATACTATTGGGAGGGTGGTCTCCGCATGCTTACCGGCTCCGGTGCATTCCCTAGTATGGCTGGCCGCTGCCTGGGCGGAAGCACCGTCGTCAACTCAGCGATCATGTTCCAGTTGCCCGAGTGGGTTCGAAGGATCTGGATCGACGAGGACAACTTGCAGGCGCTCGCAAGCGATGACTTTGATGCCGCGTTCCAGCGAGTCTTCAAGCGCACCAAGGTTGGCCCGACGCCCTGGGACGCGATGGGGACTCGCAACCGCATCAGCTATGAGATCATGCAGGAAGCAGGGCTTGACGCGAAACCGCTCCCGCGAGCGGTTGATGGCTGCAAGGGCTCCGGAGACTGTCTCACCGGATGCGCATCAGGGGCGAAACAATCGGTGGACCGGTCGTACCTTCCGCACGCGCTCAACGACGGTGCAGAGGTGTACACATGCTCCGTTGCCACACGCATCCTGACTGACGGCAGTGGAGCGATTGGGGTCGAAGGCGATATCGTAGACCCCGATGGGCGAAGGAAGATCGCGAGATGGAAGGTATCCGCCCCCAAGGTTTTTGTGGCCGCCGGGTCGACTCACACGCCCGTGCTCTTACTCCGCAGCGGGATCACCGCTGGGGGGCGTGTTGGAGCAACGTTCGAGGCGCACATCTCATCCTATGCCGTCGGGGTGATGGACGAGCCGGTGGAGCCCTGGGTCGGAGCAACCCAAGGCGTCGGTGCGTTCAGCGACAAGGTCCAGGGCATGAAGTTCGAGTCTCTGTGGGCCTCGACCAGCTTGATCGCGGCACAATGGGGTGGGCTCGGTTCGGACTTCTACAATCTGCTCCCAGACCTTCGGCGCGCCGCGACGATCGCCCTCGTTTACCGAGCTAAAGTCACCGGCTCGGTCCGTGCGCGACGCAACGGACTTCCAGATGCGAGACTCTGGATTCCAAAGGAAGAACACTGGGTTGTGCTCGCAGAGCTTAAGCGAGTTGTAGATGCAATGCTGCGGCGTGGAGCCGAGTACGTTTACACGGGGATCCACGGAGTGCCGTCCTTCATTCGCACCCACGAGGACGCCGAGGCGTTGCTCTCCAAGAAGATCCGCCCGCGGCATGTCACGATGACAGCCAACCACACATTTGGCTCCTGCAGAATGAGCGACGACCCTCGAAAGGGAGTCGTCGATCAACAAGGTCGAGTGAACGGTGTTGATGGGCTCTGGCTCTGCGACGCGAGCATCTTCCCGAGCCCGAGCGCAGTGAACCCGCAAGCCACGGTCATGGCGCTCTCCGACCTCATTTCTCGCCGCGTCGGCGAGCTCTCTGCTGGCCCCGAGGCGACGGAGTAGGCGCGGCTAGGCTCCCGACTTCGCCGCAGCCTGTCCAACGGGGTGGCCTAGTCTTCGGCTCTCGACCGCAGCAGGACGTCCCCTTTGAAGATCCACATCAGCCAGGCGAACGCGGGAATGAGCAGGACGGCGCCGCATGCTAGCAAGATGAGCGTTCCGCGCAGGACTGAATCGGGAGAAGCCGCGGCTTCGAAGGAGAGAAGGGGCGGCACAGCGAGGGGGAAGAGCGACACCGCGCCTCCCGCCACCACTAGCGTAACTTGAAGGACCGCGAGCATACGGGCCAGACGAAAACGGCTGCCGGCCAGTGCTGCCAGCGCCGCAATCGCCAGAAGTCCCGTGGCGATGTGAAACGGAATGGCGCGTGGGCGCAGAAGCGTCGTCGCCAGCACCTCCCCTTGCGTCGCTGCGAGAGTGAGGGCCAAAGCAGCGAAGCCGCCGGTAGCCACTCCCCACCGCAAGGCCGAGGTACGGAGGTCCTTCCTTGTCCCACCCTCGGTCTCGTTCGCTAAGTACACGGCGGCGAGGAAGGTGCTCTGTGCGACCACTAGGCCGCCGATGGCCCAGGCAAAGGGGGTCGTCCAGCCAGCAAAGAACCCACTCCGAACAACCCCGTCTTCGACGAGAATCTCTCCGGTGAGCAACGCCCCAAAGCAGACGCCTAGCATCAGCGGTGTCAGCACACTGGACCATGCGAACACCCGACCCCATCGCGCTCTCTCCAGCGCTTCCCCTTTGCCGTATTGCCGGAACACAAACGCAGACCCGCGCAGCACAATTCCGAGCAACATCACCGTCAGCGGGATGTGCAACGCTGTGGAGATTGCTGCGTGTGCCGACGGGAAGCAGACGAAGAGCAGCACAAGGATCAAGATGAGCCAGACGTGGTTTGCCTCCCAAATGGGGGCAATCGCCGTTTCGATGGCGTGCCGACGAGCCGGTGCATTCGGGCCGCGCGCCGTTAGGTCGAGAACACCACCGCCAAAGTCCGCCCCACCCGTCAGCAAGTAGACAACGCAGGCGACGCCAATCACTCCAGCCACTGCGGTGCTAAGAAGCATCATGTCGTTCCAACTCCTCGCTCGACGGTGACGCCATCACGTGGCGGCCGAGCATCTTCACGACGAGCACTCCGAGCACCAAGTAGAGGAGCGAGAATGTCGCGAAAGGGACGATGAGATGCGGCATGGGAGTGACCGCATCTGCGGTACGCATGATTCCGTGAATCACCCATGGTTGCCGCCCGACCTCGGTCACCGTCCACCCCGCCTCAATCGCGATGAATCCAGCCGGGGTTGTCACTATCAACAGTTTCAGCCACCGCCGCTCAAGGGGGCCCTTACGAAGTCGGAAGCGAGCTGCGAGGAGCGCGCCGACGAGCATCATCCACACGCCGAGGCCGACCATGAGATCGAACGCGATGTGAACGACATTTACTGGCGGGCGCTCGTCAGGTGGAACATCGCTCAAGCCCATCACCACGGCGTGTGGGTCCCGGTGGGCAAGGATGGACAGCAAGTACGGGATGCGAATCGCGTAGCGAGTCTCCTCGGCGTCTTCATCGGCCCATCCGCCGATAAGCACGGCCGCATCTGCCTCCGTCTCCCAGTGCGCTTCCATCGCTGCGAACTTGACCGGCTGATACTCGGCGACGTGTTCCGCGGAGAAGTGACCGGTAACCGGCATGAGGAATGCTGCTGGAACTGCAATCACGAGCGCGATTCGCAGCGCTGCCTCGTGGAATCGATTCCCCGGCTCCTGAAGGAGCATCGCCGCGTGTACGCCAGCCACTCCGAACCCAACCGCGCAGAACGAAGCCACGACCATGTGGGTCATTTGAGTGGCCGCAGCTGGGCTGAACATTGCCGCGATCGCATCGACCGAGACGACGTTTCCAGCGCCATCCAGAACAAAGCCCGCGGGGGTGTTCATCCACGCGTTGGCGCAAACGACGAACGCTGCCGAAGCGACTCCGCATATAGCGACGCCAACACCGCTCAGCTGATGAATTCGCCCTGGCAGCCGCTCCCATCCGTAGAGGTAGATCCCGAGGAAGATGGCCTCCAGGAAGAACGCGAACCCTTCCATCGAAAACGGCATGCCGACCATCGGGCCCGCGAGTTCCATGAAGTGCGGCCACAGGAGCCCGAGTTCGAACGAGAGCACGGTGCCCGAGACCGCGCCAACCGCGAAGAGAATCGCCGTGCCCTTCGCCCATCGCTTGGCGAGGAGCAGGTACACGGGGTCTCGGTCCTTCAGGTAACGGCCCTCCGCGATGACCATCAAGAGCGGCATCGCAATTCCGATCACCGCGAAGATGATATGGAACGCGAGCGAGAGCGCCATCTGTGAGCGCGCAGCGAGTAGATCGGTCATGGAGACACCTCGGCACCCGACGCAACATAGCCGCTCGCGCCAGACGCAATGTTCAAGTCTACTTTAGCAACAGTACCACGGCGCCGATCATTATCAGCAGCACGATGACGCCACCAAGGCGGAGCGACGATCGGTTGTAGCGGTACCAATACTTCCTACGGTGGTAGCCATAGTAGGGATGGCCAGATGAGTAGGTGTAGACGCTTCCATCAAGCACGTAGCCGGCCGGCATCACGCGAGGGTTCGGCTTCTCCAGTTGCTGCGCCGCCTTCTTGTCAGTGGCCGCACCCGTCTCTGGATCTGTTGGTCCGGCCTTCTTCGGCGCTGCCGCGGCTGCAGGTTTCGCTGCTTTCGGAGCCGCCGGGGCCCCTGGCTTTGGTGCTGGGCGCCGAGCGCCACCTCCTCGTCGTGCCATAGGTCTTCCTCTGGTTAGGGACGGCGGCGTTAGAGCATGGCGAAGGGGAATCATCAACGCGCCCTCCCTTT
>JBLHWZ010000096.1:0-17643 GCA_047629415.1 Bradymonadia bacterium | reverse complement strand
GGAGGCGCAAGTGCCGCAGGATTCCCCTGGGATGTTAGCGAGCTCGCCAAGTCCGCCACAGGCGTTGCTCTCTCCGGACGGTGACACACAGACTACCTCGTTGTCTCCGTTGCAGATGACGACTCCACCGTCACAGACTTCTCCGACGACGCGGCCTAAATCTCCACACCCGCCACATTGGTTCGGCTCCGGATCGACGCAGAACATTTGGCTGTCACTGCAAGTGTATTGTCCGCAGCGCCCGCAGCTGCCCTCGAATTCGCCGGGCACCGGCCCGCAGCCATCACACACGTTCGACCGTCCCGCTTCCTCACAGGTTACGCCGGTCGTCCCGTCGCATCGGAGGACTCCCTCGGGATCGCAACCGTCCTCCCCCTGGCAGCGTATGCCTGGCGCAGGATCGGTAATCCCCGCAAACACTAAACTCTGATCGCCACCGCAGAGGTTGAGTTCACCTGAGGTGCACGCCACAGAGTCCGCTAATTCGCAGGTCCAAATGGCGGCGGCATCTAGTGCGTCGCAGGGCTGCCCTGGCTCGCCTGCCAGCAAACTGCAGCCTCCGCAGGCGTTGTAGCCCGCCGCGTCTATGCACTCGACGGCGTTCTCCCCATCGCAGACGTAATACCCACTTGGATCACCGGAGCAGACACCACAGACATCGTAGGGCGCCGCCGGCAGCGGCAGGCACCCCCCACACGCGTTGAGAGTGGATGCGCCGACACATCGCAGCGCGTTCACGCCGTTGCAGGCGAGATGCCCTTCACCCGGACACAGGCCGCAGGCTTGGAGCGGTAGGGCCTCCTCTGCGTCGAACGTAAGGAGTTCAGTGCCGCCGCAAGCATTCACCTGAATATCCACAAGCTCGCCGGATGGCTCAGCGTCAAAGAAGGGCACGCAGCCTGCCCAAACGGTCAGGAGAACGGCTAGTGTTTGGTAGCGCACTGAAGCTTCCACGGGCTCATGATCATCCGAGCATAGCCTGTTCGGGAGTTTAACGCGAAGTTGCGAGGCCCTAGCTGAGCGTGAGCTGCAGAGACTTGTCGCAGCATCGAGTCGCCGCTACTTCTGCGGCACCACCCAAACGAGCAATCCCAATGAAGACCAAAGCAATCTTTCTACTCTGCGTCGCCACGACATTCGCCTGCAATGATGACCCCACGGTCTTTTCCGCAGCGGATGGTGGCACAGATACCGGAGTGGGCGGAGATGTTGCTGGATCGGACATGGGGGCCGGAGTCGACGGTGGAGCGGACATGGGGCTGCCGAGCCTAGCGTGCTCGTCAGCGACGCCCTCTGGCACCTCCGTGCTCGGTCAAATCTACACCGACATCGACCAGTCAGAGCGATCGCTCTGGGATGGAGGTTCCTTTGGACCGACGGATGAAGCGGTTCAGGGCCTGACGGTGACGTTGATCGGCGCAAACGGGTCCGAGCAGACCGAGACATGTGAGGACGGTACCTTTGGCTTCGGGGACCTCGAGGAGGGCAGCTATTTGACCGTGGTGGACTGGGAGGACGGAACGCTCTGTCGAACGCGTAACTGTCAAACTGGCTTGGCCGAGGCTGTGGAGAGTGGCCGAGTGAAGATCGTCACACTCGGTGACAGCGTGCCGGTCGTCGGGGACGCGCCGTTCTTTCCCGCGCGACTCACGGACATGCTCTCGCCGTTCGCCGATGTGGAGAACGTGAATATCGCCGTTGGTGGCACCACGTCCGTAGACTGGGTCCCAGGCACGCCGAATTTTGATCAGCGCTTCGGGCCGCACCTCGAGTCGGCCGACGTCGTGATCGTCTCGTTGGGTGGCAACGACTTCCTTCAGTACGCAAATGAGGCGTTTGCGAACCCTCAGGAGGCGATCGCCGGTTTCCCTGACTTTGTGCGCGAGGTCATGGGCCGAGTGCTGCTCATAAAGGACACGGTCGCCCTACAAAACCCTGACGCAGACCTCGTCTACCTGCTCTATCCTGACTACTCACAGTCGGGGACTTGGTCTGAGCAGTTCGGTTTCGCCATCTCGATCATCCAGGGATTGATTGCCGATGCCCTCGAGCAGATTCTCAACGAGCTGGGGCCTGAAGAAGACATCCTGATGGTCGATTTCTACGGCTACTTCCGAGAGACCGGCCTCAATCTCGATGCTCACCTCTACGACCTCTTGCACTTCAACGATGCAGGCCAGCAGGTCTACGCAGAACGCCTCTTCGAGGTGCTCGGTGGTGTCTCGATCGCAGATGAGATCGGCACGAACCCGCGATTCGCTCTGGAGCCCTAGGGTTGCCGACAGCAGTTTCCGCAGCAGTAGCCACTCCGTTGAGCGCTCGTCAGACCGAAGTACCAAGCGATGCGTTCAAGCCCATGAACCCTCTGCCGTGGATACCACAATGCGACTCCCTCTGCCTCTCGTGCTCCTGATAACTCTTTTAGCTGCGCCAGCGTCGGCGCTTGAGCGCGTATCCGAGCTGACCAACGGCGATATCCTGCTCGGCGAGGAGGCGTCTCAGCCGCGAGTGGAGCGGGAGGGAGCGCAAGAGCTGCTGCTGCTCGCGATCGACTCACCCTATCAAGTCTTTGATACGGCCGGCTCGTTGATCTCTGTCGCCGCCTGGGCCCCCGACGGCCGGCCAGCCGCGGGAGCTGATGTCTACATCGCTGACGAGTTTATCGGTCGTACGACCGCAGAGGGGGCGTTCGCGTTTCGGTGGGGCGTGCCTGGCAACGAGATCCAAGATTACTGGCGTTCAGGCTCGCAGGTCTCTGTCGTCTGGGAGGATGGCGAGTCGACACGAGCAGGGGCGGTCTGGTTCAACGCCATGTCACGCACGGAGTCCTTCGCGAGTGACCACCTCTTCGTCTATGCAGATCGCGGCGTCCTGGCGCCCGGTGACACTTTGAACGCGCGGGTTGTCGCGTGGCACCTCGCCGCCGACTACGAGCCAGTTGATGATCGGGCGGTGGAGCTTCTGCTCACCGGACCCGATGGAGAGGTCACCTCCGGAATTGAGATTCGAACCGATGAATTCGGGACCGGGCACGCGTCGCTACAGTTGCCGGTGTCGCTGCCGGAAGGGCTCTACCAACTGAACGTCGCCTACGAGGGGGCCACAGCGGCCACCTCGGTGCGAGTCGAACGTTTCGTACCCCCAGCGTTCGAGGTCACACACGACCTTCCGCGATTCCTGCAAAGGGATGCGGCCGAACTCCAGTTTCAGCTGAGCGTTGACTCCTTCGACCAAACGCCGGTTGATTCGGGCACCATCACGGTCGACTTGATCGCATCTGGAAATGAGGTTCGCTGGTCGCAGGTCCAGTCTTTCGACGGGTCCGGTCCTCACGCGTGGAACTTGGGCGACGATGAACTGGCAGCCTGGACTGAGGACATCGCTGACCGAGCGGCACTTGCGGTTCGTTTGACTGTCGAGGATCAGGACGGACGCGTCAGCCAGATCACCCGAGATCTGACCTACGCGATCAACCCTTACATCGCCGTGATCGAGGCCGACCGCGATGCGTGGTCGACCGGCGATCAAGCCCAACTGATTGCGAGGGTGACCGACGTAGAGCGTGTGCCGCTGCGCAATACCGAGCTTCGCCTCGTCTCCTCCAACGGTGTGACCCTTCGCGAGACGACGGACGATTCGGGTACGGTGCAGTTCTCGCTTGAGATGGGAGACCGCGGGTTCGACGTCGAACTCTTTGCTCCCAATGTTGATGCCCCGATCGCACGGCACACACTCACCTGGCAGTCGCCCCAACCGATGCGTTCCCTGATCGAAGACGCGATCGTGCGCGAGAACGAATCGACGAGCGTTCGCGTCACCTTTCCGTCCGACTTTGTGCCGGTTGAAGGCTTCGTGCACATGGATGTGACTGACGTATCCGGGTCGGTCGTAAACGCAGTCCTGCTCAAGATTGAAGAGGCCGACGGCGAGTATGTCGCCACCGGTGAGTTCTCTGCGCCCTCGTGGGGTTCAATGTTGCTGACCTTCTTCTGTCTGGGTACGGCAGACGAGATGGAGCGGGCAGGGCGAGACGCCGGCCCGTCCAGCCTCGGGCTTCTGACCGAGGGGCAGAACTTAGTGGTACATCCTGGGCGCGAACTGCAAATCGAGTTGACGGGAGCCGTCGAGTCGATCGCCCCTGGTGCCTCCTTCGACGCATCGATCGTAGTTCGAAATGTCGACGGGGACAGGATCGATGCGGCGCTCGGCGTCTCACTTGTCGACGCAGCATTGGTTTCGCTGAAGGACCCATTGGAAATCACGCCGATGGACCACTTCTACAACCCCGAGCTGCGCACCATCTCAACAACGGGATCAGCGATCCTCACTTGGCCCGTTGTTTCCAGAAACTGGGGTGGCGAGACGCATGATATTGCGCTGCCTCCCTTTGATTTCAAACCGGGCGGGAGCGTCGCGATCGGCCGCTTAGGTGGCCAGACTGACGATTCCAACAGCTTCGACGCAGAGGAATCACCTACGAGCACTGGCGGCTTTGCGAATGGTTCCGCGGGGAACCAAGCGATGGAAATGCCGATGATGATGGCGGCGCCCCCCGAGATGGAACCCACGGAACAATTTCAACCGCAGGCTTCGCTCTCGCGCCGCGAGCAGGACCAGGAGCAAGAAGGAGGAGCCGAACCCATCATCGAGATTCGTTTTGAGACGCCGGAGACTGCATTCTGGGACCCAAGTCTTCGCGCCGTGCGCGGACACGCTGAACTGAGGTTTGATGCGCCAGATTCGATCGCGCCGCATGTGCTGACGGTCGTGGCGTCCGATGCGAACGGCGGTGTCACAGTCTTCCGGCAGATGGTCGAGGTCACTCAGCCGCTCAGTGTCTCCGCCCAGATTCCGGCGGGTCTCGCATTGGGCGAAACCGCGTTCGTTACGGCAACGGTCTCGAACCGTACTGATGGAGACGTTGCCGGCGTCGTTTCAATCGAGTCCGACTCGCTTGAGACTGATGGGAGTGTTGATGTCCTCGTACCCGCCGGCGCTTCCACAACCGTCGCGCTGATGGTGACGGTTGCGGCGGCAGGCTCGAGCGAGGCAACAATCATCTTTGATGGCGATGGCGCCGCTGATGCTGTTCAGATCCCTGTCTTCGCAGCGCCAAGGGGAGTGCCGTCCGCACGAGTTGTGGCCGGTGAATGGGATGGGGATCGCTGGACCGCTTTAGTCCCGCAGTCTGCGGGCTTTCGGCATGTTGGTCTGCGGGTGACATTCCCTGCGGTCACGCCTGGATTCGTTGGGGCAGATAAGCTGATCAATCGAATGGAAACCGAGCCGGTGGATCGCCTTGCGTTCGACCTCACGACGGCCATTCTTTTGCTTCCGCATCGCTCGGATGCCGCCGCCTGGCGCGAAAAGATTCAGATATCTCTCGATCGCATCGTGTCCCATCAGCAAGACAACGGCGGATGGCATCCTTGGTGGTCTGCGGCAGGCAGCCCCCAACTAACAACGTGGCTCCTGGAATCCCTGGTTGAGGCGCGCGCCAATGACTTCGTCGTTCCGAGCGAGGCGATCGAAATTTCCGTCGACTATCTGCTCGATGCGCTTGAGGCGCAGTACGATGTCAGCGCGTTCGCGTGGTGGGAAGGCGCCACGGCCGCCGTGATCGCAGCCGCTCGATTTGAGTCGATGCACGTACTCGCACGAGCCTCGTCCATGCTGAGTGAGGAGCAAGCGGAACGCCTGAGAGAGGTGGCCGAATCTGCCCTGGAGTACCTTGAATCCGATGGTCCTTCGCTGCTCGCCTATGCCCATGCAACCGGGGTGGCGTCACACCTGCCCAGAGTCAGCGCGGAGAGGACTCTTCGTGGAGTGGAACGGCTAGTTCAACTCGGTGAAGAGAGTCATTGGGAGCCGAGCTGGTTCAACGCCTACGGTGGGGTCATCGAGGCGACGGTCGTCACGCTGAGCGTGCTGAAGGCGGCAGAGCTCCCTCAGCTCGACCTCGTTCGGCGTTCGGCGGCTCGGCAACTTATGTCGACGGCGTCTGCTCTTGGCGACTGGCACAACGCGGCAGGCTCGGCGTGGCTGATCCGCGGCTTGGCGCTGCTGTCTGCGGCGGGGGAAACAGATACCGTCGAGCGCTCGCTCACGATCACGGTGGGAGGTGAAGTCATCGTCGAGACGAGCGTTGATCCGCGTGATCCCTTCTTGTCGACGGCGAGTCTCGCACTCGTCGATCTCGCCGAGTATCTCGCTGATGGGTCCGAGGTCATTGTCACGTTCGATGGTGATCTCAAGCCTGCGATCAGTCTGGTCGAAACGAACTGGTTGGAACCAGCCGCCGTCGCAAACGTCGCGATCGTCTTGGAGCAAAGCCAGGACGGACCGTTGCTGCGAATCACGCACGAGCTTGGGCCAGCAAACGTCAGCGTCTGGCTGCCGCCCCATGTGCGCATCGACCGTGCCGCGGCCGCGGCGGGAGCCGGTGAGTTGGTTGGCTGGTCAGAACATGCAAACGGAGAACTGCGAGTGGCGACGGTGAGCGACGCGACGATCGTGCCGCTGCGAACCGTCCTAGCCGGCGACGGTGCCCTACGTGGTGCCTGGATCAACCCGTTGGGCCAAGCCGCTACTGCCTGTCCTGGAACGGGCCGTCTGACCTTCGTTCGCTAGCGTGGTTTTGGCTCGTGCGGGCTTGGGCGCGCTCGGGTTCACGTATGCGCGGGACGCGACTTGCGCGGGCCACTCGCGTGAGGGACAAAGAGCATATGCCTGCCCTCTCCCATTGGGTCGACCTCCAGCCCGACACGGTCGCTCCAAGAACGCGCGCCTCGGACCTTGCGGAGGTGCTCTTCGAGACTCCTGAGGGCACCCATCTGGCTAGGATGGGCTGGCTCGAAGCCCGCCTCGCCGAGATGCGCAGAGAAGTTGGTGGCCGTGGCATGTTTGTCTTTGGCTTCGGACTCTGGGCTGTTTCCTGGCTAGCGCCCCTCTGGAGTTTTCGGACACCGAGCTTGGGGCGTCACGACCTTCCAGCCCGTCGTGCGATCGTAGAGAAATGGGAGCGCTCGCCATTCGGCCTGACGATTTTCGCGGTGAAGGCCATATTGTGCATCCTCTATTTCGAGCACCCCGGCGCAGCCGAGGAACTCGGCTTCGATGGAGAACCTTTGAGGACGTCGGATGGCTGACACCGGAGGCGAGTTCATCGACGGGCGCTCGGCGGATGCGCCAAGCGAGTTAAGGGCGGACGTCGTTATCGTTGGCTCTGGCGCGGGGGGCTGTGTCGCCGCTGCGGTGCTCGCGGAGGCGGGACTTTCGGTCGTCGTGCTAGAAGAGGGTCCGCACGTGAAGCCCGAGCAGTACGCTGGGTTTCGGCCGAGCGAGTCCCTGCGAAAGATCTGGCGCGATGGAGCACTTACCGCTGCGCTCGGCGTTGGGAAATCACCACTCATCAACGTGACGATGGGGCGGTGCGTCGGAGGATCATCCGTGCTGACGGGCGGCGTCTGTTTCAGGACGCCGGAACACGTGCTGCACGAGTGGCAACACAGCAGAGGCCTCTCCGAACTGGGGCCAGAGGAGATGGAGCCGTTCTTCGATCAGGTCGAGAAGGACGTTCATGTCGAGACCGTGCCGGCCGACATGCGCTCGCGCTCCACGACGCTATGGGGCGAGGGGGCCCGGAAGGCGTTTGGAATCGAGCTGGAGTCGACGCGCCGGAACACCAAGGACTGCGTAGGCCACGGCCGCTGTAACTTCGGCTGCCCGAAGGGCGCAAAACTCAGCGTCGATGTGTCCTACCTTCCTCGAGCGATGCGCAAAGGGGCTCTCGTCGTCTCCAGCGCGAAGGTCCGCCGCTTGACGATGAAGGGGGCGAAGGCAACTTCTGTCACCGCGCGCCTGGAGTCTGGCGGCACGCTCACGGTCATTGCAGATCGCGTCATCGTCGCTGCGAGCGCGGTTTACACCCCTGGAATTCTGAAGCGGTCGGGGCTCGGAAACCGAAAGCACCTCGGTCGGCACATGACCTTGCACCCCGGCTTCCGAATGATGGCCCGCTTCGATGAGCCTGTCATCGGTTGGAAGGGCGCGATGCAGAGCGCGTACACAGACGCGTTTTTGGAGTCGGAGGGAATCACGCTCATCAGCCTGTTTGTGCCCCCGTCGACGGTGGCCGCGGGGATTCCAGGTTTCGGGACACCGTTCATGGAGCGCGCGAACGGCCTCGGGAACATCGCGATGTTTGGAGGGATGATCCACGACGAAGGCGGCGGTCGGGTCTACTCGCCCCCCATCGGCGACCCCGTGATGACCTATCGAATGTCGAATGGGGATCGCGTCGCGCTCTCAAAGCTCGTGCGGCGCCTGGGTCAGGCCTACCTGGAAGCAGGTGCGCGTGAACTTTATCTTCCGGTCCTCGGGCATGAGCCGGTTGGCCCCGACGAGTTTCAACGCGTCGAATTCGATTCGATTGCGGCGTCGCGCTTCGAGTGTTCCTCGCAGCACCCCTTGGGGACCTGCCGAATGGGCCCCGAGTCATCCGTCTCCGTGGTCGACGCGCGTGGCAAAGTGTGGGGCACAGAGAACGTCTATGTTCTCGACGGGAGCGTGGTCCCGACCAGCCTTGGGGTGAACCCACAAGAGACGATCATGGCGATGGCGCTCCGGATCGCGTCCAGGATGGTCGGGTGAGCGAACGGCGAGCGGCTGCAAGTGTTCCCGGGCCGCGGATCGATATTGTGATGCCCGTCTTGGACGAAGTTCGACTGGTCGGATTCGCAGTTCAGCGCGCGCTGGAGCACCAGGTGGGGACGCTCTTTGTGGTCGATGGAGGGAGCACGGACGGCACCTCAGCTGTCGTCGCTGCGCTGGCAAAAGAGAGCGACCGAATCGTGTTCTTGAGTTCAACGAGAGGCCGCGGTCGACAGATGAACGCCGGCGCGGCGCTGTCCGACGCCGACGTGCTCCTTTTTCTGCACTGCGACGCGACCCTGCCGCCGGGGGCGCTGGATTTGGTCGTGGAATCCCTGGCTGCGGCGGACGTAGTCGCTGGAGCTTTTCTGCTGCACACCAGACCCGAGGGACTGCCCCACTGGAGCCATCGGCTGCTGTGGCTCGCGGACGTTCGATCCCGGTACACTCGGTGTCCGTACGGGGACCAAGCGATCTTCGTTCGGCGCTCGACGTTCGAGGCGCTCGGCGGTTTCCCTGATGTCCCGATCCTCGAAGACCTTCAGCTGAGCAAGGCGCTCAGCCGGGAAGGGCGTGTTGCTCGTGTCAACGCGGCAGTGGAGGTGTCGGGCCGACGGTTCCGCGATCGCCCCGTCGCGACGGGGCTCCTAATGAACCTCTTACCTGGACTCGCCCGGATTGGGGTTCCGCCCGGAGTCTTGGCTCGTCTCTACCGCCCCATCCGTTAGGTGCCCTAAGCGTCCTCGTCGCCCGTCGACATCCAAGCGACAAGAGCGGCTGCGCCGATGGGGCGCTCCACCCGGACGTCATCCGGAGTTCCGTCGCTATCGGCGTTGCGGAAGTCCATGGTCTTGCGCGCGATGAACTCCTCTTCAGTCTCTGGCGCGGTGTCGTCGTCAACTCCGTCCCCGACGAAGTTGGCGGGAACAGGAATCCTGTCAGGAATCGACGCTTCGGCCGCTGAGGGTCTCGCCGCCCCGTTTCTTCTGCGAACGACCTTCGTGACGAGGTGGGCTCGCGCGAGCACCTGGCCGCCGTTTTTCGGCGGGTCTAGCGGAGTCGTCCCTCCCAATTGGCTGTCTGGTCGGATCAGGACAGGGCGTTGCGTCGATGACTCCCGTGAGAAGCCTGCAGGGGCTGGGGAGCGCGTCCCACGCTTCTTTTGAACGATGCCCGCACGTGCGTCAGGAATTCCGTCTGGACCTTGAGAAGCGAGGACCGTTTGGCCTGCCGGATCGATGATGTCTCTCGGCAGGTCGAGTTCAAAATGAGGAAGCTGGCTGAGGCCCAGGACCTCGCCGCGTGGAGGGTTGGGCGCCGCGCTATCGTTGACGGCCGTAGTCTGCGCGGCTTGTGCGGAAGCGACTCGGCTTTCGGTAGCGGGCAGAACCACTTCCGAGCGGCCCGCAGGGATCTCCCAAATGTCTTCTTCCTGCTCCCCACCAAAGAAGCCGGAATCCACGCCGCTTAGTTCGGCATCGTAGTCCAACGAGTCGATGACTAACGGCGCACCTTCGTCGAAGGCGAGCGGGAACTCGTCTTCATCGAGTGCCAGTTGTACCGCCTTGACGGGTGCCGCATCCGCACCAAATCCCAAGTCGGCGCTCCATGAGCTGACGACACCCGCATCAACGGCGGACTCGTCGTCATTTAAACCTGCGGCGTCGAGGATGAAGTCCACTCCGATATCGGAGATGCTCAGTCCATCGGCGTCTGGTTCTTTGGGCATTGGGGCAGCCGGGACAAGGGGCGCTGATCGTACCTTCTCCCGGCATCGCGTCAAGTACGTGGGTCGCTCAGACGCGGATTCACTGGGCCTCAGGCTTGTTCAGTGCGGCCGGGCTCGCACGGTTTGCGATGATCGTTATGAGACCGCTCAGTCGTAGCGAAGCGCGTCGGCGGGAGGCACGCGAGTCGCACGAATGCTGGGGTAGATCGTTGCGATCCACGAGACGAAGAGTGCACCGGCCGCCGCGAGGGCGAACTCGTGAGCCTGCACGTCCACCGGTAGCGATTTCACCCGGTATACTTCGTACGCCAACTCAAACTCGATCGCTCCCAGAAGCCAACATACTCCTAAGCCCAGCAGGATCCCGAGCGTGGTGCCGATCACTCCGATCGTCATGCCCTCGGCTACGAAGATCCGTCGGATTGTCGTCCGCGAGGCGCCCAGTGACCGAAGAATCGCGATGTCTTTCCGCTTCTCCAAGACCAGCATGACGAGGACACAGTAGATGACCAATGCCGCAGCGATAACGAGGGAGAACGTTACCAAAGTGAGGAAGAGCTTCTGCAGTTGCAGCGCCGAGAAGAGGTTTCGGTTCAGGTCCTGCCAGTCCATCGTTTTGAACCGACCCGTGGTCAGCGAGGCCTCAATAACTGGAGCCATCGCCCGAGCCTGACCGGGGTCTTCGAGTCGTACCTCTACGCCCAACGCGACGTCGCCGAGCCCGAGCAATTCTTGTACGGCCCGGTAGTCCATGACGATCAAGCGATTGTCGTAGTCGAAGAAGCCCGAGTCGACGATCGCGGCAACCTCCGCGCGGGCGAAATTCGCGCCGCCGCCAGCATCGACTCCGACGGAGCGCAGGCCACGCAGCGGACTGACAAGAGTAAGCTCGTCGCCGACGTCGCACTCCAATCGCTCGGCGAGGATTTTTCCGATCGCGACACCGACAGGCTCTCCGTCGGGATTACTGTCGGTGAGCGCACCGCCGTCGAAGTGTAATCCCTCCAGGGAACCGGCGACAACCATCGCGGCGAGGTCCTCGTTCGCGAGTAGCGCGTTGGTGTCGATGCCCTTCACCAGCGCTCCGGGTCGCGAATCACTCCCCTCGGCGGTGACGAGCATCTCGCGAACGATGAACGGAGCGGTCGACACGACGCCATCGAGCTGGTCGATCACCTCCTGCACCCGCTCGTACTCCGAGAAGTGTACGCCGTACTTTGTGACCATCAGGTGTGGATTCACCCCCAGTAGGCGCTCTTCGGCGGTGTCGATAAACCCGCCGGCCACAGAGACCACCGACGTGAATGCAGCTACTCCGATCGCGACACCGCTTATCGCGAGCATCGTCAGCGTGTTGAGAAACGCGTGGCGCGTGGCTCGAAGATGCCGAATGGCGATGAAGTGCTCGACGCGCATCTGATAGACACTGGAAGGGTCGCCATCGCACCGACCGCCATCAAATGTGGCTCGGATTGCGGCGAAGGGGGGGCCTTGCTAGGGTACGCCGGCCGCGGGCGCGTACTCCTACTTGCTACCAACACTCGGTGCAACGCGTCCCTTCCCGACCTGTGTACAAACGCATGAAAATCAGCACTCAACGTGTTCTTTGGCCTCTCTCTGTTCTCGCCCTAGCAGCAGGAGGCTGCAGCTCGTCCGATCTCCCGTCGACGTGTGCTGGCGACGAATGCGGCGCGGCGGACGCGCCGGCAGACGTGGAAACCGACGCAGATACAGCACCTGAAGATGCGCGACCCGATGCGCCGAATCGCGACGCGGAAACCGAGGACACAGCTCCGGATGCTGGCGACGACGTGGCCCCCGATACGGTCGCCGACACAGGCGACGACGTAGAAGCAGACCCCGACGTAGACATCGTCTACCCGCCGCTGGAGCTCACGCCGAACCCAGAAGATGGAGCGACATTCGTGCCGCTCGACTCGTCGTTTACCGTAGCGTTCAACCAACCGATGAACTCGCTCCGCTTCATCGTGAGCAACGTCACGTTGACCGAATTCGAAGGCGAGGACCTCCCGCTGCTGCTGAACTACGACTCAGACACGACCACGCTAACCGCGACCACCGATCCCGAGTCGGCGCTGCTGCGCCCGGTGACGCCCTACGAGCTTCGCCTCAACGACGTCATCGCTTCGCTCTCGGGAGAAGAGCTTGGCGACGACTACCTCGTTGAGTTCTCCACGACGGGATACGCGGGTCGCGGGTTCCATCGCCAGTTGGCCGAGGCGTATGCACCAGTCGTTTACCAACAGGTCGAAGAACTGACGATCGACACCTTCACTCGGATCGACTTCGACGGCGATTTGAACCCCGCAAACAACCTCGAGTCAACCACCGGTGCTGGCTACGGATACGCTTACTTCGACCTGGCCGAGACGGTGTCGCACTACTTCCTCACCTACCTCTACTACTATCCAGGGTCTCACCCGCGCCGCGGAGTTACCTACGAGCACGATGTCGTGATGGCGCAGCTCGTCGTGCAGAAGAGGGACGACGATCCGTTTGGCCGCATTCGCGCGTTCTCGACGTTCTACCACGAGAATCTGAACGTCTGGTTGCTCGAGTCTTACCCCGATGGAGAGGGCGTGAGCGGCGGAGACGAAGGCACCGACGGTCGACTGACCGCGGCACTTCTCGAAGGCGGTCGGCGCCCCTCGCTCTTTGTTGAGTCGGGGCGCCACGCCGTCTGTCTGCCGAACGAGTCAACGCTCGCTGGACCGTGTGCGCCATCTGGCGGGGCGACCGCACCGTTCGAAGAAGAGACGATCGGTCTCGTCTATCGCGTCTCCGAGGCTGCTCTTCGGTACGGCGATGCCGCCGACACCGAACTCACCTACTCTCTTAGAAACTTCGTCGAAGAATTCTGGGCGCTGCGAAACCGCACGTCGGGTCCCGACGCCGTGTTCGGCGGCGGGTACAATTACTCCCCACCCGCAGTGTCGGACGAGGAACTTCGGCCGGGTGAGGGTGAGGTGTTTCCCACAGCGCTCAACTCGGATGACGCCACCGGAAGCTTTGGCGACCTGCCGTTCATCTACAACGCAACCGGCGACCGCGAAGACGAGGGCGTTTGGTTCGCGGACCCAGCGTGGGGCGCGCTTGAGATCTTCAACTTCTCCGAGTCATTCAGCGTTGAGTACTGCTTCAATCCGTACCTGAACATCGACGTCCGGGATGAACTGGGAGGTTGCACTCCGACAACGTTCGAGCTCCCTTGAGCGGCGAAGGTTGCTCTTCTTTGACCCAGTGTTATATCGCGTCGCATGTGCGGAATTAGTGGATTTGAGCTCGTAGTTATTCTCGCGGCAGCCATCATCTTCTTGGGCCCTGAAAGGCTCCCGGACATGATGCGAACCGTCGGGAAAGTTGCGCGCGAGCTGCGGAAATTGCGCGGCGACCTAGGTCAAGTGACTCGCGAAATTACTCGTTCGACGGGTGTCGACGAGATCAAAGACCAAATCAAAGAGACCCTCGAGGTCGACCGTGTTCGCGAGCGAGTGAAAGGGGCCGAGAGCGAGATTGACGCCATTCGCGCGCGTCTGAAGCGCCAAGTCGCGATTCCGACGATGGGCGCTCCAACAGAACAGCTACATGAGGGTGAACTGCCCGAAGTGAGGCCGGCAGCCGGGGCAGTCGCCAATTGCGAGTCCATCGAGGCCCCCGACAGCTCCGCGCCAGCGACTGACGCAGAACCAACCGAGTCCATCGAGGCACCGATGCCTGCGGAGAACTTGGAGCCGACTCCAGTAATCCCGGCCGCTCCGCGAAGCACCGTGATGCCCGAAGAAAAGCTGGCCGCTGCCCTGAAGAGGGAGGAGTCGTCTTGACCGATCAAGCGGGACCCACGGCTGACGAAGACGGCGTCACCGAGGACGGCGTCACCGAGGACGGCGTCAACGAACTCGATGAGGAGCGACTGCCGTTCACGGAGCATCTCCGCGAACTGAGGACTCGAACGATTCGAGTCACCGCCTACGTCCTTGTTTCGTTTGTGGTCGCGTGGACCCTGCGAATCGACATCTTCAACTGGGTCACGGCTCCTTACGAGTCTGCGATTCTGGGCTCGGACGACGTTCGCTTCCCCGATCTGTCGTACATCAGCTTACTTGAGCCGATCGTCGTCTACCTGAAGGCCAGCCTCACCTGCGCCGTGCTGATTTCGGCGCCGATGGTGCTCACCGAAGCATGGCTCTTCATCGCTCCCGGTCTCTACAAGACCGAGAAGCGGCTCGCTGCGCCATTCCTCTTCTTCTCGATCTTCTGCTTCGTCGGGGGCGTGCTCTTCTGTCGGTACACCGTGATGCAGCTGGCGATCGATGTGCTCTTGCAGTTCGCAGGTGACCCGGCGAGCGGCATCATTACGATGAAGGAGTACTTCGATTTCGCACTTAGGCTCTTCCTCGTGTTCGGGGTCTTCTTTGAACTCCCGGTGGTCATCTCGTTCGCAGCCGTGCTGGGCTTGGTTACACACAAGACGCTGATCAAGCATTGGCGTTTTGCCGTGATCGGCTCGGTGATCGTGGGTGCTATGTTGACCCCCCCCGACCCGATTACGCAGCTCGCGCTGGCCGTTCCAATGGTCGCGCTCTACGCGATCTCGATCGTGCTGGCCTTCTTCATCACCAAGGCAAAGAGCCCGGGGAAAGCATGAGTATGTCTCTGCGCTTGGCATCACTCTCTCTTGCTCTTCTCCTCGCTGCCTGTGGTGCCAAGCAGGTAGCAGAGGTTGTGGCAGAGCCGGACGTCGACGACGCACCGTGTTGCCTCGACGACCGCTGGGAAGAGCCGCCGCCCCAGGTTGGTCAGACTCCTCCCGAAGAGCTGGCGGCTGACGACGCACTTGAGCCCTTCGAGCCAGATGACAGCCAGGACTAGCTTGGTCTAGTCGGCACCAGGCGCCCTTGACCTGATAGTCATCTAACGGTCCCAAGGCTTCGTCAGGTCGGTCTGAAGTCTGAAGATGCGTGCTTCGGGTTTCCCTGCCGCGCCGATCACAATCGCCCGCTCGCAATGGACAGTCCTTGTCGCGCATGCACTCTCGTAGCACAGTGCAATTCGGCCTTCGCCCTGGAAACCCATGTTTAAAGCGCTAGAAATCGGTTCGACGATCGATATCGATCCGCGGCAGTTGGTCGCACTCGAGCGTTCGACCAACACCCAACAACTCGCCCTGGGCGGTGGACCTCGTAAGCCGACACGGGCGCACGTCATCGGTTTCTATAACCGGACGACCACTACCTACCGCGTCTACGTCTTTCTCGGGCGTTTGGAGCGAGATCGCGAAGGCAGACCGCCAGGCCTGCTCTTCCGTTGTGATCCCCAGGACGTCCCCGTCGATCACTACGAGCCATTGCATCGTGAAGCGATGACGATGGTACAGAGTCAGGGGTTCCAGATGCAGTGCGTTCCGGTCAGCGCGCTCGGTGATCACGAGAGATCCGCTGCGCTGCAAGACTTTCCCTTCGTGGATTCTCTTGCCGACTCGGCCCCGCCGACCTCAGCTGCCGTTTCGGCGTCCCAACTGAATCTACGGTCTACCCGACAAGCGGCCCCTCTGGCGCAAGTCTCTCGCGAAATCTCATTGCCGCAGGCGCGCACAGTGCAAACGCTCGGCAAGCTTCTAACGCTCTTTTAGGCTGTGATTCGAAACTTCTTAGCCGTGCTCCTTTGCCTCGCAATCGGGTGCTCCGGAACGCAATCTCAGCAGCTGGACGAGGATGAGCTCGATGCGAGCGATTTCCACTACCAGCTCGCCATCGGTCACTGGCAAGCGAACGAGGGGCCCATCGCGATCCGCGAGCTCAACACCTCGTTGGAGATTAACCCGAACAACGAGGAAGCTCTCTTCCTCTTGGGCTTCATCTATCAGGGTCGCCGAGCCTACGCTGAGGCTGAGCGGCTCTACCGAAGAGCGCTTGTGGTGCGGCCGGACTGGCACGAGGTGCTGAACAACATGGGCGTTGTTATGCTCGAGCAAGAGCGATGGATAGAGGCGGAGGAACTCTACCGAGACCTGACCAACATGCCGACCTACGCCACCCCCGGACACGCCTACAACAACCTCGGAATGGCGCTCTACGAACAACGCATCTACTCCGACGCGCTGGCTAACTTCGACCTCGCGCTGATGTTCCAGCCGCAGCATTGTTTGGCGCACAACAACCGCGGAATGGTCCTTGAGGAACTTGGGAACGACCGCGCCGCAGCAGGTGCCTACGAAGACGCGATCGAGCAGTGTGATGACTATCAAGAACCCCGGTACCGTCTCCCGTTGCTCCTGATGCGACTTGGCCGTGACCAGGAGCGTGCGCTCGAGCTTCTCACCGAGTGCGTGGAGCTGGGAACAGACTCGCCAATCGGTCTGCGCTGCCAGGAGTATGTCGCGCCGAGCGACTGGTAAGCCAGAGTTGGCAGGGCGCGAGCGCCGAACCGGACTTCAGGCCGGTTGAGACCGTGACCCGCGGGGAGCGCTAGGAGTCGAGTTCAGCCTCGGCGGCCTCGCGCATCTCCGTGAACCAGGCAACTGGTCCCGGATAGGGTGGGTCCGCGATCACGACCCCCACACCGATGTTGTCGCCGCCGCCGCCGCCGTTCGCCAATCGAATCAAGTCGAGGCAGATCAGCTCCGGCAAGTCGCCTGTCATGACAGTCTCGTAAATTCGAGTCTCGGACTCCGCTACCGTAACACCGGCGTAGTCGGTGAGCCCGTCCGTGCAGAGGAGCAGCCGATCGCCCGGTAAGAGGGGGAAGACGTAGACGTCTGGCTCGACGTCGACGGGAATGAGGACCCCTTCCTCGATGTCGAATGAGCCCAAACACTTTGCGAGCGCGTCACTTTGCGGAAGCATGAACGCTGTGTCGGGGTCGATCCCGTCGGCGATGCCGAGCGTAAGGAGGTTATGGTCGCGAGAGATCTGTTCCATGAAGCCTTCGCGGAGCAGGTACGCGCGACTGTCGCCGAGCGAGAGCAGGTGGGCGATGCCGTTCTGGATGAACGTGATCAGACAGGTGCTGCCCATCACCTGGGAAGGCTCACCGGAGAACGGTGCGAACTCAGCGTTGACGGTCTCGACCAGCTCTCGGTTGATGAGCTGCATCAGATCGTTCAGCCACCGACCGAGGCCGAGGCCCCTCACAACGTCGGGACGTTCTGAGAACGTCGTCCATGCGCGGCGCGCGCACGAGACGGCGATCCGTGACGCGATATCGCCCGAGCCATAACTCGCAGTGCTGACACCGTCCGCGAC
>JBLHWZ010000095.1:0-17664 GCA_047629415.1 Bradymonadia bacterium | reverse complement strand
CGACAACGACCTCGACGGCGACACCGACTGCGAAGACTCGGACTGCCCCGCTTCAGCAGCATGCCCTGACGCAGAAGTCTGTGACGACGAAATCGACAACGACTTCGACGGCGACACCGACTGCGAAGACTCGGACTGCACCGACGCGATCGAGTGCAACTGCGTGACGGAAGTCCGCGGCGGCGAGTGCGTTGAAGAGTCAGACGGGACCTTCCCGGGTGCCATCTCGTACATCCGCAACATTCAGATTCCTCCGCGTGGAACGGACGCTGAGTGCTGCTTCGACTTTGACGACGATGGCGACATCGACAACGGACTCGGCCTTCTTGTTGGCGCGCTTGGCGCTCTTGGACAGGACCTCGACATCGAGGCCACCATCGAAGAAGCACTCGCCGGCGACAGCATCGCACTCCTCCTTGAGTGGGGCCGCGGCGCAGAGGGCAATGGCTTCTGGGCATACCTCGGCAGCAACGACACCGACGCTGACGGCGAGCCCGACCAGTCCTACGAGGACCGTTCGGCTGGCGACGGCGTCTTCCAGATCCAGGCTTCAAGCCTCGACGAGTACGGCTCGATCATCCAGTTCAACACCGCTACGGTTGACGGTGACGTGACCACCGCTGGCCCGTCGATCTTCGCGCTCAACATCCCGATCGAGACCGACGGCTTCTCCCTCGACCTCGACCTCACCATCGAGCGGGCAACCATCCAGGGCATTACGGTCGATGATGCTACCGGCGTTGCTTCGGTTGACGAAGAGTTCGACATCGACGGCGAGAACATCGAGTACGGCGGCTGGGCACTCGGCGGCGTTGTTCCTCTCGACCAGATTGGCGCACTCCTCGACGACCTTATGTCCGACTGCGCATGCGCAGGATTCGATGCAGACCTCCCAGTCGTGACCTACGGCGACGACGGCACCACCTACAACCTCGCGTGCGCTCAGTCCCCTGAGGGCGAGTGCACCGCGGACGACGGCGTCATCTGCGAGAACGTCTCGCTTGTCTGCTCGTTCCTCCCCTCGCTTCCGTCCTTCGGTCTCAACGACATCGACACCAACGGAAACGGCGTCGGCGACGCACTCTCGGTTGGCATCCGCCTCTCGGCTGTTGGCGCGGTCCTCGCTGAGATTCCGGTCCAAGACTAAGCACTAGCTCCTACGAAAAAGGCCGAGCTTTGCTCGGCCTTTTTCGTTTTTGGAACCTCACTGGCGCCAAGCTTAGCTTCACAACCGACGAGCACCTTCAGGAAGATCGAGCCTGTTCTAGCGGGGACTCCTTGAAGAACTACAGATTGGTCATCATCTGTTTCGCTCTCGCCCCGCTCGTCGGCCGTGAGAAGACGGACTCCGATCCCGTGCCGGAGTTCGAGGCATTCTGCGACGATGCCGTGGGCAACGACAACGACGGGTCGACCGATTGCGACGACGCCGATTGTCAGTGCGAAGAGTCGTTCGAAAGCGCGTGCAACAACGGGCTCGACGACGACGACGGTTGGGCGGATTGCGAGGACAGCGATTGCCAGTGCGAAGATCCGCACGAATCCGACTGTCTGGACGGCGACGACAACGATTTCGACGGAGACATCGACTGCCTCGACGAAGACTGCCTGGGCGACGCAGCGTGCCCGGTGGCCGACGAGATTTACGACGACCGAATCGACAACGACCTGGATCGCGACATCGACTGCGACGACTCGGATTGTCCACCATATGCAGCATGCCCAGGGCAAGAATACGACGCAAGAGAGTGTGACGATGGCATCGACAACGACTTTGACGGAGACACGGACTGTGATGACGATGGATGCGAGGACGCCTGTTGTGACTGGAGGCATGGCCCGTGCGGCCCCCCGGAACCGCCTCAGATGTTCATTGGTGTAATGTCGTTCGTTCGGAGCGTTCATATCCCGGTCGCGGGTTCGCCAGAGTGTTGCTTCGACTACGATAACGACGGCCTGATCGATAACGGAGCCGCCCGCCTCGCCCAATCCCTCGGTGTTCTCATCGAAGACTTCGACCTCAACACGGCGTTCGCAGAGGCCATCGGTGAGGACTCATTCGCTTTGCTGATTGAGTTGGATCGAGGCGCCGACGGGAATGGATTCTGGGCCTATCTCGGAACCAACGACTGGGATGGTGACGGCCGTCCTGACCAAACCCGCGAGGAGAGAGCTGCGGGTGACGGCGTCTTTCAGTTCCACGGCTCAAGCATCGATGAGTTCGGTGCCATCGCACAGTTCAACACGGCGACCGTTGACCGCGACGTGACGACCGCCGGCCCGAGCGTCTTCCGAATGAGCATCCCGATCGAGACGGAGACTTTCTCCTTCAACCTCGAGCTTACGATCGAGCAAGCGACTCTCCAGGGCGCACTGACGGATGACGAAACCGGCGTTGCCTCGATCGACCAGGTGGTGAATGTCGACGGCGAGACCGTTGAACTAGGGGGATGGAAGCTCGGGGGCGTGATTCCGCTGGGCCAGATCGGCGCGGTGCTCGACGACCTCGTTAGCGACTGCGCTTGCGCTGGCTTCGATGCGGACACTCCCGTCATCACGTACGGCGAAGACGGCACCGACTACCATCTGGCGTGTGCTCAGTCCCCCGAAGGCGAGTGTTCACGTGACGAGAGCCCGCTTTGCGAGAACATCGCTGACATCTGCCAGTTCATCGCCCAAATGCCGGATAGCGGCGTTATCGACATCGATACCGACGGGAACGGAGTCCGCGACGCGATGTCGGTCGGGCTGTGGCTCTCCGCTGTCGGGGCGACGCTCTCTGAGCCGCCCGACGCCGACTAGTACTTTTCTACTTGCGGGGCCTGAAGTCCTGGGCCATCCTTCGCTCCCTTGCCGGGATGGCGAAATTGGTAAACGCAGGAGACTTAAAATCTCCCGGTGCTTGTCACCTTGCGGGTTCGATTCCCGCTCTCGGTACTCTGTCTTTCCGCGATCGCCCGACTCGGCTACCTCCATGTCGAGGCGCACTCGCGCCTAAGGCCGTGCGGCCAGTTCCGCACTTCGCATCGCGACCGGACCAGATGCAACGTACTGTCTTTGTCTGCCTCCTATTCTCCGTCGGCCTCGTCTGCCTCGTCTGCCTCGTCGGCTGCAAGTTCCTCGACCCGACCTCAAGCATCGAGATCCCCGATGGCATCGATGTTGGTGACGTGAACGTCAGTATTCCGGAGGGCGCGTACGTCGGCCCCGATGGAACAGTCTCCACTGGAGATCGAGTAGGAGAGGATTGCTCAGGTGGCAGCTGCCGTGACGGCCTCTCCTGCGTAGCTGAGGCCTGTGCGCCCGCCGGAGAATCACCGGAGGGCAACCTCTGTGTGACGTCGGGCGAGTGCGAGCCGGGCACGGCATGCGGGATCCCCACCGAGTGTTTCGAGCAGAACTCGCTGCTTGAGTGCGGTTTCGCCCAGTGCCTCCCCTCCCGTGACCTTCCTGACGGAGCGGACTGCGTCGACATGACGGACTGTGGCGCCGGACTGCGTTGCAACCTGATCGGATTCACCGGTGTCTGCGCGACCGAGGGTGACGGCGACGTAGGTCAGACCTGTGACGCGCACGAAGACTGCCTCGGCCCTCTGCTCTGCGGGACGGCATTCGGCGCCACGGAGACCACCTGTCAGATTCCTGCTGCGAGCGCCGACCAACTCTTCCTGCCGCAGGTCGCGTGCGAGGAAGTCCCGCAGCGCACCGATGAGGATCCAAACGTCGGCCCGGATTTCGCAGTCTACTTCGAGGTCCCCGAGAGCGAGGATGACGAGTTCTATCGACTGCCCTTCCCGAACGATGCGCGTCTGCGGAGTGGCCGCGTAGATATGTCGGGGCACCACAATCCAGGTCTGCAGTACGTCGGCGGAGCCTTCGTCGATCTCTACTTGGATGCCGCAGAACGCATGACCGGGTTCTCGACGAATCCAGCCATCTACTTCCGGTTCACTCAAGCCCCGGACTTCGCCAGCGTCGTCGGCGATGGAGACAACCCGACTCTGAACTTCGTGAACATCGACCCGGACTCATCGGGCTACGGGAGCCGCGTCGCAATGCGATGGACGATCACAACAGGCGGCGGCAAGTTCATCTGTCCCCGCTACATGGCAGTTCGCCCCTCCTGGTCGAGCCCGCTCCAGCACGGCACTACCTACGCGGTCTACATCACCAACGGGATTCGCGGGGCGATCGGGGACGCGATCCCGAACACGCAGCCGGACTTCGTTTCGATGCTCTCTGCGAACGAGCCCTCCGACTCAGGTCTGCAAGGGGCGTGGCAGGCATACGAGCCGTTCCGGGCATACCTAACTGACCAGGAACTCTCGGGAGATACCGTCGTCGCCGCTACCGTATTCACCACGCAAGATCCCGACGCGGAGATGCCGCAGATCCGAGATGCGATACGTGCGACGGATCCACCCGAACTCTCTAATCTCGCGGTCTGCGGGACGAATGTCTCGGGCCCCTGTGACGATGGCACTCGCGGCGCCTGTATCAACCCAGGGTCGGGCCTGGTCGAGCTCCACGGTACCTACGAGGCGCCCGTGTGGCAGCAAGGAACACGGCCTTACTTGATGCAGGAGGACGGAGGGGATTTCGAATTCTCCAACGGCCTGGCACAAGAGCAAGGCACCGAGACGATTTGCATCTCATTCGCAATCCCTCCCGGCGATATGCCTGAGAGTGGCTGGCCGGTCTCCATGTTCGCGCATGGGACTGGCGGCGACTTCACAAGTCATATCAGCGGCGGAACTGCCGCGCGATTGGCTTCGATCGACCTCGGAGATGCAGAGCCGATCCGCGTGGCCTCGGTCAGCATCGACGGCGCGCAGCATGGTCCCCGACGCGGGGATACCGAGCTCTCGGCTGAGACGCTCTTTTACAACTTCGTCAACCCGCTCGCGGCCGTCGGAAATGTTCAGCAAGCCGCCGCCGACTACTTCTTCCTCACATGGCTGCTTGAGAATGCCGAGCTCGAGGTCGAGGGCGTCGCCGGGCCCATCATGTTCGATACACAGAACTTCTACTTCTTCGGACACTCCCAGGGAGCGACCGTCGGCGGCCTCTTCGCGCCTTACGAGGAGACCCTAAACGCGGCGATCTTCTCTGGAGCTGGCGGGGGTCTCGTTCTCTCGTTGCTCAACAAGACCAACCCCGAGGACATCGCCGCTGGCGTCGAGTTCGTTCTCACAGACGGTGGCACGACGGGGGCTTCGGTAGGAGACACCGACCCACTCCTCTCGCTTCTGCAGATGGTGGTCGACCCGGTTGATCCTCTCAACTACGCGCGCCTCATCTACCGCTCTCCGATCTCTGAGGAGTCGGCCGGCCTTCATGTCTTCCAAAGCTATGGCTACGGCGACACCTACACTCCGGAGCCGACTCAGGCGGCCTACTCCCGCGCGGCTGGCCTTCAACTGCCGACTCCGTTCGTAGGAGACCTCGGCGGCTACACCGAGATCTCCTTCCCAGTCAGCGGGAACCGCTCGGCGAACGGAAATCCTGTGACGGCACTGATCATCCCAGAGGAACCGGGCGACTACGATGGCCACTTCGTCATCTTCCGCGAGGAAGGTATCGCCAGTCAGTCGATGGAGTTCATCGGCACCGCGATCCGAGACGGAATCCCGACAGTCACGCAGCGATAGGCTCAGGCGCGATCGAGTCGAGGGGGGCGGGTAGTCGCGGTAGCGTCACAAGGAAGACGGCGGCCGCGGCGACTTCAAGTCCGACTGCCACCAGAAAGAGCGCGGACCCGCCGTGTGCCTCCATGATGCGTCCGCCGATGAGACTTCCGAGCGAGCCCCCAACTCCGAAACATGCGGCCGAGAAGAGCCCTTGCACGGTTGCTCGTCGTTCCGGCGGAGCGAATCGGCCCAAGAGCTTGATCGCGAACGAGAACCACACGCCAAACGAGAAGAAGTGCAGCGCTTGAACGACGATCAGCACTTCGACAGAGGTCGTGGTGGAAATCACCCACCAACGCAGCGCGCTCACTAAACAAGCAGCGGCCACCCAGACGGATGCGCGGCCACCGAGGAACCTGCTGGCGAAAGCGAACGCCAACACCTCGCCCATAGTGGCGACCGCGACGCATAAGCCAGGGATCGATGGGGACATACCAAGAGATTCGGTGTGGAGGGCGAAGTAGACGTTGTAGAGCGTCACGCAGGACCAGTGCAGCGCATTCGCCAGAACGAAGGGCACGAAGAGCCAGCCTGGTGTGAACGGCTTAGGCTGGGGCTTGGAGGCTGGACGCGCTTCGCCAAGTTGCAGGACCCCACAAAGCGCCGCACATGCCGCTGAGAAGCCGAGGAAGGCTGGCACAGCAAGTGCGCCCGCTTCCGCGTGCGTTTGACCCCGTACCGCGAGCCCGAAGACTGCGACGCCCAGGCCGAAGCCCACACTTCCCCAGAGACGGATGCCGCCGTACTCCGCAAGTCCGCGGAGGCGTACGGTCGTCGCGTCAGTGAGGGGGACAAATACCGCTGCGAACGGTGCCGAGAGCCACATCACCAACGCAATAGGCAAGAAGTCATCCGCGAAGAGCATTCCAACCGAAAGGCAGCACGTGATCGAGAGCGAGATAAAGAGCATCAACGCCGGGCGGCCCCATCGATCCGAGAAGCGAGTGAGAAGTGGCTGGCTGATGACCCCCATCGCCATGCGAACGGCGAAGATCAAACCGATATCAGACTTCGACAGCCCAATGGCTTCGAAATGATACGGCCAATACGTGACGGCGATGCCTACGCCACCCAGGTACGTGAAGTACATTCCGCGTAGCACTAGAGATTCGAGCGACTGACGCATTGACATTGCTATCCGGACGAACCAGGGGCAGTGGGCTGGCAGAGCGGAACTCCCCGTGGGGTCCAGCGTCTCACCACCGCTGACCAGCGGAGTCCAGCGACTTCGCAAGCGAGAGCAGATCATGGACCAACTCTTCCAGCTCACGCGCATTGACCCTGTCACAGGTATCGCCGAGCCGATTCCTGCCAAGGAACGTGTTGATGCGATCATCTCGCACCCCCAGACGAAGGAGATCATCCGGAGTCTGGACCACCAAGCCCTTTACGGACTGATACACGAGGCCGGGGTCAACGATGCGCTAGAGCTCGTGCTCCTAGCGTCGACCGACCAGGTCCAAGCGATCATCGATTTCGACTGCTGGACGCGAGACGAATTCGAACTGCAGCGGTACTCGACCTGGCTTGAGGTCCTCCTTCAGCGCGAAGACGTCGAGTTTGCTGAATGGATCGATCAAATGGACCCAGAGCCACTGGTGCTCTGGATCAGGGAACAGGTCGCGATCTTCCAATGGGAGCTGGACCTCGATGTCCTAGACACCATCGACGACCCAGTCTCGACCTCGCCCGATGGCGTCTACGCGCTCGTGATCCCCGAGGACGACGGCACGACCAGCCAGCTCCTTCGGCATATGCTCGATCGACTCTATCAAATCAGCATTCTGACCGGCCATCGGTTCTTGGAAGCCGCCCGATGGGAACTCTCGAGCGACCTGATGGAGACAGGCTACCGATTGCGTGAGGGCCGACTCGGCGACCTCGGCTTCGTACCGTTCCACGAGGCTCTGGAGGTGTTCGCCTTCCTCAATCCACCCAGCTGGGCGGCCGACGTGAGGGCCAGAGCTGCCGACCCCGAGACGGAGCCACTCACCTTCTCCGAGGCAGGAAAGTTACCTCCGGTCGACCATCAGATTCAGGTCCTGGAGACCAAGCGATTTGCCGAGCAATCTAGCTTCTTCACCCGCGCGATGGGCTCGCTCCCGAGCGCATTCGAGTCCAAGCAGCTCGAAGCAGTGGTCGACTCGGTCCTCACCCAGTTTCGCGCACTCGTGAACCGAGTACATGTCGCTGCCATGGGTAATCCCGGAGACACGGACGCTGGACGCATGGCGGCCGATCGGACCGACAACTACCTCTCGATCGCCCTCGAATTGGCTGCTGGTGACAACGCTCTCGTCGCGGCACGCATCGTTGGCATCGAGCCGCTCAAGCGTATCCACCAGGCCGGATATTCCGCGACGGCTCGAATCGCAAAGCAGGCACGGCAGCTCGTCAAGCGAGGCAATCTCAGCTTGGTCGATGGCTCACTCTCCCTCCTGGACGAAAACGACCAAGACCTCTTCGACGGTCTACTCACAAAGCGGCCCTGTTTGAGCGGGACGTACGACACGCCGTTCCGCTCGATCGCTGACATTGAATCGGTCGCCCTTCGGCTGGGCGAAGTCGCATTCGTTGAGCTGATCATGTTCGGGACTTTCCGGCACACGAAAGACGAGCTCGCTGCGATGGTCTTCGACGAGACCCGGAACGCCAGTCCGGTTGTCTCAGTCACGTTCCGCGTACTCTTCGCGACGCGAGTCTTGGGCGAGTTGCTCAAGCCCGGACGCGAACTGGCGCCCCTGCCCTTGGACCAACTACACAAAGTCGTGGCGTCGTTCCGAGGGAACAAGGGTGATGCTCACTCGAAGCTAACCTCGACTGGCATTCGCTTAGTCTCAGGTCGCGGCCTAGACGATCCCCGACTCGCTGGGCTTGCAACAGCGTACAGCGCGCGAATCGCAGGCTGGATTCTCGATGAGTTTGGCGACCTCACACGGCCGGTCGCTACCGAGATCGCAGAGCAGGTCGTTCTCCTCGCTCCTTAACCGAGCACAGTCGACCCACCGAGCGCGTGAGACATCAACGCCCAGAACTACTCGGGGCTTGGACGCATGAATGAGCGTCCGGCCTACTCGTGCCGGACGGGTTCGCCGTGCGCCGCGCCTTAAGGGCCGCGGAACAGGAGTGTTCCGCTCTCCCGAATCACGCCCCGCGCTTTTACGGGTTCGGCAGGGGCTGCTTCTACCGGCTTCCACTCACAGGAGAACCAGCGAGCGGGGCTTGATGTGAGCCGATGTGCGAACCCTGACGTTTCGGTGACCATGTAAACCGCGTAACACGGTGGATGTAGGCAACCAAATTCCAGCAGGCCAAACCCACTGCGCAGGCCAAAAACGACAAGAGGCGCCCAGAAGCGCCTCTCGTTCCGGAGGAACTGAGCCCTAGAAGCCAACCTGCGGCTCACAGATTCCCTCGGGATCTCCGTTCGGTGTCGCGTTGACGAGCGGGCAAACCACGCGGCAGTCGACGAGGGCATCCTGGCCAGTGAAGCACAGATCCGTGAGATCGATTGTGTCCGAGAACTCGGAGTTTCGGCAGTTCGGCTGAACTGGGAAGTCCGCGTCAATCGCATCAGGCGGGGTGCTTAACAGGCAGCCGTAGCAAAGCTCGATCGGGTACACGAACTCGTTGGAGTCAACGTTCCGTCCAGCCGATGTGACGCCGAAGAACTTGATGCGCAGGTTCAGGGTCAGACTCGTACCTTCCCGAAGAATCCGTGAATTGGCCAGAGTACGACCGATCGACGGAGTGATTACCTGCATCTCAATCGATGCGGCGCCACCCGGCGGGATTGCTCCGGAGAGGTCCAATTCAAGCTCGCGCGGCAGCGGGACGCCCAATGCATCCGGAGCTTCGTACCGAATCAGGGCCCGCTGTAGGATGACGTCATTTGCCTCCCACTCCTGACCAACCAAACCCTCGCCACCACCACCGACCGCAAACCGCACGGTTCCAGAGTCGACCAGGCGATTCTGCACCGCTGGCACCATCTGGTAGGCACTGGTGATGAACAGGTCCATGACTCCGCGCGTACGCAATTCTGTGGCGCCCCTGGCCGACGGCTCGGGCACCTCGCATTCCTCTAGGAATGGCTGGTTGCCAACAACGAAAATCTCAGGCGTATCTTCTGCGCACCCAACGAGAAGGCTCGCGGCACCAAAGACAAGGGGGAGTAGCGCTTTTCTGTTCATCTCAACCTCTACCGTTAGGTAGCGACTCGGGGGCTAACACTGGGTTCTAACCCACTCAGCAATTTCGGTGATTGGGGTCTTCACAGTCTCGCAAACGCCCGGTTTGCGGCACAAAATCAGCCGGATGGCGTCTCCACTTCGTTTCTTGTCGCGAAGCATAGGATCTAACCACTCGTCTACTCTAAGGGAACGCGTGGAAACGGGCAACTTCAGCGACTCTAAGAGCGAAACGAGCCGACTCGTCACGGCAGAGTCGGTGAATCCGATCGATTCGCCGTACCGACAGACAATCACCATGCCCACGGCTACACACTCACCGTGAGTCCACTCGCCGTATCCAGATGACCGCTCCAGCGCGTGCCCGAACGTGTGTCCGAGGTTCAGCAGACGCCGTAGGCCACCCTCGTGCTCGTCCTCGTGCACCACTCGCGCCTTCAGATGCGCCGCCATCATAACGCCGCGTTGGGTGACTCCAGGATCGCCAGCAACCAGGGATCCGGCGCCTCGTTCCAGTGCGGCAAATGCGTCCTCACCTTCGATCATCGCGGATTTGACGACCTCCGCCAGACCGCTGCGGTGCTCGCGTTCTGAAAGAGTCGGCAGCGCGCCGATCCACTGAATGACACCACAGGGCCGATGAAACGCACCGACTAAGTTCTTGCCGGCCGATAGGTTGATGCCTGTCTTGCCGCCGATCGCCGCATCCGACATCGCCAGCACCGACGTCGGAACCTGCACCACTGGAATGCCGCGCATTAGTGTGGACGCCAAGAATCCACCAAGATCGCCAACTACGCCGCCACCAACAGCGACTACCGCGTCATCTCGGTCAATTGGCCCTGCGAACGCCTCGTTCCACAGCCGTTCCATGACTGCGATGCACTTTGATGACTCACCGGCTTCCACGGTGAACTCTCGTACCTCACGACCAGAGGAACGAAGTTCGTCCGCGAGAGGCTTAGCGTAAAGTGGACCCACATTGCTGTCCGACACCACCAACAATCTTCCCGTCGGTCGAAGCCGTTCGACCAGCTCCGCCACTTCTTCCGCGCCTCCACCGGCAGCCACAATTGGGTATCCACAGATCGCGTCTTCAAGCGGTTGCACGGATGACCTCCTTTGCAATTTCGGGCACGGTGCGACCCGCCGTTTCGATCACGTAGTCCGCGCTCCGGTAGATCGGATCCCGATCCTCGTACATCTGGACAACCCGTTCCACCCAACCCGCCTCAGCTAAAAGCGGCCTATCCATTCGACCGGATTCCAACCGACCGATCAGCGTTGCAACGTCAGCGTGCAAGTAGACCGAAGTGGCACTTCGGAAGATCTCCCCACGCAATTCATGTGTACAAAATGCCCCGCCCCCGAGTGCGACTATGGCTCCCTGATCACTTTTCAATTGGAGGAAGGCGTTCATCTCAAGTCTTCTGAACTCAACTTCGCCGTCGACAGCGAAGATGTCGGAGATGGAGCGGCCTTCAAGGGCTACAATTTCATCGTCCAGATCGAAAACGCGACGGCCGAGCAGGGTGCCAAGAGCCGTCGCGATGGTGGACTTGCCCGCGCCCATCATGCCCGTGAGGACAAGCTGTCGCGTCTCAGTCACTTCGAGCTAGTTGCGGTTGACCGTCTCGAGTTCCGCCTGGTTGTTCAGGGCGTCAATCGAGAGTTCTCGGTTCACGATGCGGGGCGTGATGAAAACAAGAAGCTCCGTCCGGTTGTCCGTCTGTGACGAGTTCCGGAAGAGCGGTCCAATGACCGGCAGACTTCCAAAGAATGGCACTCGCGAGGTCGACATACCGGAGTTCCGCGTGAAGATGCCGCCGATGACGGTCGTGTCACCGTCGCGGACAAGCAACTGCGTGCTAGCTTCGCGACGAACAATTGAAGGATCGCCTCGGGTACCCGTGTTCTCGAAGTCGGGCTCGTTCTTCGTAATCTCGACGCTCAGGAAGACATTACCGTCCGGCGTTACACGCGGCGTGACGTTCAATCGGAGCAACGCTTCGACAAACTGAGTTTGAGCACCAGCAGCGGACACAACGCTAACCGGGATCGAGACACCACTTACGATGGTGGCTGACTGGTTATCGAGGGTCATAATTCGCGGAGCAGAGACAATCTTAACCGAGCCGGTGTCTTCAGCAGCGCTCAGGCGAAGGTTTAGGTTGAACGCCTGTGAAAGCGAACCGAAGGTGAAGCCGACAGCACCACCAGAACCCGTTCCCGTCGGTGCTGGGAGGTTGACGGCCCAGTTCGGCGTCGAACTTGAACCCTGGTTCGGACCCTGGCCATCGTCTGCGCCACCAGCAACTCCGAAGGTCGAAGGAAAGAGCAAGCCGGTCGCATTTCCGAGCGACTGGTCAGCGATGAAGTCGAAGCCCCATTGGATGCCAAGGTCGCGGCTGAACTGGTCGCTCGTCTCCACGATGCGCGCTTCGATGAGAACCTGAGGGGTCTGGGTGTCCACTCTCTCGACCAGGGCCGCCGCGACGTCCAAGTTCGATGAAACGTCAGTAACAATGAGCGCGTTGTTGCGCGTATCAATGTTCACAACTCCCCGGGGGGAAATCACCTGGGCAACAAGATTCCTGACCGCGTTCGCGCTCGCGTATCCGAGCGGGAGGATTCGGACGTGCAAAGGCTCCAATCGCCACCGGTCAGTGAGCCGCGCGATTTCGGCCTCGTAAGCCTCATCGAACTCGTCCATCGGAGCGACACGAATGATGCTGCCCTGCTGCTCCCAACCCAAGTTCTGGCTACGGAGGATGACGACAAGCGCGTCATCTAAGGGAACTGAACGCAGACGGAGCGTCACGTTTCCGTCGACACCCTCGCCAGCAACAATGTTGATATTTCCTTCGTCCGCGATCATGCGCAGCACGTTCTGAATGTCAGCGTCGCGCAGGTCGATAGTGATGCGCTTCTGAGTCATTCGCGGGCGCGGCAGACTGATTTCGCTCTCGCCGTCCTCGACGCTTCCATATGGGTTGTTCGAGTAAGAGTTAACGGACCCTGCGTAGACATCGCCTGCAGAGTTCACGAACACGTCGTCAGCTTCGTTGTAATCTCCGGTGTCACTGAATTCCCAGACGAGAGCGTCACCCTCCTGGCGCAGGACTTCCGAAACGTTGCCGCTAAGTTCGGCAACCACACGCACCGTGCCATCCGCATCGGTGTAGCTGGAGACGAACGAGACCGGTCCACCGAAGGCCTGCGTATCAAGCGTACGTCGAAGACGGTCCGGCAGAGTGGTCGAGCCGAATACAATGCCTGTTCGGCCGTCTTCATAAGGAAGCGTCTCGAATGCGAGGTTTGCGCTGCCTTCGATCACGACGCGGTCAACCCCATCGACGTGCTCGAATCGGATGTCCTGGATTGGACCCGTCGTGACTACGGCAGCCTCGACGCGTTCGCGCTCCAACTGCGCGATCACCTCCGACTGCTCCTGGATTAGGACCTGCTGTTCTTCCTGGCTCGTGCGTGCGGTGGTGAGGGCGTCCTCGAGAGCGATCTCGTTGGCCGCCGCAGCGTCCAGCATCTGCCGGAGCTCGCTCTGCTCGCCTTCGAGAGCCGCCAGCTGCGCGGTGCGCTCACCATTGAGTCGAGCGAGTGCGTCGGCATCGGCACCCGAAACCTCCAGGCTCCGAATCTGCTCGTTCATTCCGACGAGCTCAGACTGCAAGCGGGAGATCCGTCCGTCTCGCTCACCCAACTGCGCATCGCGCGAACCGGCCTGCGCTTGCAGTACCTCAATCTGAACGAGAGCATTGCCACGTTCGGTCTCCAAGGAGTCCAAACGCGTTCGCTGATCGGTCAGAGATGTCTCGGCGTTTTCTAGGCCGCGTTCTTGAGCATCACGGTCTGCCTCAAGCGTCTCAACGCGTGCGTAGCTTTCCTCGAGTCGCGCCTGCATCTGCGCCAATTCTTCTTCACTGCCCTGTCCAGCAACAGAGAGGAGTCGGTCCCGCTCGATCGTCTCTTCCTGAAGAAAGAGTTCAAGGGTATCAGCTTCCGTGCTCTGGCCAGACGCTTGCGCAACGGCGACGGCTTCGGTCAGAGCGACAATTCGTTCCGTAACCGACTGGAGCTCGCTCTCAAGAAGTGCGAACTCCCGGTCGGTGGTGGGAGGACGGGCGACGAAGAGGTTGCGTGCTGCGCCCTCGATCGTGATGACCAAGTCATCGCCATCCGACTCAACATTGTAGAGTGCCTCTTGTTCGAATCCGATGACAATACGAGTCACCGATGTCAACTCGTCCTCGTACTGTGTCATCGCGACCTGGCTGACGACGCCGTTCTCGACGTCTGTCACGGTCTCGTCGCCATCGAGCAGGCTGCCCGTAATGTCAACGAAGAGACGAAGTGGGCTACGGAGTCTGTAGACCGAATAAGACGGGTGATCGAATGCATGGATTCGAATCTCCGTTGCCTCGTCTAGTTCCGTGACCTGCACGCCTGTCACCGCATCTTGGCCGTAGGCAAGGGGTGCGAATGTCAGCATCATGGCAAGCGCGAGGGCGCGTGCGGCGAATCGGTTCATCGAGTTCTCCTGCCGGCGGGCGGGGATTGATGGCGTTGCGTGTCTCATTCGTCTTCGATTTGGATGAAGCGCTGAGCGAGGCGGTCGTCGTTGAGGACGAGGATAATGGGGGAGGCTTGCGTCTCACCCACCGTTCGTGGCTCGATCACGACTTCATTGTCGCGGATATTCGTGATTCGGTTCGTACAGTTCGGTCCGACCAAACTGCCCTCGGTCACCATGATCGCCTGCCGAGTGCCGTCGGAGACGAACATCGCTCGCGGGACCGACGTGCCGGTGATGAGCCCGATCAGCTCAAGCTCTTCGACAGGGGTCTGGCCGAGAGGCTGGTCTGCCAGGATGCAATCAATCTCCGGCCCACCCGAAGGCCCGTTGATGTCGACTACGTCAGGGCGCGGCGGGCTGAACGGGTCGCGTGTGTCCACCGAGAACGTCGCTCGCTCATTAGTGGCCATCATAGCGCTGATGCGGGTCTCGACCGTCTCTTCTTCCTCAACCGCGGCGGCGGGTGCGGCTGCCGGAGGAGGTGCGGGCATTTCCATTCGGTCATCGTCACCACCGCCGCAGGCGGCCAAGGCGACGAGCACGAATGAGAGGGGGCTTACTCGACGGCGCATGCTTCACCTCCTGCTGCGGCCGACGTGTCGGCGAAGTACGTGCGAAGGGTGCACTGCACATCCAAAATTGGCGCGGTCGGCCCTTCGCCGGTGTCGTAGAACCAGTCCCCGACTCCTTCGTCGGCCTGTCCGGCATTTCCCACGACGATCCAGTTGCTCTGATTCGCCGGCCTCGCGAGTTCGATATCGCTCACATTCACGATGCGCTGTTGGCGCCCGATGAAGTAGAAGAAGTCTGAGATTTGGTCGTAAGTGCCTTCCAACTTCAGCTCTACCGGAATGGTCGAGTAGTTCGGCCCTGGCATAACCATCTTCCGCTCGAACACTTGGATGGAGAGCCCTGTCAGCTCGGCCTGTTGGTTGATCGACTGCAGCAGAGACGGAATCTCTTCCGCGGGCGGCAACTTCTCAAGGAAGGTCGACTGGCGCTCGCACAGTTCCTGGATTTCGCCGCGGATCCGGTCGATGTCGTCAGCGCCTGCGCGCAACTGAGCGCTCTGGTTACTCAGGGTCGTGTAACGCGTTCGCTCGTTCTCGATGCTCGCCTCAACTTCCGACTGGAAGAGGAAGAAGTAGCCGACACCGATACCGAACATCATCAGCACGAGAAGCAGGAGCTTCTGGCTGCCGGGAACCTTGTCAAATTGGTCGAGAAAGTCGCTCATTCTGCTTCCTCCGGTACGCCGTAGGCCACATTTGCGCTGATCTCGAACGTGAACACTGAGCCCAGTCCGGTCTGCTCGGACGCGCGGGTGTTATCCAACCGAACGTTCGAGAAGTAGTGCGAGCTGGCCAGTCGGACGGTGAATTCTGCGACGTCGTCGTTCGTGAGCGCCTTGCCCACGATTGCGACCTCGCCCGACGACTCGATGAGAGAGTTAATCCAGACGGAACGGGGGTCCCAGTCGGTGTCCCAATCACGTCGCGCCTGAGCAACCGCTTGCAGGTCGTTCGCCGGTGCGTTCAGCATTTCCTTGAGTTCGTCCATGACGGCCACTGGGCCGGAACGGTTCACCTCAAGGTTCTCAAGAACGCTTGCGAGGTTCTCAAGCTGTTCTTTCTGCTCATTGAGGTCGTCGAGTGCGGCCGCTTGTGCATTGAGCCGATCGACTTCCACCTGCAGGTTGTCCGCCTCGCTCTTCGCCTCGTTCAGCTGCTCCTTGTTGGCATTATGCAACATGAAGAGCACAGCCAATTCGACGCCAATCAGGAGTACGCCCAGCAGCAGTTGCTGCTTACCGTACTGCCGCTTTACGTCCTGACGGACTGGGAGGAGGTTAATCCGAATCATGATTCGATGCTCTTGCGGAGAGCCAACCCAACCGCAACACCAGCGCCCGGGGCGACAGCCTCCAGGTACTCAGGCGTAAACGTCTTCTCGTCGTAGCCGATGTTAGCGAACGGGTTGATCAACTCCACGGGGACACCGCAGGTGCGGTTGATCGTGCGGCCAAGTGCAGGGAGCCGTGCGCTACCGCCGGTCAAGTACACTTTGGAGAAGAGACTCTCGGCCGAGGTTGCCGCGTAGAAGTCCAACGAGCGTTGAACCTCGCCGGAGATCGCCTCGGAAACCTGCTGAACTACACGCTCAACTTCCTGAGGGACGACTGAATCCGCCTGCTCAAGGTTGCCACCACGCTTGTAGGTCTCTGCCTCTTCATAGGTGATGTTGAGTTGCTTCTGAATCTCCTCAGTGAAGAGATTGCCCGCCATCGCTATGTCACGCGTAAACGTGGTCATACCGTCTGAGAGAACGTTGATGTTGGTTACCGCTGCGCCACAATCGATAAGTACCACTGTCTCGCGCAGAGCGCGGCCGTAGTTCTTCTCGAACATGTTCTCGAGCGTGCACGCCTGAACGTCCATTACCCGAGGCTCCAAATCGGCCTCGCGGGCGACAGCAACATAGTCGTTGACCGTCTCCTTTTTCGCGGCGACGAGCAGAACATCCATCTGGCCCTGTGCAGCGCGCGAGGTCAGCATTTCAACGGCGATGTAAACGTCGCTGATATCGAAGGGAATATACTGCTCTGCCTCCCACTGAATGGACTCGTCCAGCTCCTCGCGTGTCATCAGAGGAAGAGTAATCTTCTTAATAATCACGCTGTAACCAGCGACAGCCATTGCGCACTCCTTCTGCCGGATCTTATTCCGACCGAGAAGCTCGCGAATTGCGTCTACGATAACTCCAGAGTTCATGACCGCGCCCTCGACGATTGCTTCGTCGGGTAGCTCGATCGTATCGAACGCTTGAAGTTGTGTTCCGCGCTTGGACTCTTTTAGCAAACAAGCACGTACACTGCTTGCGCCTATGTCCAGGCCCAGAAGATTCTTGCCTTTGGCCATCTCCGCAGCTCCAGGGGGATGGAGGGATACCACGTAAAACCGAGCCTAACTGTACCCCATGGAGTGTCAAGAAATCGATCGTTTCGTACTATTGCCCCAACATGCCGAAATCCCACCGGTTTCGTGGGCTATCCCACAGTGTAAGTATTCCGCAGTATACCGACTACATCTGATTGAATGGCCCCCGGCTACCCTCAGTGATATCCTAGGAACGCCCTCCTCTACGGACCCGTGTGACCGACTCAAACATTCTCGTCGTAGATGACGAAGAGAAC
>JBLHWZ010000094.1:0-17737 GCA_047629415.1 Bradymonadia bacterium | reverse complement strand
CGTCTGGTGGAACGTCGTCGGCAACATCCAGCGGAACGTCGTCGGCAACATCCGGCGGAGTGTCTGGTACGGCGTCAGGGTCCGTTTCCGCGTCTGGCACGACATCGGCCGTGTCGACGCCGGCTGTGTCCGGTGCGTCCGACGCGACGTCTGGAGCAGACTCAGCGGGCTGAGAGCCACAGGCGGCCAGCAAGAGAAGGGCAGGAATCGAGTGATGAGTGCGAAGCATGATACTATCTCCTAGCGAGGTGGGCATTGCGTGACTACGCCCTGAGACATCCGTATTTTGAAACGCGAACTTCGAACCGGCATCGGCACCGACCATGGCAGCAGGTAACGGCAAATGGCGTAGCGCCCTGGATGTACTCGGTTGGATGCGAATTCGACCTGATCTGGATCTGTCTGAGCGAGAGGAGCGGGTGCAGATCACGCCTCCCGCAGCAGCTCCGAACGGCGCCTTCGAGTTCTTAGCGCGAGCGGTCGAAGATGTGCAGGCGGTACTGCAGCACGACCCTGCCGCGCGGAACGCGCTTGAGGTCATCCTAGTATACCCGGGACTGCACGCCATTTGGATGCACCGAATCGCTCATCGCTGGTGGACGGACGGTCATGTCCTTCCGCCTCGAATATTTGCGCACCTCAACCGCATGGTCACCGGCATCGAGGTCCACCCAGGCGCTACGCTCGGCCGCCGCGTCTTCATCGACCATGGTATGGGAATCGTCATCGGCGAGACCGCGACGGTGGGTGACGACTGCCTGCTCTACAAAGGCGTCGTTCTAGGTGGCACCTCGCTCTCTCGAAAAGAGCGCCACCCAACGCTGGGCAAGGGCGTGGTCGTTGGAACCAACGCATGTGTGCTGGGCCCAATTCAAGTCGGTGACGGCGCCAAGGTCGGCTCTAACTCGGTCGTCATCCGCGATGTGCCAGAAGGCGCGACCGTGGTCGGCGTTCCGGGCAAGACCGCGGTCGGAAAGCGCGATAGCCAAGCCGAACTGCTCCACCGCCACGCAGACCTCCCAGATCCGGTCGCAAACGTTCTGCAAACGTTGGTCGACGAGGTTGAGCAGCTGCGACGGCGGGTGGCGGAGTTGGAAGGCGACGAGGACAGTCTGCAAGGTAGGGACGACGAGTTCGACACGTAGGGGGCGTCTCCGCTATCGCGCTCTGATGCCCCTCTTCAAGGGGCCTTGGTCAGAGTCGAGGCGTTCCGCCGAATGAAGTCTGCGACCGCTTCGAGCTGCGCCAGCCGCTCGCCTCCTCTGCCTGGCAGCCGTGCCGGCGTGACCTTGAGGCCCTCGGCCTCAGGTACTTTGGCGAGGTGGCCGGCCTTGCGTTGTACCAGGTTGCAGTAAGCCGCTTTGACGTCCGCGACCTGCCGCTCGCCGTGCGCGAAGAGGCCAAGCTGCCAAGGGCTCCACGCCAAGACTGCATCATCGGGGTTTAACCATGCGAGCCACTGCCTCTGGAACTCTTCCGAACTGATGCGTTCATCGATGCCCTTGTCATCGATCCCCATCTTCTCGTGCAGATACGGCTCATCCGGAAGCGTCCCTGGCTGGAAATTCCAGCGCCGTGTTTCGCCCGTACCGAGGCGCAGCGCCGACCAGACGAGTGGCTCTCGGAGTTTCTGCCCGTCGACTCTCGCGGTGAGCACGTCGGCGTGAACTACGACTAGGTCCCGCCTCGGTACGAGGAGAGCCGGGGCAAAGGTTACCGGCGGTTTGCCTTTGTTCGGTGTGCGCTTCCGTGCTCGCGGGGCGTCGCGCCGGGTCTCGATCGCGATGTCGATCATCCGGTCGAACGCGGGCACCAACTTGTCGAGGTTGGTTAGCCCCGGCTCAAGCGCGCCAAGGGCGTATACAACCGCTTCGAGCGTCGAGACGAACTCGACCTTGGGCTCCTTACGAATCCGATAGCGTGAGGGCTCGGGGGGGTCGATGACGAAGCGCGGAAGGTCTGCCATCCATGGGCTCTCACGAAAAAGAGTGCGGGCGTGGCCCCAGGTCCCATCGAGCACGATCAGGTCCGTCGGCCGCTCCTCTTCGGAGAGCTCGGAGAGGACGCGCGCCTCTGGTCCCGGGAAGAGCAATCCTGCACCAAGCGGAATCTGGTCGCGGAGCTCAGCGAATCCCTCCTCCCATGGAGCGGAGATCAGCACAGACAGATTCTCCAGGCCATCCTTCAGCAGCCTCACAGTGCCGACTGGGTGCCGGCTCTCCCGTGGGTGCTGGATGATGTGGATGCCCGTTCGATTCGGGACAGCAGGTACGGTTCCGCAGATGCAGTGCGTACAGGGCCTCCAGCATTTGTAGCAGTAATCGCGCAAGGTTAGCGGCCTACTCGGTAGCGGCTCTGAACTACGCCCGACTCGAAGGCCTCGGTCGCAACGTGCTCAAGCGGAATATCGCCGGCGCCGTGGCCCAGCAGGGGGATGCCTTCGCCGATCAAAATCGGAATCCTAGTGAGCACCAACTCATCGACCAAACCGGCGGCCAGGAACGCTCGGATCGTGCCGCCGCCATCCAGCCAAACACTGGTCGCGCCACGCTCCCGAAGCCCGGCGAGAACTTCTGCCGGCGTGCCGGGGTCCACACGAACATTCTCATCGGCTAGTTCTGTGGGGACGTCTTCTTGAGTCAGCGTCCGGCTCCAAACCGCCGTCTGAAGTCCCGAGTAGGGCCATGGCACGCCAAAGCCGAGCACCTGCTCGTAGGTGCGTCGCCCAACAAGGAAACCGTCAATCGAAGCGCGGAAGGCCTCCCAGCCGTAGTCGCTGCCCTGTGTGTCGTGCTCGAGCCAGTCGATCGCATCGTTCGGTCGGGCGATGAAGCCGTCCAGGGTGGTGGCGATGTAGACGATCGTGCTCGGTCTGCTCATGGCGGGTGTCTACCAGAACGCGTCACCGCAGCGCACTCTCCTGATGCTTGTTGACTCCCACGAGTGGTCCGGAGTGCGTCCGCGCTACTGAGGCAAACTGCGAAGTGACGAGGCTGACACTGGACCCTGCTGTACTCAGAAGAATTCCGACAGTGGTCGAATCAAAAACGAGGACGCCGCGACCGCCCGTCGCGGCGTCCAACGCCTAGTAACAATTTCAATTCATAGGCTTACCTCCCGCTCCGAATTGCGTATCCGACGTTGAGCGTGAGGTTGGTGTCTGAGATCGAGTCCCACTCCTGACCGATCGACTTGCTGACGCGCACCGCGACCATTGTTGCGCCTCGGCCTCCCTGATCGATCTCGGCTCCGAACTCGGTCATGAAGTCTAAGCGGACGCGCTCGGACACATCGACCTGCTCCCCGCGCCAGGACTGGGCGGCGATGAACCCAGGCGCGAGTCCCAGCGAGAAGGTCGGCTGTATCGGTCCGTGAGGTCGCGCGGTGAAGGTAGGCAGGAGCGGAGCGACAATGTCGTGTTCCCAGTGAACAGCGATGGTGCGGGCTTGTGAGAAGCTCCGGTTGTTGATGCGCAGGCCCTGGTCTCGGCGGAGCGCCTGATACTCAAGACCGACTTGTAGCGAGAAGTGCCGCGACGCCGCGAGCTGTCGAAACAGCCCCACGCCGACGACCCCGTTAGTGCTTTGGAGTGGCTCGCTAAGCATTTCGACATCCGGGCGGTTGTCGCGAGAGTAGGCGTGGTCTTGGTTGTCACCAGTCCATAGGACTCCGCCGATGAGGCGCACACCAGTGAGTGTGTGTCCGTGCGAGTTGCTGGGCCGCAGCTCGCGAGGAGGCTCGTAAAGGGAGACGCCGTCGGCGCGTTCGGGAAGGAGCGCGGCCCTCGTGTTGCCCGAAGTGAACACACCGACCTGGGCGCGGGTGCGTTCGGGGAGGCCCGGCGCCATCGTGTTGCCCGAAGTGAACACACCAATCTGGGCGCCGGTGCGTGCGTCGATAAGGGCAGCCTGCCCACCAGCCTCTGGGACCTCTCCTGCGATGGCAGGCCGAGTCAGTATCGCGACCGGAGCACCAGTTCGGGGGTCAATCAGGGTTTCGCTGGATGCTGTGTTCGCAACCGCGACGGAAGCCGAAGAGCGAACGGTGGGTGCCCCGGTTATCGCCGACTCTGCGGCCGATTCGGGGGTCGGGTTCATCGCTGACGGACGCCCCGCACTCGTTAGGACGGCGTTGAAGACCACCAGCAGAGTTGGGCCTGCGGTGGCCTCAACAATGGTTGTCCGAAGCGTAACCGGCGACTCACCGATCGCGTGAATGGACAGGGAGATGAGTCCTCCCACACTCGGCTCCGAGCGGACCGCAATCCAAAGGTCGCCGGGAGTGGGTCCAGAGAGGAACGGTCCGGCGCCGATCGAGCTGTCGAGTACGATCGGGGCGCCGTCAGCCGCCTGGCTGAGCGCGCGTTGAGCTTCGAACCACAACACTGGGAGGTCGAGTGATGCGACGACCGAGCCGGCGTTTGCCGGCGGTGCGAACAAGAGGGCGGCCAAAAGAGTGACGAGCGAGATGAGCGGCTTCACGACGGAACCTGTGTAGGGGACACAAGCGTGGTCGACCGTTTGTCAGGGATGTTGCGTCGAAAGTTCGATCTCGGGATCGGATCTCCTCCGTTTCAGGCCTTGGGTTGTCCCGCTCTGCGTCCTTCTTACCGTTCACCTGGCCGACCGATCCGACTATGCTGTGCGTATGTGCCGTTACGGGATGAACACGTACAAACCGCACTACGCGTGTTTCGACTGCCGGAAGTCGTTCAAGCGTCGCTTGCCTCGGGACGTAGGTCACACCGGGCCGAGTAAGGCCGCGATTTGTCCGCAGTGTGCGAGGCCAATGGCTGATATGGGCCTCGACTTTCAGCTACCCAAGAAGTCGGATCTGAAGGCATGGAAGGCCTCGCAGATGCTGTGGGAAGTCGGGGAGACTTTCCACGGTTGCGGCTGCTCTGGTCCCGGTTTTCAGCCGCGAGACCCCGCCGCCTTTAGGACGTTCCTGCTGATGAAGCTTGAGGAGTATCGCAGCTCGCACGAGCTGTTCCTTCGTCACGGCAATGATGAGGGAGTTACGCTCTGGCGGTCGCGTGTTCGACGGATCGAAGCCTTCATGACCACCAACTGAATCTAGTCTTAGCGGCGCGATGCAGGGCGGGGATTCAACTGGTTGAACCAATCCGTTGACGAATTGGTTCAACCTATTTAATGTGGTTGAACCAATTCCTGAGTGACATGGCCAAGACACCAAACCTAGCAGACCAGCTTTTCCACGAGCTGCAGCGACAGATCCTCTCGGGAGAACTCGCTCCGGGCCGCCGTCTGCCGCCCGAGAGGGAGCTGGCGGCTCTCTACGACACCAATCGCAACACGCTGCGCGAGGCAATTCGTAAGCTCGAGCAGCTTCGTCTCGTGAGCGTGCGGCACGGGCAGGGCGTTACGGTTCGAGATTTCCGTCGCGGCGGAACCATCGAAGTACTTGAGCCATTCTTGCTCCACGGCGTCGATGCTGTGGAGAAGGTGCAGTGTATCGAGGATCTTTTGGCCTCTCGAACGCAGGTTTTGGAGTACGCGATGTCGTTCGCGATCGAGCGGGCGACTCATGAGGATGTGGAGAAGCTGGGCGAACTCACGACGCTCCTGCTGGCCGCCTTCGAGACTCGTGATCGCGTTGCTCTAGCGAAGGGTTACCACCACTGGCTGGAGTGCGTCGTCGACGCGGCTCATTCGCTGCCAGCGCGCTGGATCGCGAACCCGTTCTTGGAGATGACGAAACATCTCATCGAGCGGATTCCGGCCCTCTGGGTCACGGACGAGGGATTCGCGGACTATCTGCGAAACGCCTATGCGGCCATCGTCGAGCGCGACCTCGTTGCGGCGACTGCGGTGAACCGCACCTATTACGACCGCGTCGATGAGCGGATTCTGCTCACGGTCAATTCGCTGGTCGATGCCGGGATCGACTTTGGCTCGGTGATTGATGAGACCGGCGCCCAAGAGGCCGTCCGATTGACGGCCGAGCGTCGTGCCGACAAGGCTCGACGCGATCAAGAAGCACAAAAGAAAACCGGCACCGGAGGGTCCCAAAATGTCCACTGAACTTGTACCGTCTGAGACGGACCCAAAGCGGGTCTACGCTGATTTTGGCAAGGGAATTCCTAGCTTGGAGCGGCATACAGACGACGGCTGGGTCTTCGCCGAGCCGTTCCCTATGGGCGGCCCGTCACGCCGCGCATTCCGCGGGCTGATCCGAGCGATGTGCCCACCCGCACCGGCGCCCCAACTGCCCGACCTTGAGGACCGGCTCGAAGAGCAGATTCGTCGGCATATGCGCTACATGCCCCGCATCGTCGCCTACTCGCTGCGCTACGCCTTCCGACTCGTCGACAATCTCCCGCGGGTGTTCTTCTGGAGTCGTCGACGCTTGCACCGGCTCGAACCCGGCGATGCGCGTGAGTTCATTGGTCGGCTCGCCGCCAGCCGGTTCACACCCCTCCGTGAGCTCATCTCGGCCGTCCGCGGCATCGTGCTCTCGACCTACTTTGACCAGGACGAGGTGCATGAAGCACTCGACTACGCGCCGCGCATGTTCATGAAAAACCGAATTGACTTAAGGCAGCGAATGCTCACCGGCTACGAGCCCAAACAGACAGACATGATTCCGGTCTCTGCCGGACTGGAGGCTTAGGATGACCCTGCTTCGTTTTGCCGACTACGGGCAACAATCTGAGTTTCGCACTGATGTGCTCGTCATTGGGACGGGCGCTGGCGGTGCCGTGGTCGGCGCTGAACTGGCCGAGGCTGGTGTTGAGGTCACCTTCGTAGAGGAGGGTTCGTACAATCCAACCTCAAGCTTCAGCCCGTACGCCGCCGAGTCGGTCCCGCGTCTCTATCGTGACGGCGGGGCGTCCATGATCTTGGGCCGCGCCCCGATCCCGTTCATTGAAGGGCGGACAGTTGGAGGCACCACCGTCATCAACGGCGGCATGACCTGGCGTGCTCCCGACGACATCCTCGATGGCTGGGAGAAGAACTGCGGCAAAGAGATCGGCGGCGAGTCGTTAGAACCGCTGTTCGATCGCGTTGAGAGCCGCATCCACTCGAAGTACCAGGACAAGAGTTCGGTCGGGAACGACAACCGTCTGATGGCGCAGGGCGCCAAAAAGATGGGATGGGAAGTGATGGTGAACCGGCGCAATCAGGACTCCTGCGTAGGTTCGAACAACTGCGTTTTCGGATGCCCGACGGGCGCTAAGCAGTCGACGCTGGTCTCCTACATGCCTCGGGCGATGCAAAACGGTGCGCGGTGTCTCACTGAGGTCCGTATCACGAAGCTCCTGATCGAAGGCGGTCGTTGCGTCGGCGCGATTGGTCGTGCGATCGACCCCAACACCCGTCTTCCGAGCCGGACAGTCACCGTCCGCGCCAACTCGGTCGTCGTGTCGTGTGGCGCGATCCAGACCCCGCTGCTGCTCCAACGCCATCGCATTGGGCGCAAGTCCAAGCAGCTAGGAAAGAACTTCCTCTGCCACCCCAACGTGAAGGTCCTCGCGGTCTACCCGGGCGAGGTGAACTCGTGGCAGGGCGTAAGCCAGTGGTGTCAGATTCGCGAGTTTCACGACGAGGGAATCTACTTCGCCGAAAACTTCATCCCGCCGACCGCGGTCGCCGCCAAGATGCCATATGATGGCTCCGAGGCGTGGGACTTGATGTCGAAGTACAACCACATGGTGATGTCTGGGGTGCTCGTCGAGGACTCCACGACTGGATACGTGAAGCGCGGCCCGTTCGGTACGCCTATCATCCGCTACGACATCACGGACTACGACCACGAGCGTTGCATCAAGGGCACGAAGCTCCTCGCCGAGATGCACTTCGAGATGGGTGCTGAGCGCGTGTTGCTGCCCTTCAGCAACATGCACGAAGCAACCTGCATCGATGACCTCAAGAAGATCGACGAGAAGGTCCAGCGGGCCGAGACGCTTGAGCTCTTCACGGTGCACTTGATGGGCACCGCGCGCATGGGCAACGCCGAGAACAACTCAGTCGTCGACCTTGATGGCCAGGTTTGGGACTTGCCCGGCTGCTACGTGGCAGACGCAAGCCTCTTCCCCACGGCGATTGGTGTGAACCCTCAGATCACGATTATGACGCTGGCGACTCGAATCGCGAATCGAATGCTCGAGATGCGGGCCGACCGGAGCGCAGCGTAACGAGCAAGATGAGGCTCTGACACATGTCAGAGAAGCCTCCTTGAAGAAATCGGATGCCCCGTTGAATGGACCGTAGCGACGCGCCGTCAATGTAGGTGAAACGCGACGGACGGGATACCGGCCGGAGTCTGAACCACGGAATTAGCCGTGGCGAGGCTCCGGTTGGTTACTTTTTGGCAGCGTACGAACTGGCTCGTTAGAGCGTTTCGCTAAACTTCGCGTGAGCCGTCTCGCCTAGTCCGGCTGCGATCTCAGCGATGAGAGCAGCCTCCTCGTCGCTGATCTTGTTGCCGAGCCCGAAGAACCCGCCGGACGAATCCGCAATCTGCATGCAGAGCTCGACGACCGAGGCTCCCTTCTTGCCTCCGAGATCCCGGAGGAGCTCGAGGGTTTCAGAGAGGAACGTTTCGGAGGGCCGCTCATCCATCAGTGCTTCGATCAGGAGCGCAGCTTCCGTGCCCGCCTCGATCTCGCGCTGTGCGAGGATGCTGGTGATGGCTCGGCGTTCGTTCGCCGAAACCGAACCATCTGCCCATGCGACGTGCACGAGCGGGAGGAGGTCGAGAACGCGGGCGGTGTCGCCGTCGAATCCGAGCTCGCGGATCCGAGTGACGAGCGCCTCGTCGTCGGTCGCCAAGGTTGCCGCAACCTTGCGCTTCTCAGCTGCCTCGGTGGCCGCACGCTCAAGCTCGCGTCGCTTCTCTTTGCGACGGTCGACTTCTCGTTGGTGGAAGTAGTTTTCTTCTTCTTCAGTCGCCATGAGGTCTGTCCGTGAGTTGGCAAAATCGCACGTCGGGATAACCTGAGAGCCGCAGGCCCGCAAGCGGGGCGCGGCCTATTCTATCATCGCCATGACTTGTTCCGCCTGCTGGTAGCCCAGGCGGAGCAAGAACGCCGAGTTGCGACCGTAACTCTTGGCGCCCAGAACGAAGAATCGCGGCTCTGGATTCCGCAGTAGGTCCGGGCCTGGCGCTTCTTGGGCAAGGCAGTCGCCGCCGCCGCCGGCCGCCATGAGACTCGCAGCGAGCTTCATGGGGCCCTGTGAGGCGTAACACTGATGAACCTGGAGCTCTTCGAAGAGCGCGTTGTTCGGTCGGTATCCGACGTTCGAGATGATCAGATCCACGATCTGGGTCGTCAGATTCCCGTGCGCGTCCTCGAACTCGACAAGGACACGTTCGTCATTTCGCACGGCTAGCCGTCGCACGGTCAGACCACTGCGGTGCTCAATGGGGGAATTGCCCGCAGCGATGCGGTTGCCGAGCACCGCGAGTGCGTCGCGCTGTGGGAGAGAGTCGTTCTCTATTCGGGTAAATGGCTCGCCCTCGACGGCAGTGACCCACAGGGCCTCTACGTCGCCAGCCTGGGCCATCTCCTCGAGCCCTTTTAGGGTCGTCGCGGCGGAACTGCCCCCTCCGACCAAGAGCACCTTCTTTCCGGTGAAGTGCTTTCGTTCAGTCGCGAAATTGGGGACGTATCGAACAATGTACTCGTACGCGTCCGCTTCGCCGATCGCTGGGATTCCGCCAGTGCCCAAGAAGTTTGGACAATCGAGCACGCCAGAGGCGTCGATGACGTAGTCGGCGCCGAAGAGATCTTCGCCGGCGTCGCTGTCGGTGAGGATCCGGAATGGACACTCGCGGCGCACGTCATCTCCAATATGCGAATTCTTGAGCAGGCGCCCGCGTCCGACGGCGACGACATCGGTGCCATAACGGAACGAGACCCGATCATTGAGTACGTCGCGGAGTGGCTCGAGGTAGCTCGTGTAGAGCTCTTCGCCCGTCGGGAAGGTGCTGGGATCGGGCGCGAGCCAGCCTGTCGGCTCCAGCAGCGCTCGTCCGGCGGCGGAGGTGTTCAGCTCCCACGGACTAAAAAGCGTGACGTGTCCCCACGACCGCACGGCCTCTCCAACATCCAGACCTGATTCGACTATTGTGACCTCGTGGCGTGCCGCTACGGCATGAGCCGCGCAGTCGAGGCCGATCGGACCGGCGCCAACAATAAGGACAGAAGACATATCCACTCCAGAGCTATCGTGTGACTCGCATCATAATGAAAGCCAGGGGACGCGGCAACCGTGAGTTTACAAGGCGCGGTGTGTCCGAACTTGCAGTGGGGACAGGGTTCCGCCGCGCCGCTGTCGCTTCGGGACTTCATCATGTTCCCACGCGATCGTGGGCTGCGTTTTGGGGCGGGCGGTGTGGCCGTTAGGCTTTGATGGGATGGGTTTGAGCGGCGTGCGTGTGTAGGGCGCAAAAACGACAAGCGGCGGGCATCCACTCTTTCGTGGCTGCTCCGCCGTTCGCTGATTCGCCGGTCCCATCGGGGCCGAAGAATCGTTACGGGAGGTCCGGGGTCGACGCCGACTGGTCGTCTCGGAACTTATGGTACGCAGACCTAATGTCCGGGTACTTGAGCCCGAGCATTGACGCCGCATAGAGCGCCGCGTTCTTGGCGCCCGCCTTTCCGATCGACATGCACGCGACGGGAACTCCGCCGGGCATTTGCGCGATCGAGTAGAGGGAGTCAGCACCCTCAAGTGCCCAGCCTTTGCAGGGAACACCGATGACCGGCCGGTAAGTCAGCGCGGCGACAACACCTGGAAGGTGTGCAGCTCCGCCAGCTCCGGCGATGATCACCTCGATGCCGCTCTCGTCGAGTCCTTCAATGAACTCGTGGAGCTGCTTCGGGTGGCGATGCGCGCTGATTACTTTGGCCTCGTGGGGAACACCGAGCTGCTCAAGCAGCGCGGCGCAATGCTTCATCGTCGGCTCCCAGTCCGACGTTGAACCCATGAGGATTCCGACAAGTGGCTTGGCCAACTGTATCTCCGTTCTTGGGGCTTAGGCCCTACTACATCCGCGAGGAGTAGTACTCGATAACGAGCTGGACATCGATCGGGAATGGCACGCTGTCGGCATTCGGCGGCGACTTCACACGTGAGGTCATCTTCTTGCTGTCGAACTCAATCCAATCAGGACGGCTCAACGAGAGCTCGGCAAGCGAGGTCTCGATACAGGACAACTTCAGGCTCTTGTCGCGGGGACGAATAACGTCTCCCTCGCCGAGCTGGTACGAAGCGATGTTCACGCGGCGACCGTTCACGGACATGTGTCCGTGGTTGATCAACTGTCGTGCGGCCGGGATGGTCGGTGCGAGGCCAGCGCGGAAAACCGCGTTGTCCAGCCGACGCTCCAGAAGCTCAAGGAGCTTCTGGCCTGCCGCAAGCTTCGATGCGCGCGCCTGCTTTACGTAGCGGCGCATCTGCTTCTCGCTGACGCCATAGTTGAGGCGAAGCTTCTGCTTCTCCTTCAGCTGGCGACCGAAGTCGGAAATCTTCCGACGACGAGCTTGGCCGTGCTGGCCGGGGGGATAGGGACGACGCTCAATCGACTTCCGTGAGAGGCCGGGGAGATCAACTCCGAGAGCGCGCATCTTCTTTACGCGGGGTCCTGTAAATCGCGACATTGTGCTCGAACCTATGGGGTCTGTTCGGCTAAGATTTCTAAGAGGTGTGCTTCGCACACCCAGAATCGAAGGGGCGTCCGCTTAACATGTGGGTATCGTGGATGCAATGTCTTAAAGCCCTTTTCACCCGCACAACGCGCTCCGTTCGATCCTTCATCGTCGTCCTAACGAGAGAAGAGCGAGGGGCCTTGCGCCGCGACTTCCACGCAGGTGGACTGATCCGCGATGCGAGTCATGCGGAAGTAGTTCTCTGCGGGACTCTCCGTCGGTACCGCAGGCCGAGCGTTTCGAAGCGAGCGGCTCGTAGCGCCGAGCACGACGCGTGTTGCGTCCCAACTGACGGTTCCGTCGATCGTGGTCCCCGTGACACGCGTCGACTCGAGCTCGCGCCAGCTCCGCTGCACGAAGTACATTTCGCCACCGGCGAGGCCCGTGACTTGGATCGTCATACCGGGTTGCCCGTCGCCGTCTGGATCGAGGACCCGCGGATCGTCGCCAGACTCGGGGAGCGAGTCCTCAGGGCTCACCTCGCTCAGCCCCATGGTTGTGTAGGTCATAGGTGAGTGTAGCCGGCCAGCGTCGATGGTGGCTCTCCACGTGGTACGGCCTACGGCCGAGATGAACGCCGATGGGATCACCGTGGAGGCCATATTGGTACTCGTCTCAACCGACATGTCACAGAGCAGACTCTCCACCTGAATGGATCCGTCTTGCTGTACGACGTGATCCAGGAAAATCCTGGTATTCGTCGTCCCCACGCGTCCCACGATCGGAGCGGAACTCTCGGCACTCGTGACGACACTGCGGGCCCAAGTTCCACTTAGGTTATCGGGACTACCGAACTCCGCCCGAATCGACTCGATCTCGGGCTCAATGACCGGCTCCTCGTCAACGACGTCCGGCCCTCCGCACGAAGCGAGGAGGACGGCCACGGCGAGGCCTATGGGACGCTTCAATGCCACTTGATGTTGCAGCCGCCGCTCGGAATCTGCTTCGCTGGCGGCGTCGCGCTAGAGATCGCGCCATCGATCGCGCCACGCAGGTCAGCACCATGCGCGACTCCCCTCCCAGGCCGGGTCTCGTCGAGCTGGCCGCGGTAGAAGAGTCTGTGTTCCGCGTCGTAGAGGAACCAATCCGGCGTGCACGCGGCTTGGTACGCTTTGGCGACCTCCTGCGTTTCGTCGAAGCAGAACGGGAACTTCCAACCTCGCTCTGCCGCGAGCTTCTTCATGTTCTCGGGGCCGTCCTGCGGGTGAGTGATCTTCGAGTTGCTGTTGATCGCGACGAAGTCGACTTTGCCTGCGTATTCGGTGGTCAACCGATCGATCTCGTCCATCACGTGGATCACGTATGGGCAGTGATTGCAGATGAACATCACGAGGATCGGCTTCCCGGAGAAATCGCTCAGACTCGTCTGATTGCCGTCCGCGCTATTTGGGAGATCGAACGCCGGTGCTGGGCTGCCGAGCGGGACCATTTCGGAGACTGTGTAGGACATTCGATGTTGCTGATGAGAGTGTAGACGCCGACGTTTAACGCTCGGCGCCGCCGGGAGCAACCGCGAGTGAGCGAGCAGAGCCCTTCAAGTCGGCGTAGCTGAGAGCGCGGTGACGAGCTCACGATAGACGTCTCCGCGGTGCTCGAAACTACGGAACATATCGAAGCTCGAACAACCTGGTGCGAGCACAACAGCATCTCCAGACTCGGCGCTCGAGCGCGCCAAGAGCACGGCCGCTTCGAGAGAATCTGCGGTGATGACATCGATGATCCCGGCGGCCTCTGCGCAGAGGCGGGCTCGTAGATCGCCGATCGCTATGACGGCCCTCGCTGACTTGAGCGCCTCGATCAGCGAGGCAAGATCGAGCTCTTTGTCGACGCCGCCGACGATCGCGACGATCGGGTGATCCAGGCTCAGGAGGCCGGTGACTGCGGCGTGCACATTTGTCGCCTTCGAGTCGTTGAACCAAGTCACGTCGTCGAGCACTCGTACCCGCTCGAGTCGGTGCGGGAGCCCGTTGAAACTCGAAAGTGCGCCGGCCGCCTGCTCGACCGTCAATTCGGGAACAGCGGCCCGTGCCGCTAGAAACGCGCAGAGAGCGTTCTTCTTGTTATGGCGTCCCGGCACCGCGACGGCCGCGGTGGTGAGCGACTCGACTCCCCAGCGGAGCGCGCCGCCTTCTACGTGCGCTCGTCCGTCGCTTCTGGGCTCAAGCCCGAAGCCGAGGACCTGAACTCCGCGGCTTGCCAGGCTCTGGGCGGCGTCTGCGAGTCGCGCGTCCTCCATGTTCAGCACGACAGTGTCGCCTGCGTCCATATTTGCGTGGATGTGAAACTTGGCGCGGACGTAGTCTTCTTCGGCGTCGTAGTGGTCGAGATGATCGGGCGCGATGTTGGTGAGCACGGACACGTTCGGGTGAAGAGCGTGCCCAGCCCAGAGCTGGAACGCGCTGACTTCGGCGACACAGACGTCCGCCTCCTTTTGCTCCGCCAGCACCTCGCAGAGCGCGGTCCACGAGTTCCCGCCGAAGAGGACGTTCTTACCGGCCGCTCTCAGTAGATCCCGGATCATCGCGGCGGTGGTCGACTTGCCGTCGGTGCCGCCGACCGTGATCGTGGGTCCCGTAAAGGCCGCGATCGCGAGCTCTACCTCTGACCAGATCGCCAACTCGCCGTCCGCCACGGCTGCCCAAATTGGTGCCAGCGCCGGATTGTCGCGGTTCTCAGGCCACTCGGGGTTGAGGCCGGGAGAGACGACAACCGCCGTCGCGTCGCCGATGTCGTTGCCGCTAGTGCGGAGCTCAACATGTTCCCCAAGGTCGAGGCCGAGAGAGCGGCTGTCGCTGGCGATCACGGATTTTCCGAAGACACCGAGAAGCTTGCAGGCCGCTTGTCCCGAGGCGCCTAAGCCGAGCACGGCGACGCGTTGGTGCTCTGGAAGAGGGTCGCGCATCGAATACTGGCTCATGGTTGGCCTAGAAGCAGAGATTGACGCAGTTCTCGGGGTTACTCCGGAAGCGCACGCAGACCTCACCGGCAGTTGCGACGACTTCTTCGGTCCAGGTTTCGTCGGCATACGACCAGACGTCGTTTGCGGAGCCACAGTCTGTCTTGCCGCCGAACATCACTCCGTGGCCGCAGGTGTTTGACCAGACGAAGGAGTGGTAGTTCCGTCGCTCCGGAAGGGCGGGGTCGATGGTCGTGAAGTCAGGTGGGAACTCACAGAAGTCGATCTGTGGCGCATTGAACGTGTCGCCCAATCCGAGCTGTCCCCAGGTGTTGTTCTCAGGAAAGAAGAGCCAGTTGTCGTTGCGGTTGCCCAGCGCTTGGTCGTCGTGGCCACCGAAGAGCACGTAGTTGTCGAACACGGCGTCGTGCGCGATGGCTGCTCCAAAGCGGCCATCCGGTGCTCCGACTTCGTTCGCGAGCTGCTCCCACGCCATCGTGTTTAGGTCGAGGGCCCACACATCGCTGAAGTAGTCGACGCCGCCTCCGAAATCGAAGGAGTCGAACCCTCCGTAGACGACGAGTCGATGCCGCTCGGCGTCATAGAGCCCCGCCGCGGAGAGCCGTGGGGCCGGTACGGTGCCGCTCGGCGAGAGCTCGGTCCAGGAGCCGCCCGCTGGGTCGTACTCCCACACATCGTTTCTCGGGCCGATGTCCATGCCGCTGGCTGAATCGTTGCCACCGAAGACCAGTAGTCGTTCTGCGGTGGAGTCCCAGACTAGCACTGAGTTGGTGCGCGCTGCTGGGCCACCGGTCGATGCGAGCTGCCACGCGCGCGACGTTGCGTCAAACCGCCAAAGCTCGTCGTAGAGCGTGTAGTCGCCGCTGGTCGCACCCGCCGGTCGCCAGCGGCCTCCGAACACCCAGGCCGCGTCGCCTGATCCCGCCATGGAATGACGACCGCGCGCCGTAGGGCCGTTTCCTGCGGTGAGAGTCCAGGTTGCGCAGGCGTCGTCGTAGATCCAGGTGTCTCCAACGTAGGCTGCAGCGACTGCGGGATCACAGTTCTCTGGCACCCCGGTCGTTCCGCCGAAGACCACCATCTCTGCGGTCTCGTTCAGGTACGCTGCGCCGTGTTCGCTGGTGCGTGGAGGCTGGTCCGCTCCGAACGCGTCACAACGTGCCGGCGTCGGGTCACAGATGGAGGTCTCTCCTGTGTCTGCGCCTGCGTCGGGCTGGATATCGGTCGCGTTGGCTACGTCAGTAGGCCCGACGTCTGTCGTGGATCCGGGCTCTGCGTCGTTGGTGCAGGCAGCCAGCGCCAGCGGACAGAGAAGAAGAGCGGCTCGGTTCAGAAACTGCAGCATTCGGGTATCACCTCGACCGAGTTGCTTACGACGACGCCGGCTGTGTCTTCGAGCCTCACGGACACGGTGACGGTCTGGCCGGACACCTGAGTCGGGAGTTCGTTATCGCTAAAAATAATCGCTACGCCGCCGTAGTCGAACGGGTTGGAGTCGCCCGAAAGCTCATCCGTGTAGCTCGCCCCGCCGATGCTCTCACCGTTCCATTCGAGGTCGAACTCGATGGTTAGGCCGATTGGCTCCAGACCGGAGACTTCAAAGCCGCCCCACAAGTGGAAGCCGCCTTGAATACCTTCAATGATCGGAAGCGTGTCGCCATCGGAGACCGGTATGTACGACGGGAACCCGGTCCCAATCGCCACATACGCCTCGTCTCCAGAGTCACCAGAGCTGCCGATATCACCGCTGGAACCGTCGGAGGTAGGCTCAGCCGAGTCCCCTCCGCACGCCGCGGCGAGCGAGAGGATCACTCCCGCCGTTGCCGCTCTGTGGGTACGGAAGGAACGTCTCACTCCGGCGCTGTGGTGTTCCAAGTGATGGCGTAAGGCGTGCAGGCTCCCGGCGTGCTGCTCTCGACCACCGCTACGATGGTTCCGCCGCCGAAGCCTGCTGGCTCGTAGAACGCGTACTCGTCGTCATCCGAGCTATCTGCCGAACCCAACTCGTTGCCGACTGGGTCTTGGATGGTGACCCGGAGGTCGCCGTCGGCGTGGAGAAACTCGACCGTCATGTAGACGCGGTCCGAGCCCGGGAGGGTGAACATGCGGAACACGTCGACGTCGCTGGTGCCACCGGAGAAGAAGCCGTCCACGCGAATGTCCGCGAAGAGCTCGTAAGCTCCAGCTATGTCTGGGCCGACGTTGTCCTCGCAACCTGGAACGTCGGGCTCAGCATCGGGCTCAGCGTCGGGTTCGACATCGGCTTCAACGTCCGCTTCGACGTCGGCCTCGACGTCGGGCTCTGCATCGGCCTCTGCGTCGACTCCGACGTCAGACTCCGCATCAGCCTCCGCATCGGCCTCCGCATCGGCCTCCGCATCGGGTTCGGCGTCAACCTCCGCATCGGCTCCGACATCGGATTCGACGTCGGCCTCTGCATCCGTCTCAGCGTCGAACTCTGCATCCGTCTCAGCGTCCTGATCGATGACATCGGGCACTTCAGCGACGTCGCCGCCTGCGCCTGTATCAATAGCCGAAGTGTTGCTGGAGCCTGTCGGTTCGTCTCCGCAGCCGGCGGCGGCGAGGAGGAGGATCAAGAGCAGTGAGCGCTGTGTATTCATTTCGTACCGTTTGGGAAGTCGCCCGATTGTGTCGCGGGTCCGCCTTGGTGTCAAAGGCGATTCCGTCGATCCCATTTCAGAGTGAGGCCCGGGCGATTCCGAACCTTGCCAAATCCGATCTGCAATCCGTTCCGTTTCGCGAGGTGTCTAAGCAAGACTGGAACTCCGGCATCCCCGAACATTGCGACACGGCTCTCCACGTCAGAGTCGACGCCGTAGGCGTCCTGAATCTGCTTCTGGAGTGATTTCGCGGTAGGCGCCGCCGGCGCGGTCTTTGCGGGTGTCTTGGGACCGTCGAACTTCTCGTCCTTCGGTGCCTCCGCAGCCACCGCGGTCTCAGCGGCTGAACCGGTAGCTACTGCCTCCGTGACATCCTCGGTCTGGGGCTCAGCTGCATCCTCTGTTGCCGGTGCATCCTCTGTTGCTGCTGTCTCCTCGGTTGCCGGTGCATCCTCTGTTGCTGCTGTCTCCTCGGTTGCCGGTGCATCCTCTGTTGCCGGTGCATCCTCGGTTGCTGCTGTC
>JBLHWZ010000093.1:0-17873 GCA_047629415.1 Bradymonadia bacterium | reverse complement strand
ACAAAAACGACATCTTCGAGGCTGAACGATTCCGGTGGTCGCGGGGCTACGGCGCGTTCTCTGTCGCCGCGAGCGATGTCACGAGGGCCGCCGCTTACATCGAAAACCAGGAGATCCGCCACGCGTCGCAGACCCTTGGCGACGAGCTACACGAGCTTGCCGAGCGCGCCGGCATCAGCGAGGATGAAGCCAACCACTTCTTCACCCTCGGCCTCGCAAGCTAGCGAGCCGCCCGCCGCCTTCGTCCCCTCGATTCGACCGGGCATAGGGGGCCGAAGCGTCCGTTCCGACTCCCGCCGGCAGACTCCGCTCCGATCGACCCACGAGCCCGCCTTCGGTCACCGTGAGTCCGCGAGCCCAACAACGCCTGCAGGGGGCGCCGCGCCTCGTTGCAGACCTCTGGAAAACCAGCTCAAACCTTAGTCTTCGTGTTGACGCCGGCCCCATTCGCGCCAACACTCTGAGGGTGCAGCTTTGCCGAGACCTCACAATCCAGACTCCGAACCGGGCGCTCGTGCGTTCCCTCACTCTTGAGGTGGAGCCCGGCGAAACGGTGGTCGTTATGGGGCCCTCTGGAGTTGGAAAGTCCGTCTTGGCGAAGGTGCTCTTTGGCGTTGAGCCCGGTGGCTCCAAGGCGCGCTGGGTTCGTGGCCTGACGATCAATGGCGCGCTTGGTGTTGCACGAGAGCGCGGCGTGCTCGTCCCGCAGCACGGCGCCGGCCTCGACTATCTTTGGGACTGGGAGAACATCGGCATTGCTCGGCCAGACGGGCTTGGAGTGCCGGGTCCGGAAGCGCGTGCGCACAGTGGTGGCGAGAAGCGCGCGCTGCTCGTGGAGCGTGGGCTCGCGGCCGGCCGCGATCTCGTGTGGCTCGACGAGCCCGCCGCCGGCCTCGACATTGGTCGAACACGCGAACTCGCAGAAAAGCTTCGCGGCCTGGCCGACGACGGCGTTGCGCTCATTGTCACGACGCATCGGGTCGATCTGGCGCATGAGATCGCGGATCAAGTCGTCTTTCTTAGCCCCGACGGTACGGTCGAGAGGATCGGGTCGCCGGATGACGCATCCGAGCTTGACGCTTGGCTGACAGAGCGACTGGCCAGGGCGGCGCCGACCGCGACGGGACTCACCGCCGCTAGTCAGCGATTTCCAATCGGGATTGGGCCTTTGACGGCCTTTGAGGCGTTGCTCTCGTTTGCGGCGATCGTCACAACCCATCGGGTGATCGCGAGGAGGTCGTTCGGCGCTGCTTGGTCTCTGATCTTGATGCGCGGAGCCCTCTTCCACTTCGTTGTCGGCGCGATCACGGCCGCGATCATCTATGTGTCGATTCGAACGAGCGGTGGAGTGACCTCGGCCACTCGCTGGATCCCGATGTTTGGGATGGAGATCGTCCTGCGAGTAACACAGCCACTGGCCGCAATCCTGGCAGGTGCTTCGTCGGGGGCCGCTGTTTCTTCGTGGCTAGGCGGAATGGTCGCTCGTGAAGAATTGGAGGGCCTACGAGCGCTCGACGTAGATATCGACAAGACGATCAAGGCCCCGGTCACGCTGGCCGTGGCATCCTCCGTTCTTCTCCATACGCTGGTTTTTGGTGCCGCGATGATGGCCACACTCGGCGGCGTCATCCTCGTGCTCTCCGACGCCCCAGGTCCGACGCTGAACGCGTTTCTGGGCGGTGCCTCGGATTGGTTCATAGCGGGTAACGTGGCACTCTGGTTACCGAAACTCATCGCGTACCCCTTGCTCGTCGCCGGGATTACGGTCGGGTTCGCGACGGTTCCCAAGCCAGGTACCGGCGCGGTTGGCTCAGCGCTGACCCGAGCCATTATTCGTTCGACGTTCGCGATCGTGTTGCTCGAGCTGCTCCTGCTACTCCCATCGGTTCTTCCGTGACTCGAAAGACGAATTTGGCCAGCTTGGCCGCCGCGCTTCTCGCCGCCATCGGCTCCTTCCTTGCCTACCAGGCTCGCGAGCCAGACGCGCAGCGGGTGGACTTGGTTCTCTCTTCGCCAGCGCCCGGAGCGGTCACGGTCACACACGCGAACGGGCCCTTCATGGTCTCCGGAACGTTGGCCGGGGCGGACGCTTGCGAGGTCGACTGGGGTGGGCAGCCGGTGATCGTTGCCGCAGGTGAGTTTTCATTCGAAGTCAGCGCGCCAGCAACCACCGGGGGCCATCTCGTGTGGGTCGGCGTGACCTGTGATGGTCTTCGGGCAGCGCGGTTTACGCGGCGAGTGGTCGTGGAGGCCGCATCTGGTGTCCGACCGCTCGCTGGGACAGAGCAGCTGGAGACCGTTGCTCGGCTGACGCTGGCGACCGCTCCGCTCCTAGCGCCCGCGCAAGACTTCATTCTTGGTGCGGCAAACGACGCGATCGCGCGCTACCTGGCTGAAGAAGTGCGTGGCGCGGACCTGATTCGGATCGCCGTGCCCGTAGGGCGAATAGCCGCATCCATTGAAGCGTGGGCGTCGCAGAGACTCGGGGAAAACGCCGGCAGTCGCCTAGCGGAGATCATTCCGGACGACCTGGGTGAAGCGACATTGCAGTTGGCCTGGGGGCCGGAGACCTCCGTCGCGTTGTCCAACGTCCGCCTGACCCCCGGTCAGAACTCGGTGAGGGCGCACTTCGACATGTCGGTCGTCGTCGCTCTCGACGTCAGCGCGGAGCAAGAGGGCCGGGCAGCACAGTCGTGGGACCCGCGACCGATGTCCATCGATTTGGCGCAGCTGAGCGCTCGCTTTGACCTCAGTCGATGGCCACTAATCAGCGTGGCCGAAGTCGATCTCATCGGCGACCTCTGCGAACGTCCCGACGGTCGATTCTGGCGTAACCGATGCAACGACATTCTGCCTCGGCTGACCGAGCTCATCGAAGAGCCTGTCGAGCGAGCACTGAACGAGCGTGCGCAGGCCTGGGCCGCCGCGTTCTCTGCTGAGACGACGATACTCAACGCGCTGGACCCAGCGGGAGAACTCGGCGGCGAACAGCTCGCCGCTGACTCGGGTTTCGCGCTCATTCTTCGAGAACTCAACGAGGAACAAATTGCGGTTGATGTCCAAGTCTCCCACGAGTGGCTGGCCCGCCCCGGAGGCCTCGCTGCCGTAACTCCACTGACCGGCGATGCTCGGCTGGAGTTCAGCACCGCTGTCATTAACCGGGGGTTGCAGGCGGTCTTCGATCGTCCGCTTGATGAGGTCGGCTCCTACGTCACCGAGCATTCTGCTCGCTTGGTACCCGCCGCTGGTGAGGCCATCGACCGCCTGTCGGAGGACTTAGGCGGACGAGGGAGGCTTGGGTCGACTGACTGGACCAGCATGCTTGCGTTCACGAACCTGCGGGTCGCTCCACAAGTTAGAATTCGCCCCTACATTCCGGCCGGCGACCTCGCACTCGCGATCCACGGAGTGCCGCTCTTCCGCGGAGTCGACCGAGACGACGTGCGGCTGTTGGTGTCGGCGGAACTACCGGTGACCATCGGACGAGTGGAGGGCGGTTACGAGCTCCGGCCTGATATCTCCGGATTGATGGGGAGACTAGCCCTCGAAGCACAGGGGCCTGAGAGCACAACCCGGGACGACGCGCGACGGTTCGCGACCTTCTTGCAGCAGGAGATCGCGCGGAACTTCGGTGACTCCACCGAGGAGCCCTTGGTTGATCTTAGCGGCATCGTAGACAGCTTCTCTCTCGCCCCGGTTGTCCCCGACTATCTCGATTTCGGGCAGGTAAAGATCAGCGTCGAATCCCTGCGCTTCGACGCGCCGTCCGGATCGTTCATCGTCGAGGGCTCCGGGCTGCTTACACAAGGAGGGCACAATGAGCAGTGAAGCCGTGACCGACTTCCTGAGGGCCCATGGTTTTTCGCTACTCTTTTTAGTGGCCCTCGTTGCCGCAATCTCCTGGACGCTCCGCGACCCGTGGGCGGAGACGGTCCTCATCTCTACCGAGCCCGAGCAAGGCGAACTCATCGAGAACCCACGAAGCTGGCCGTACGAAGGCGCCGTGGTCACCGAGGTGGCGACTTTTGAACTTCATGCAGTGGTCCTCAGCCAGAAAGCCTACCGGCTCGACCACTTCGCATCCGTCGTTCCGCTCGACCTCGCCCTGGGATGGGGGATCATGTCCGACCCGGTGGTGTTGCGAGAGCTCAAGATCTCGCAACGAAACCGGTGGTTCTGGATCCGCTGGACAGAAGGCTTCAGGCACTCGGAGACTGAGATCTTCTTGGCGTCTAGCAACGTGCACATATTGCCCGCTAACGACGCCGTGCGGAGGCAGCTGAGGTATGTCGACCCCGGAGACAACGTGCACCTCTCGGGGCTTCTCGTCGACGTCTCGCTAGAAGGTGGGCAGTTGCGCTCATCGAGGTCGCGCGCGGACCGCGGTGGTGGCGCCTGCGAGGTGTTCTACGTGAACTACGTCGGTCGACAGTAGGTCGTGCCCGCACGCTCCATCTCTCGCCTCGAACAACCGCCGTAAGATTACCATGAGCGAAGCGAATCGTGTCCGCGAACCGCATCCCTCGCTCTAAAGAATCCCCAGAACGTTCTCTGGCGGCCGTCCGAGCGCGGCCTTGCCGTTCGCGACCACGATCGGGCGTTCGATCAGCCTCGGGTTTTCGGCCAAGAGCTTTGCCCACTCCTCATCGCTTCGCTCGTCCTTCTTGCTGAGCCCGAGCTCCTTGAAGAGCGTCTCTTTTGTTCGCGTAAATCCGAGCGGAGACAGGCCGAGGAGCTTGGCTAGACCTAGTACTTCGTCAACGCACGGCGGGTTCTCCATATAGAGAATCGTTTCGGGCTCAATGCCCCGATCTATAAGGAGATCGAGCGTCTGTCGGCTCTTCGAACAGCGGGGGTTGTGATAGATTTTCACGGTCATCTCGAACTGGCAGTTGTTCGGCGACGGCGCACCACCTGAAGGAAAGCCAGCGCACTAGCCATCAGCCAGTGCGAGGACTGCGTTGCAGTCGCACATCCGGACTTGGGAGATGGCTCAGCCGTTTCGTCTTCCGGCTCCGGCTCTATGTCCGGCTCGTCCTCAAGGCCGATTCCGGCGTGCCCCGCGTAGTCCAGCCATTCGCCTTGGCAGGTTCCCGTCGCTTCCAGCGGCGGGCGCAGATCCGCGTGTTGAAAAGTTGGGATTATCGCGACGCCCCCTTCGAACGCTTCGAAGAGAGCGGTCTGAGAGCAGACGAAGGAGGCGTCCGGAGCCCAAGCTGCGCACGTGTAACGAACCCGGCCGTCCAGAATGCGATTCGTGTCATCCAGCTCCCATAGCGCCCCGTCGGAGACGGCCAAGAGCGTTTCGCCGATGGGTAACGGGCCATGGATTAACGAGGCTGAGGCGAAGAGTTCGATCGCTTCTGGGCCGATGAGTTCGAGTAAACGATAGTCTTCTTCCGCGCTCACCACCGCGAAGACGCGATCGCCGCGAACTCGCATGCTTGCGCTTGCCCCTTCCGGCATCGCAAGAGGGTAGATTCGCTCCGACACACCAGTGCCCTGCGGCATCACCTCGGCGACAACGAGTCGCCCGTCCCTGATGTCGCCGAGAACGGGGGAGCCGTCATGAACGTCCAGCGATTGCCAGCTGCCTTGGAGCTGGGCGACGATGGTCGGAGGCCCGTCGGCCCCTCTCAGCAGGAGGTCTTGGTCGCCGAGTCTCGCCAGGATGAAGAGCACATCGCCATCGGCCGCTACGGCTCGTACGGACGCGGCGGTGAGTTCGTCGCCTCCCTCCACAAAAATCCCGACGCCGGTGTTGACCCGAACCATCCCATCGCTTGCGAAGACCACCAGTCCGTCGTCCGAGTTCGCGACCACGGGAGTCTCAGGACCCCCCCAGGAGGCAGGACAGACCCAGCGCCATCCATCTTCCGCACGTTCAGCGAGCCCCACGGTGAGACGGAGCCGAGAGGCCTCAGCGTCGGCCGAGAGTACGTCTAGGACGGCCGGTGCCGACCCATGAGACCTCGCGTCAGGCGTGTGGACGAAGAACGTCAGAGACACGACCAGGGCTGCGGTTGACCAAATGAACCGATTTTCGCTCTGGCCCGTTTGGAACTTCCGCCAGCCGGAGCGGTCTAGCTTGCTGCGGATATTGGTTAGGCCCAAGAGCTTGACCACAGGTTGGTAGAGAGAACACAAAGGAGAAATATGCCGTTCACGGAGTACAGCCGTCAGTCGTTCCATGCCATCGGCATTTGTGCACTCGGTCTTTTCGTCGCTTGTGGTGGCGCTCAAACGACGGAGGTCGCTCAGGGCGAGATCGAGATCGTCACCTACGACTTTGACCCGTACGTCTTCTATTCGGAAGAGGGCGAAGATGGGCAGAGGATTGAGCGAGAGGGGGACCTTCGTGCGCTCTTCAGTGAGGCGAACGACTACCTGCAGGCAGATGACTTCGAGAACGCGCTGCGGCTTTACGACTTGGTGCTCGAGAACGTCGGAGACGACGAATACGAGCGGGTGACGCTCTACAACAGCGGTCTCAGCCTGGAAGGCATCGGGCGGTACGAAGAGGCTAGTCAGCGCTACGCCCGCGTCATTCAGGGATGGCCCGCGAGCACCGACGGAAAGGACGCCCACTTTCGACTCGCTGAGTGCTACGCGATGCTAGGTCAATACGATTCGGTCCCGGCGTTGATGGAGCACGTCTTGCCGCAGATCTCGCTCAGCATTGATGAGCGAGTTGAAGCTCGACTGCGATGGGGAAACGCGCTGCTCGAGCTACGGCGATTCGATGAGGCCGCCCTGCAATACCGCGGCGCGATTCAGACCAACGAAGATGCGTTGATGCGCTTCGATCCAGAATCGAGCCACGTCGACGACCGCCCGCTTGATCTGAGCGACCCCCTGCTCGCCCATAGCTTCTTCTCTCTGGGCCGCGTTTACCACGAGCTGTTCTCGGAGGTTCGCTTGGTGCTCCCTGAGGAAGTTCTGACCCGCGACCTGGTCGATAAAACTCAGCTGTTTGAGCAGGCGCAGGAGGCGTATCTGGAGGCGGTGCGTACTGGAAACCGCTACTGGGCACCCGCGGCAGGCTTCATGGTTGGGCAGCTCTTTGAGGACTATTACTACGATGTTCTGGCGACGGAGGTGCCTCAGGACTTCAACGAGATTGAGCAGGAAGTGTACTTCGAGGAGTTGCGGCAGTTCATCGAACCTGCAATGGAGCGCGCGCTGGCTGTGTACGAAAACAACCTCGCGATGTCCTATCGTCTGGGCGCCAACAACGAGTGGGTCGATGACACCCTCGCCAGCCTCGAACGCGTCCACACCTACCTTCGCACTCAACCAGAGTGGGAAGTCGAGCACGAGCAAGTGTTCGAGGGCACGCACCCACATAGTCCCTTCTATGTTGATCACATGCAGTTCCGAGCCCACGGTGACGCGCCCTAATCGGCACATCGTCGGCCTCCTTCTCGCGGCAGTACTCGCGTTTTCCTTCGTCTTCTTTTCCGCCGCCGCGGCGGACGCAGGGCGAGTTCGTTATACCGTGGCACCTGGCGACACGCTGCTCGGCATCGCGCTGGACTACGATGTCAGTGTTTCGGACATTCGTCGCTGGAACGAGCTCTCGTCGGACAGCATCTTCGTCGGTCAGTCGCTTACGATCCGGACCCCTAGCGGATCGGGCGAGCGTGCTCGCGAGGACTATACGGTTCGCTCTGGGGACACCGGCCTTGGAATCGCCCGTCGGCTGAACGTGTCCTGGACGGATCTACAGCGATGGAACTCGCGCACCAATTTCGACCGGCTCAGCGTCGGTCAGTCACTCTACTACTATGTCGACGGTGGCGGAGACTCGCGTAGTTCGGGCGCGCCCAACCGAGGCCGTCTTCGCAGCGGGCGCCAGCTGGACTCAGGTAACGGGTTCCGCGTGCGTTCCGGTGAGCGGGCCTGGGGCAACGAACTCACGGTTGTCGCCATTCAGAACGCCATCTCGCGTGTTCAAGCGCGGTACATCGATGTCCCAGATGTCGTCGTTCACGATCTCTCCTACGAGCGCGGCGGTTCGATGACCCCGCACCGCAGCCACCAGAACGGCCGAGACGTCGACATCAGCTACTACCGCAACGACTGTGACGATGAGTGTGCGTGGCAGGAGCTTGAGCCGGGCGAGATGAACGTCGAACTCCAGTGGTACCTCTTCCGCGGTTGGATTGATCAAGGCCTGGTCGAGTACATCTTCGTCGAGAGAGACCTGCAGCCCGAACTCTACGATTACGCGCAGTCGCGTGGAGCGACCGAAGAGCAGCTAGAAGAGTGGTTTGAGATGCACGACGGCGGTGGCGGTTACATTCGCCACGAGCCCGGCCACGACGACCACTTCCACGCACGATTCGTCGTCACAGATTGACGGTGGTGTCGGTCGGAGGTCGGTGGGTCCGCGTAATGGCGGGTCTGGCTGCTGACCGGTCCGGGTTGTGGTGGGCCTGGAGCTCGTCGAGAATCCAGGGTGGACCAGGGCCCGTTCATCTATTAGGCCGCCGACTGTGAAGATAGCCTACCTGACAACCTCGCTCGTTCCATCTGTCGCCGCTAACTCGGTGCAGGTGATGAAGATGTCCCAAGCGCTCGGCCGCCTCGGACATGACGTAACCCTCTATTGCTCACACGGCACCGTCGATACGGACCCGTTCGAGTTCTACGGGGTTGACCATGTGTTCCGGCTGCAACGTGCGGAGAGAAGCGGCGCAGGTAAACTCGCGCCCGCGAGCTACCTGGCTCGGCAGATGGCGGCGATTCTAAAGGCCGGACGCGCAGACCTCTACTTCTCCAGAACGGCGCGCCTGCTCTACGCGGCTGCGCCGCTTGGACGTCCGTTGATGTTCGAGGCTCACTCAGTTCCGCTGCCTGGTCCTAGGCGTGAAGCGCTGCGGCCGCTCTATCGGCTGCCAAACTTCAAACGGCTTGTTTGTATCTCGGCTGCTCTCGCGCGGGACTACCTTGAGGCCTATCCTGAGATCGACCCAGCCAAGGTGCTTGTGGCGCACGACGCCGCGAATCCGATGGACCTCAGTGAGCCGATTTCGGACGCGGAGTGGCCGGGTCGCAAGGACGCGTTTCAGGTCGGATATGTTGGTGGCATCTACCCTGGGCGAGGTGTTGAGACGGTCGTTGTAATGGCTCGCGAGCTGCCGCACGTCGACTTTCATATCATCGGTGGTGACGAAAAGACCGTCGCCTTCTGGAAGGAAGAGAAGGGCGCGACTGACAACATCATCTTCCACGGTCACCAGCCGCACGTCGCCCTCCGCCACTTCTACCCTCGTCTGGACGCCCTGCTCGCGCCATTCCAGAACAAGGTCACGGTTCACGGTGGAGCCGGCGACACGCGTCGCTGGATGTCTCCACTCAAAATCTTCGAATACATGGCGACGGGCAAGCCAATGCTCTGCACGGACTTCCCTGTGCTTCGCGAAGTCTTGCGCCACGATGACAACGCCGTGTTGCTTCCCGCGGAGGACGATGCGGCATGGACGGCCGCCGTCGCTGCTCTGGCGGAAGACCCCGTGAAGTGTGCTGCGATCGGCGCCTCCGCCTTCGCGGACTTCGAGGAACATTACACATGGAAGACCCGCGCGAAGTTGGTCGTCGCGCCCTAGCGAGAGCCTTTCGCGTGGCACTACCCGGCGTTCGGTGACGCGGGCCGCCGAAGCAGATCAGCTCTCTCGTGTGCAGGCGATGCCGCGGGTCAGGCTCTGATCGCGCTTTCATCGTTCGCCTGGGACTGTCCGCGGGCCCGCAGAGATCCGTGCCCCCAGTTCGGGGGTGGTTCTCGGACACACACCGCGCGCTAGAGTAGTGTATTGCGGGTGTCCGTCAGGCATCTGCGGGTTGTGGCCCCATGACGAGTCTCAAAGGAACCGACCGGCTGCGGATACTCCTCGTCGAAGACGAGATCGCGGACGCGATCTTATTGCAACGGGCATTGGATCCGGCAGACATTGTTTGGGTCGAGACCCTCGCGGAGGGAGTCACAAAGCTGGCGACTGAGAAGTTCGACGCGATCGCGTGCGATCTGAATCTCCCAGGGACTGCATTTCGGGAGACCGTCAACACGCTGCTTGCCGCGAAACCGGATTCGCTCCCGCTCATCATCTTGACGGGCATCGACGATGACCGCCTCGCTGAGGAACTCATTACCGCCGGGGCACAGGACTACGTTTGCAAAGACGAGCTCCGAGGAAAGGCGCTAGGCCGTCGCTTTCGTTTGGCCGCTCGCCGAGCAAACATCCGTGCTGTCGAAGCAGCTCGGCAGGTCGGAATCGCCGATTGGGCGCGGGAGGGCAGATACCGTTGGGAGTGGGACTTGCTTCGCGATCGCTTTGAGCCGGCGCGCCATTGGGCGAGCGTGATAGGCACCCAGCGCGCCAGAGTTCAGGATGGATCGCGCTGGACGGCCCGCATTCATCCGGCGGATTTGTCGATCGCCGAGTCTGCGATCGTCTCCCTTCGGCACGGTGAGATTCCTGGGGTCCAGCTGCTTCAGCGCCTACGAATAGCCGATGGAACCTATCGTTGGTTCCGAGCGCGTGTGACAGGAATGCGCGACTCCGGTCCGCAGCCCATCCGCCTGCTAGGGTCCCACGAGGACATGACCTCCGAGTGCATGAACCCCTGTATTCGTTGCGGCACCGAGCACGCTGAGAAGGTGTCGCAGTGTGCGACCTGCCAGCGGCCAATTCAGGCCCCACCCGGAATGGCGGACACGTTGGACGGCCCAGCCGAAGGGTGGGGCGGCCGGCTAATCGCCGACCGCTACCATGTCGAGCGGAACATCGGTGCCGGTGCAGGTGGGGCCGTATACCTCGCGTTCGATACGGTCGCTCAAAAACTTGTCGCGATGAAATTCCTTCACCCGTGGTTGCTCGATTCGGTCGACGCTGTGGACCGCTTCCAAGCCGAGGCGGCGGCTCAGGCTGCGCTCAATCATCCGAACATCGTCCGGGTTTTGGACGTCGGCGAGTACAAAGGACACCGGTTTCTTACGATGGAATACGCGGATGGGGGCTCGCTCTCCGGCTCGCTCGATGCTCGTGGTTCAATGTCGGTCCGCGCTGCTCTGCAGCTGTTCATCCCCCTGATCCGAGGCGTTGGCGCGGCACACGAACGGGGCATCATTCATCGCGACATCAAACCGAGCAACGTGCTGCTCTCACGCCACGGCGACCGGGTCGTCGCCCGGCTCACCGACTTCGGTGTCGCGAAGTGGTGCGAGCGCGCTGGCGATACGGCGACCGGGGCCGTGATCGGGACCGCCATGTACATGGCGCCCGAGCAGTTTGGTGCGTCCAGTCGGGTCGACGGGCGGGCCGACATCTACGCGCTCGGCGCCACACTCTATCAAGCTCTCTGCGGCAAGCTGACGAAACAGCCAGCATGGGCTCAGAAAGCCCTGCCTGTGCTCCATGAGGTGATGCCCGGCGCGCCGCCGAGCGTCTCACACGCCATCACCAAGGCCATGCGGATGGACCCTGCGCAGCGATTTCGTTGCTGCGAGGAGATGGCCGCGGAGTTGGAGTCGGCGTTGAGCAGGTCGTCAGTCGGGTAGCGCAGCCGTTCTACTCCTCGGTTGGGTCCTCAACGTGGCCCATGAAGAGGATCGTACCCGTCTGCCGATGCTGAATCACGAAGTCAAAAGGACGATCGAAGCTGACCTCTCGGTACTCCGGCTCCTCTCTCGCAGCGCCTCGGGCTGCCATGATGACCGCGGTCGCGGCGGCCGCTTCGGTGCCGGTCTCCGTGAACTCGACCACGGCCTCATGAAGCGCCTTCGCGATGTAGAGCCCCTCGTACCGACCAAGCTGCGCCATGGCAGAGAAGTCCGCCGCGTGGGCGTCAAACGCTTCAGTCATTCCGAGGCGTTGCATAGGCTCGGCGACGCTGAAGGCGTGCCGGTACGTGAACCGCGGGAAGGAGAGCGCGACCGGCTCCGCCTGCGCCCGCGCGAACGCGGCAGGTACTCCCGCGAGATCGACGTGGGCGCCGTCCTTAGGCAACACCGCGATCATCGACCACTCTTCCCCGGCGTAGGGCACTTCAACCGCCATCCATGAGTCGTTCTCTACGAAGGGTAAGCTCGCGCGCTGACTCATCATTGGCACGGCCACCGGGCCGGCCGCTGTCTCGAATTCGCCCGTCTCGGTGTTCGCAACGTTGAACGCAGTGCTCCACGATGCGTGGAAGTACACGGTATTGGTGAGAACCAGTCGAACGAGCGAGTCGATGCTCTCTTCGGGGAGCAGCTCGGTGATCTTCGCTTCGGTTTGCTCAGAAACCCACTCATTGATCTCGGCGCGGGCTCCCTCAACGTCAGATATGAAGGGCACGACACCGGCCTCGGCGTCATAGGCCGATCGCAAGGTGGACACGAACTCAGGTTGAAGCCGTGCGAGCCAGCTGGCTTCGACCCAGATACGGTTCGCGATGCGAATCGTGGGGCCTCCATCGTTTTGAAGGAGCGCTGTCAGCGCACCGGCAGCTGCGTGTTGCGACCCCGGCGGAAGCTGGAGCACGTCGTCCATCTGCTCTTGGGTTGTGTCGGCCGCTCCCGCTTCCGTCATCAAGAAGGCGAGGAAAACACTGGTCGGCGAGACCAGCGCGTTGCCGTCATGTTCCGCGAGCACTTCGCCCCAGAGGTCACCAGCGAAGTCGGTCGAGGCCGCGACGATCGCGTTCATGTCCTGCTGGTCTGGAGGCGTCTGTGCCGCGTCGGCGTGGCTCGCAGTAGGGTCGTTTGCGGCTGAGATCCCCTCGGTTGGGGCGGCTCTTTCGTCGGTTGAGGCCTCCGCCGCGCCTTCCATGACAGTGGGCTCGACTGCAATGGGTGGCTCGCCGACGGTTTCTGTTCTGGCTTGGCAGGCGCAGAGTAGAAGGGCGCTGAGCGTGGCGGCGGAAAGAGGGCGAAACGAGGGTTGTTTGGGCAACATGAGGTCTCCTTACGGTCGAGTCTTCGCTCCCTAACGCACTCGTTCACTAATCGATCCATCGAATTGACTCGGCCGAGACGGATGCGTCGGAGCGGGCGAGCATGTCGCGCACTTCCTTGAGTGCGTCCGTCCGCTTTTTTCTCGTCGTATCTTGCGGGCGGCTGGATTCGAGCAGCAAGCTGAGCTTGCGATTGGCTCCCCTTAGCTGCGATGCGGCGATTCGGGCGATGGCGAGCTGAAACCGGAACGCGAAGGTGCTGCCGCTTGAGAAGAGTGTGTCGAAGTCCTGTCGGTCCAAGCGGAAGACTCGCACGTTGGTGCGCGCGCGGCAGGTGGCGGACCGTGCACCGGAGTCGATCAAGGCAACTTGGCCGAAGACATCCGAGGGGCGAAGTGTCGTCAGCAGCCGCTCCGTTCCATCGGTGAGCGTCTTCACGACGTCGACCTCACCCTCGATGACGAACCAGCAGCTGCGGCCGGCTTCTCCCTCTGAACACACAGGTTTTCCGGCTGCGTATCTCTCCTGCCGCATCACCATGTCGAGCACTTTCAGCTCGTCATCGGCCAACTTGGAGAGCAGCAGAATCTTCTTCAGTTCAGGATCGAAGCTCATTCGTCATTCCCCCAGAATTTCGAGACGACGCGGCGGATCATACCGTTGGTCATCGGGTTTGTGCCAGTCTTCTTGATACCGGGCTTTCCCGGGCCAGCGCTGTGCTGCGAGCCGGCGCCTACAGCGCGCTCGGTGCCGGTTATGGCGACCTGCCGCGCGCTCATACGGTCGAATTGACCGGTATGTGGCGGCGGCGCTGGTCCACCAGAAAGCTCGGCGTCGATGCGTCCGTTCACGCTGCGAATCCGCCGGCAAACGATACGAGATAGGGCGCGTACGATTTTGTAGGATGCTGGATGCATTTGCTTCAGCATCAACTCGAAGTCGTCGCCGAGCACTTCGTAGAGCACTGTCTCGTCGCGGGCGACCGCTGTGGCCGATCGCGGCCCGGGATCGATAAGCGAGAGTTCGCCGAGCACATCGAGCGCGTTGAACTCGGCGATGTGTTCGCGACCGGCAGCCCGCTCCAGATACACATCGATGTGTCCGGACTCGATGATGTACATGCTTCGACCGGGGGCGTCCTGCTTGAAGAGGCTGGCTCCGGCGGCGAGCCGATGCACCTTGCAGAGTCGCAAGAAGTCGAAGACCTCTTCCTCGGTGAGTTGGGAGAGCACCGGAATCTTCGAGAATTCCTTGAGAGCATTGAACTGTGAAGTCGTCATCTCAACATGGGACGGACGGGCCGATTGGACGTTTCCCCTCGGCCTAAGCTGTGGTTGAGTGTGCCCGATGCGACTCCATTTCGCCAGACGTTCCCTGATTATCGCGGCCTTGCTTCTGCTCGTTGGAGCAGCTGCGCTTGCGGCGAACGTCGACATTGACTCACGTTTCGAGCGGCCAGTCCCGCCTGAATCGCTAAACGAGTTGGTCGCCCGCTTCCTGCCGAATCACGTACCACTGACACCTCAAGGCTCGGTACGATTGGCTGAGGGAGAGGCGTACGCGTTCAACCAATCGGTAACTGCGGGTGTCTGTTACGCGTTCGTCGCGATCGGTCTGAACGGCCTGACAGACTTGGACCTCCGGCTGCGTCGCCGTGGTGGCGTGGTTGCGCAGGACGTTCAGTTGGACGGCTATCCGGTCGTCGAGTGGTGCCCTGCATTGTCCGGTATCGTTCGGGTCGGCCTGCGGGCGTTTAATGGCGGAGGCACCGCGGACTTCCAGGTTCTGGTGGACCCCAACGCGTACTACTCTGCTCGCGGCCAGCTTGATGAACTATCGAATCGGCTCGAGGCGGCGACAGCCCGATCCGCGCCCCGCTGGACACCAGAGGGCGCTCAATGGCGAAGCGCGTTTCCCAGGCCTGGCGTGCGTCAGCTGACTATCGATGCGGAGCCGGGAGAGTGCTACGCGGTCATCGCGGTTGGGCAGGCGTCGGTGCTGGATGTCGACCTGCGAATGCGTGCCGACGGCGAAGTCATCGACCAGGACGTCGGCGGTGGAGCGGTCGGCGGCGTCAGCATGTGCGCCTCGGTTTCGCAGACACTCACGGTTGACGTAGCGCTTGTCCGCGGGCAGGGCGTTGTGGCCGCGCAACCGCTGCGCCACGCCCTGCCACTGTAGCCTGTAGCCCCAACAGAATCGTGCTCGGACTCCGCCACAACACCTCTGTCGACTTCGTTGCGAAGTACGAGAGCAATCTCGAAGAGATGCTCCTGGACCATGCCCACTGCGAGAAGAAGGCCGCGATGTGCGCCCTGAATCTCATTGGGCGCTATCCCGACTTTCCGGACTTGGTCGAGACCATGGCTGAGATCGTCGAAGAGGAGATGGCTCACTTTCGCGAAGTTCTCGTCTTGATGGCCGATCGAGGCTGGGTCTACCGTGGCAGCCGGGCGTCGAAATACGCCAGCAAGCTGCACGCGAACGTCCGTTCAGGATACGAGGATGGCTTCATCGATCGAATGCTCGTCGCAGCGATGATCGAGGCTCGCTCGTGTGAGCGTTTTGCGTTGCTGGGCGAGCATTTGAAGGACGATACACTGCGGACGTTTTATCAGTCTCTCTTTGAGTCGGAAGCGCGCCACTACGCGACGTACGTGAAGCTCGCGATGGCTCATTTCGAAGAAGCAGCCGTCCGCGAGAGGCTTGATGAGATGCTCGATATCGAGGCCGCCATCGTCGCTGAGTCCGATGCCGCACCCAAACTCCACGCATGAACGACAGCAACCTCAACCCCGAGTCGGTTGTAAACGCTCTTCACGCGGACCGATTCGGTCGGTCCCAACAATGTCCTGCAATCTGGCCCCGCAATATGCGTAATCTATCGTGCTTCTTCGCTCTCGTCGCTGTCGCTTCTACCGCTCATGCGGACGAAGGCATGTGGCTGCCGGAACAGTTGCCTGACGTAGCCGATCGTATGCGATCGCTCGGGCTTCAGCTCGACCCCGCCGCGCTCGTCGATCTGCACGCCCACCCGCTCGGGGCGGTCGTGAGCCTCGGCGGTTGCAGCGCCTCCTTCGTGAGCGAGCGTGGTCTTGTGGTCACCAATCATCACTGCGCTGTCGGCGCGCTTCAGCACAACTCGACCCCCGAATCGAACTTGCTCGACACGGGCTTTCTTGCGGCGTCCGAATCCGAGGAAATATGGGCCGGTCCAGGCTCGCGCGTGCTGGTGACGGAGTCGATCATAGATGTGACCGATCGCGTGCTCGGAACGATCGCCGCCGACGCGACCGACCTAGAACGCTACGAGGCCATCGATCTCGCGATCAAGGATTTGATCGCGGATTGCGAATCAGCGGAGGGCGTTCTCTGCTCGGTTCCTAGCTACTTCGAAGGAGCCGAGTACCGGATGATCCGGCAGCTAGAGCTTGAGGACGTGAGAATCTCCTATGCGCCGCCGTCCATGGTTGGATTCTACGGCGGAGATGAGGACAACTGGATGTGGCCACGCCACGTCGGCGACTTCACGTTCTTCCGCGCCTATGTCGGCATGGACGGCAACCCCGCAGCCTACTCGGAGGACAACGTCCCTTACGAGCCGCCCCACCACCTCGAGATTCGCACGACCGACCTCGATGATGGCGATTTCGTCATGGTCGCCGGCTACCCAGGGCGCACCTATCGGTTCCGGACTGGGAATGAGATGTCCTGGGCTCGCGGGCGCACCTATCCGTGGAATATCGAGACGATGGACGAAATGATCGCCATTTTCGAGGCTGCGTCAGAGGAGGATGAGGAGGCGTCAGTACGGTTGCAGAGCCGAATCTTCGGACTCGCGAACTACCTCAAGAACAACCGTGGAATGCTGGACGGCTTTGAGTCCAGCGGTGCTGTGGAACGGACGCTTGAGCGTGATGCCAGCATGGTGGAGGCGCTCCAGGAAAGGGACACAGACCAAGCGCGCGCCTGGCTCTCCGCGAATGATGAGTTGCTGGCGCTTCTCGACACCGACCGTGCGAATGTAGACCGCGACCGTTTGGTCGGGTGGATGTCGTGGTCGGTCGGGTTGCTCTCGACTGCGAACACGGCGCTTTGGCTTGCCCACGAACGTCCCCTCGCCGACGAGGAGCGCGACCGTGGGTATCAGGAGCGAGACTGGCCTCGGATCGCCGAGGGCGTCGCGCGGCAGGATCGGAGCTTTCATCCGCTCCCGGACCAGCGGATTCTCTCCTACTTTATGGAGCGTCTTCACTCGCTCGATGACCCGACCACAGCCCCGCTCGTCGATCTTTTTCTGAGCTACGCAGCCGAGGGCGCGGAAGATTCTTACGCGTCTGCGGCGTCTGCGATTTACGCAGAGACTCTCTTGGGAGAGCCCGAGGAACGGTCCCGCTTGCTAGAAGTTGAGGCCGTCGACATCGAGCAGGCGCGAGACCCGATTCTCCGACTTGCTGCCGCTCTCTATCCGCTTCTTCGGGAGAGTAACGACCGGGATGAGGAGCACGCGGGTGCGTACAATCGACTACGTCCGCAGTACCTCGCTGCGGTTCGCGAGACCTCGCCAGTTCCACTCTACCCCGACGCCAACGGCACTCTGCGCGTGACTTTCGGAATGGTCCGCGGATACGGTGGAGCGGACGCGGTTTGGTACCGGCCATTCACGACAGTCCAAGGCATCGTTGAGAAGCACACCGGCGAAGAGCCATTCGATGCGCCCGACGAAATACTGGCCGCGATCGATAGCGGTGAGTGGGGGCCCTACGAAGACCCCGATCTGGGCTCGGTGCCGGTCAACTTCCTCTCCACCCTGGACACAACCGGAGGGAACTCTGGTTCGGTCACACTGGACGCCAATGGCCAGCTTTGCGGTTTGCTCTTCGACGGAAACTACGAGGCGATGGCTTCGGATTGGGTCTTTGACCCCGTCTCCACCC
>JBLHWZ010000092.1:0-17888 GCA_047629415.1 Bradymonadia bacterium | reverse complement strand
CGAGCAAGCCCTCACCATACGGATCGAGGGTCATGAGCTAACTTCGGAAGAGGAGCTGAGCGCTCGCGCGGGGCTTGTCGCCAAACTGGCCCGCACGGCAGCCGACGGTGAACTCGACCTGGTCCACCTGCGCCGGCTCCTACCGCGGTCTCTCCCGTTGCCCCGCGCCGGCTCATGGTCGTGGTTCATCGAACGAATGCAGGGCATCGGCGGGACCGGCTTCTTGCGCGAACTTCTGGCCTGGAGCGCTCACATCGTTCCAGAGAACGAGCGCTCCAACGACTTCCACTACACCTTCGCGCTCCTGCAGGCGCAGTCGGGCTATGTGGCCGACGCTGACCAACAGTTCATGCGGCTGGCGAGCGAATTTCAGGACGTGCGTGCCATCGTGCAGCTCGGGCACTCAGCGCTCGAGCGTCGGTCCTGGGCGGAGGCCGCCGACCACTTCAAGGAGACTCTGGAGCAGGAGACCGGCCAGCTCTCGACACATCAGCAACTCGCAGAAGCCTACTTCTCTCTGGGCGACGAAGCTGGCGGCCTCCGCGTTCTAAGCGACCTGGTCAAGATGCTTCCCTACGATCCGAATCTCGCCGAGGCGGTATTCCTTGAGACGGTCAAGCAGCAAGGAACGAGGGGCGGACGGTCATGGCTCGACGCAAATGGGGACCGATACGATCCCATCAGTCGAGAAATCTGGAACTTCGAAATCCTGCTCAATGAGGGCCTGATCGAAGAGGCCTGTGACTCGCTCGGTCCCGAATCGCGAGAGCGTTTCCCGAGCGCGAACGCGTCGGCCAACACGGCACTCTGGGAGATGCAGAACACTCTTGGCGATCACGTGCCGGAGCTGATCGAGTACCTGAAGCTCTTCCCGACCAACACGCGCTATCTGCAGATGCTGCATCAGACCGGAGGTCTGGCGGTAGTCGAGACCATTCGGGAGGTCTTTGAGAAGAGCCCTGCCCCGAGCACCGCGCTGATGCTGTTGGGGTCATGGCCACGCGAGCTGTGGCCCCAAGAGCTCGCGAAGTCCTCTGAGGTGATCAGGAACTCCGCGATCGGCACAGGGTTTGCGATCGCGATGCGCGTGGCCATGCAACAGCTGCGGGCCGACCACTACGCCGCTGACTTTCTGGGCTGGGTCTCACAGCTTCGGCCGCGCGACGCCTCGGTGCTGCGAGAACGAACTCAGGTTCTGCTCGACCTCGGGCGCGATCCCGAAGCGGTGCAGGTTGCTGAGGCCGCGCTGAAGCTCGACCCGCACGATCCGCTAACGATTCGCTCGGCGGCGGACGCCTACTACAATCCGAACAGGGCGCACGCGATCGAGCTTCTCAAGCAACACCATCACATCACCGGCAATCCAGACACGCTTGTCGATCTGGCCGAGTGGTACCTGACGTTCGACGAGCGAGGACAAGCGCTCGCTCTGTTGGAGGTGGCGCTACAAGACTCTCCTGGAGAGCCACGAGCGGTCGGCTTGGCGTGGTTCATCGACCGCAATCAACCGCACGACCTTTGGCCACACGTGCTCGACGCCATGCGCCGGGACGTTCCCGAGCAATCCTCCTACTTTGCCGCGGCCGCTGCGCAGATCGCCAAGTCAATTGGCCAGCAAGTCCCTCCGCAGTGGGCGGGTATCGCGGCGGTGCGGGCGCACCTACTTCAAGCTGCTCCGCAAAAGGCGGTCGGGGATGAGGCGAGGCAGCTTTGGGACCTGCAACGCGAGTGGTACGCGGCCCGCGACGAGATGCACCAACTTGAGCCGATCTACCCGGGCAGGAACGCGACCAAGCGCCCAAACATGCTGAAGCGAATACTCGTCAAGACCAGCTGGGTGCCGCCGGTCTAGCCGCTCAGCCGCCGAGCCGTCTTACAGAGCTTCGGACTTCTCGGTCGCGGCTGCAGGCACGTTCTCGGTCGGCACAGCCTCGCCCTGCGCTGCGGGCACCGCCGCCTCGCCCTGCGCAGCCGGTACTATGGCTGCAGGCTCACCGTCGGCTGCGGCTTGCTCACCCTCTTCCGCTGCGCCCCCTTCCGGTGCTGCCTCTTCCGGTGCTGCCTCTTCCGGTGCTGCCTCTTCCGGTGCTGCCTCTTCCGGTGCTGCCTCTTCCGGTGCGACCTCTTCCGGGGCCGGCGCGTCTGGGCCAGCGCTTGGTGTTGTGCGTGAAAGCAGTGACAAGGCGATGACGGCGGCGACCGCGAGCATCAGCAGGGCCACAATATACACGGCGAGGCGGTTGCCCCCGCCGCTCTTGGCGAGCGGAGCGGACGTGGTCGCCGGCATCTCGGACGCTGGAAACGCTTCCGGAGCCTCATCGAAGGCGAGAGCTGATACTTGGTCGACCTTAAACTTCGATTCTTCGTCGTCCTCGTCGAACGGTAAGGGTTCCTCCGCCGACACGCCTCTCATGGCCGCGATGGCGGTGTCGTCGATCTCGATATCCAGCGAGTCAGAGTCCGCTGGGTCAAGCTCCATTTCCAGGCCTTGAATCAGGTCTAGTGCCTGAGACGATGCCGAGCGCAGTGGCGAAGCGGGCACGGGTTGGCTCTCCAACAGTGCGGCCGGTTTATCTGCGGGCGGCGCTGGGTCGTTGAAGAAACCGGCGTAGAGGGCCTCGATCTCGGCATCCACCAGTGCAGACATCTGCTCGGACGCGGGCTTTGTGCTCGGGCCGGAGACTGTGTCCGCAAGTGCCCTCGGCGCACTCCCGGCAGAGCCGTCGAGGTCCCAGCCCGAGTCGGTATTGCCAATAACGTCGGACTCTTCCTTACCGAGCGCTGGCACTTCGTCGGTGTCGTTCAGGCGAGCGTCGTTTCCGTGCGCGAGCTCGACCAGTGCTTGTGATCCAGAGAGCCTCTGCTCGTCGGGGATGGCGGTTCGCTTAATGACACTGGCGAGCGATTCCTTCTCCAGGTCGGCGTGGACCTTGATCGGAAGCCCTGTTCTTCGCGAGACCTTGATCGGCTTGATCAAGATTGCCGCCAGCGGCATCGCGGGCAGCGCCTCGTCGTCGTCGTCCATGTCCGCGAGCGCCTCAAGATCGAACTTGTCAGGCGCGCGGGCGGCGGCGGGCAGCGTGGACCGATTGTGCAACATGCCGTGCGTTGCGTCGGGGTCGATCTCCCCGCTGAGCGTCATCTTTGGGTGGTAGATGAGTGGCGTCCAGTGTTGGAGGTCCGCCGAGGCGCTCTCAAAGCCGGTCAATTCACCGCTGGCGAGCATCTCCGATAGCTCGTCCTGTGTGATCGGCCCGTAGATGGTGTTCTCGAGGCGAACGTAGATGTCCGACGACTTGAATCGTCGGCGTGTCAGCTCGTGGCGTGGAACTGCTCCCCCCAAACTAAACTCGGCGACTACTGACTGACCATCCTTCGAAGGAGCTCCCACGGACTCGGCTGCAATTCGCTCATAGCGAGACATCAGCTTGGTATGCTCTTCAGACGTCCAATCGTCCTCGGGCGGCGGATTTTGATTGTCCTGCGTCATGCGGTCAAGGTTGGAGGGTAAAGTCGTCGATCATATCGCCGTCGATACCAATCGCGCGGAGCCTCAGTTCGGACGGCTCAACGTCTACAATACAATAATGATACTCGGTTCGGCAGATTTCGTTAATTTCATCCGGTTCCGACGGATACTGCGGCGCGCCGCCTCCCCCAGTAATTACGTAGGTTACGCCGTTTAGAGTCCGGCTTCTGCCGTACAAATGGTCGTGCCCGAGCAGCGCCAATTGCACGCCATGCCGCTCCAGGACAGGAACGACATGCTCTTGTATCCCTAGGTCGCCAGGCTTTCGCGCCGGAGTGCACGCGTAGGGTGGGTGGTGAAAGAACACCACCTTCCATGTCGCCGTCGATGCGGCCAAAGCGGCGTCTAACCACTGACCTTGGGGGCTCGTCGCGTCATAAAGCGCGCTCGAATTGATCGCGAAGAGCTCAAGATCGCCGTATTCCACCGAATACCAAGACTCATTTCCCGGCAAATCAAGATAGTAATAATAGCTCTCGTGGTTCCCCTCGTGATTGCCCAGCGCCGTGTAATACGGAATGTCGCCCATGAGCGGGAGCGCCGGCTCAAAAAACTCCGTCTGCCACTCTTCCCAAGGTGACGCGTTCGTCACGAGATCGCCCGTGCTCACCAGGAATCGCACGTCTTCGTCGTGGGCGTCCTGCCACATCCGGTTGATCAGGCGTGTGTGTATCTCCGACTGCGTTCGGTTGTCCCCGTACGCCATGAAAGTGAATGACGTGCCGCTCTCAACAGCCGTGCGAAATGAGCGGACATCGCCGACTAAGTCCGGCGCGCCGCCAAGCTGCTCAGTGCGCACCTGGTACCAATAGCGCGTATCCGATTGCAGACCTGTGAGGACCACCTCGTGGTGTGAATCTGCCAACTGCGGACTGTATGCGCGTCGATCGAGAGTCTCGGCGCTGGTGCCAAACTCGACGACCCCGAAGCCGACGACATTCGTCTCCCACATCACAGTGATCTGGTTCGCTTCGACACGTTGGAGGTAGCTAGTTTTGGTAAAACCGGCCTCACGATGCGCCTCAAGTCGGAGGTCGAGGTAGTGCGCACGCGTCCCGCCGTGCGGCCTTTTGTAGGTAGCGATCGCGAGCATGTTCGAGCCCGCTCTCAACACCCCGGCGTCGATTCCCAGCGTCGTACGCTGCCAACGTCGGTACATCGTCTGGTTGATGTGAGCCGCCATCCAAGTGATTAGCCCGACGTTCCCGTGCCCCTCGAGGCCCGGCGCTACGTTGTAGCGCTCGATCTCACGGCCGTTCACGTAAACGACGATACCGGCTGCAAACTCCAACTCCACCTGAAGCGAGACGAACTCTGCTGGGTCGGCGACGTCGAATTCGTGCAGGTAGTAGGCGGTCTCAACCCCCTCCTCGAAGTAGAGCGGCCCAACCGGACTCGCGAACTGCGGACGCGCAAGCTCCGGCGCCCCTTGGTAGAGCATGGTCGTTCGGGACGGCACTGGGTCACCGTATCGGAGTCGGCGATCTTCGAGATGCTGTCGACGTGGCTCAGCTTCGTTCCAAGCAGCCAGCGAGTCGATCGAAAACGGCGCGCGCAGGCCGGAGACCCAGGTCGCGCCTGGCACCTGATACCCTTCTTCCTCGATCTCCATCAGCGGAATGAGCCGGTCAGACGTGTCCGTCACCGCCGCTGGAACCAGCGAAGTGATCGGGATCTGGTTTAGCGGACTCGTTGTCGGTGGCCACGCGTCTGGGGCCGAAGCATCCGCTGTCCACACCAAGTAGTCGGCGCCATTCGGCACGAGTACCTCGCCGGATACGAGGGACAACTCTGGAAGCGGTGGCACCGTTGATTGCGCACAAGCGACCGAACCAGTGACGACACACACGATCAGAGCGAAGGCCCCGTTTCTTAATCCCACGAGCGGTCGGAACACTACTTGCCCTCGAAGTTCGGCGACCGCTTCTCGCGAAACGCCATCAGTGCCTCGATCCGGTCGGTGGTTGGGAGCAGGGTCTCGTAGGCCTTCCGCTCAATCGCGAGACCGGTGCGAAGATCTGTCTGCATCCCAAAATGCACGGCAAATTTGGCCTGCGCGATCGCCAACGGTCCACCCTTGGCAATCTCGCCCGCAATTGCTTTCGCTCGATCGAGGAGCGCGTCCGGCTCGCACGCTTCGAGGATCAGCCCGATGCGCTCGGCTTCCTCGGCTCCAACGCGGCGACCCGTGAGGATCATCTCCTTGGCTCGCGCTAATCCCACGATCCGTGGCAATCGCTGAGTCCCGCCGCCGCCCGGAATAATCGCGAGCCTCACTTCGGTGAGGCCCATAGAAGCTGTCTTCGAAGCCAGCCGGATGTCGCATGCCAGCGCGAGCTCGAGACCGCCACCCAAGGCAAACCCGTTGATCGCGGCGATGACCGGTGTGCCCATGCGCTCGATCGACTCCAGCATTCCGCCGAGGTTGGTCAGAAAATGCCGGACATCAAGGTCCGACATCGAGGCGCGTTCCTTCAGATCGGCACCGGCGCAGAAGGCCCGATCCCCAGCACCAATGATGACGATGGCGCGGGCATCCGGGTTGTCCTCAAGCGCAGCGAGCGACTCGAAAAGGCTGGTCGCAAGCGACCGGCTAACGGCGTTCATGCGGGACGAACGATTCAACGTGATGACACCGACACTGTCGGCGACATCGACGAGAACAGGGTTCTCTTCGGTCATGGGTTGGGGCGCTTGGCAGATTTTGAGTAGCGGAAGTACGCTGAGTTCAGGGTCGCACCGTAATCTCGCTCGAGTCGGCGCGACACCATCAACAGCTTCTCAAGATCGATCCCTGTGGGACGTCCCATCGAGTGCAACATGTTGACGATGTCCTCGGTACCAACATTGCCGGAAGCGCCTGGCGCATAGGGACAACCGCCCATTCCGCCGATCGAGCTGTCGAAGGTCGTGAACCCAACATGCAGCGCGGTCAGCGCATTAGCGACCGCGAGGCCCCGAGTGTCGTGGAGATGCAACGCCATCTTTTCGACGGGGTAGTTATCAAGCGCACGGGTGAGCGAGGTATGGACTTGGCCCGGGGTTCCCATGCCGGTGGTGTCTCCCAGGCTCACTTGCCCGCAACCAAGCTCAAGGAGGGAGCCGGTAATCTCGAGCACACGCCCGAAATCAACGTCCCCTTCGTAAGGGCAACCGAATACGGTTGAGACGTACCCACGAATGGTGCAGCCAGCCGCGCCCGCGACATCCGCTAGCTCGCGGATGCCCTCCAAACTCTCCGAGATCGTGCGGTTGAGGTTCTTCTTATTGTGCGACTCGCTCGATGAAACGAAGACGGCAATGTGCGTAGCGCCAGCCTTCAGCGCATTCTCGAGGCCGCGCATATTGGGCACGAGCACCCAGTAGCTGACGTCGTCCCTGCGTTCGAGCCGGCTCAGAACCTCGGCCGTATCGGCCATCTGCGGGATCCACTTTGGGTGAACGAAGGACCCCACCTCAACGTGTTTCATGCCCGCATCTACGAGGCCGTGAATCATCGTCAGCTTCTGCTCCACCGTAAGCCGAATCCGCTCGTTCTGAAGACCGTCGCGGGGGCCTACTTCAACGAGCGTTATTGGCGAGTTGGCGGGGGGACTGGGCATCTAGCGAACTACTCCTCTGCAACGTCGAGTTCACCCGTAGCTGCCCTGGCAATCCAAATCTCGATTTGGTCCTTAATCACCCCCAACGCTCGATTCTTGAACGGACGAAGCAGGAACGGAACATCCAGCTCGAGGTGAACCTCGCCGGGGTGCAACTCCATGGCACCATCAAGGGTTTTTCCCCTCACAGTAAAGGAAATCTCACAGCGATTATCCCGAACCCAATCCGCGGTGGGCAGGTAGTCGGAGAATCGCTCACCGTACGACTCAAGCGCCTTTTCTGTCGCTTGGCGCGCTCGGGTAGGGTTGAGTTCGTGAGGAATAACGAGTTTTTCGGTGCCCATCTTTCAGGTCTTCAGCGAGGGTCATCAACGCAGTCGCACCCTGCCCGAACGGGCAGCGGGCTGCAAGTCGTGCGCAGCAAAAGCACCCTCAATATCCGGCCACGCCGCACGGCACGCCAGCCTCCACCCAGAGAAGGTCGGCCAGCACTCATTTGCGCCTAGTCCGGCGAGTGCTCACAATCGAGTCAACACCGCCCCTCTTAAGCAGGATGTTCTATGGCCGGCGGAAGCGGCGCAGCACAACTCATCAAGCGAACCAGGCGGCAGGAGCGTCGAGGAGATCGTGATGGGAGCAAGCGACGGCAGAAGTCCCGGGCCCGGAGCATCGCAAAAAACCGAGCACGCGCGGCCGACGACCCCCTCCAAAACCGTCGGGAGGAATTCGCCTGCGAGTTCCTCTGCGCCGACTGCGGATACCTCCTCGGAGAGCCAGCCCCACGTTGCCCTAGCTGCAAGAGCGAGGATATCCTCGACCTGGGCGACGTTGAGGTCGCCGCGCGATTTCGGGAGCTCGAAGAGGCGGGCAGGGCCGCCCGGGTACCACGCGGGACTTGGGTCGCTGGCGGCGCGGCGGCACTCGTCGGCGCAGCAGCAGCTGCCCTAGTTCATCCCTTGTTCGGCCTCGGCCTGCTGATTGGCCTCCCGGCCGCGCTCAGCCAGTTGCTACCGCGGCTCTACTGGAGTCAGCTTAAGTCCGGACTCGTTCCTAGCCGCTGGCGACTGCCAGCCATGGCGCAAATCGCGGATACAACGCCCGCGCGACCAACCACGGCAGATCATGCTCGCGGTGCGGAGTTGCTGGTCTCCCCGGTAACCAACACGCCATGCATTGCCTGGCGTGTCTCGGTATTCGTCCTGCGGCGCGACCGGGCACCCGAGCTGGTTCTGGATGAGAATCGCGCGGGTGCGCTGAACGTAGGAGGACACACTTTGCACGCCGATTCCTACCTCGTGGATCAAACCACAGCCGCCATCGCCACAGACCTCGCGCCAGCACAGCCCTACCTGCGAACCCGGGGGCTCTTTACCTCAGACGAAGACTTCAGCCTGTACGAAGCAGTGTTGCGCGAAGGAGAGTGGGTCGAACTCTGCGAAGGAAACCCGTCGCTCATTCGCCGCACGATGCCGGCCTTGGACTAGCTCGCCCGGAACCGGTCATTCACTACGGTGCACTCGCCGAGCTCAACCAATCGGATGAGGTGAGCGTGGACAGTCCACTCAGCGAAGCCGTGCAGGTAAACCGGCACATCGTCATACGCGACCGCAGTCACCTCGGCCGCGGTCTGGCCGTCGGGTGAGAGGGCGGCCCGTACCTTCTCCTCGCGCTTCAGTCGGTGCGCTTTGTACTGCTCAAGCCGCGCTACAGCGTCGGTCGTTCCGGGGCCGTGAGACGGCAGCAACAACTCGGGTTTGAGGGCGGCCGCCTTGTCGAGGGACGCCAGATAGTCGCTCATATTCCCGCGCGGGGGACCGATCACGATCGTGCCGAGTCCTGCAACAAGATCACCGGCAATCAGCACGTTTTCGGCGTTGTTGTGGCGCCCTGAGCCGGTAAACACCGAAATGTGGCCTGGGGCGTGGCCTGGGGTGCAAACCAAACGAAACCCGTCAGCATCTTGGTCCTCCGAGATCGTCAGCCACTCCGCCTTTTCGACGATCTCTGCGCCGCCTTCACCCAGCTTCTCCGCGATGAGCTCCTTCGTTTTCTCGTGCGCGATGACCGGCAGAGGAATGGTCTCTGACCACCACTTCAGCCCCATCACATGATCCGGGTGATGGTGGGTCAGGATTAGGCCGCCAATATCTCTTCGCCACGCCATCGCATGAGTACGCAAGGCATCCATGAAGACGGTCATCTGATCCGGGTCGCTCGTCCCGAGGTCGATGATCCAAACCGCGCGCTCACCACGAAGAAGATAGGTGTTTGTTCGAGTGGCGGGGGGAAGCGTATCGGTGACCAACGGAACACGGACGATCCCCCGAGCAACCTCGGTGACTTCGGTGGGCTCGACCCCAGTCTCGTCGTTCAGCTTCATGCAGTCTTCTCGGTGTAGCCTAGGTCTTTGACGAATCGGCCCGACGGTAAGCCGAGCCGCAGGTCAGCGTCTTCTGGCTGATGGTCAAGACGGTGCTCTCGGATCGCAGCTTTCCACGCCTGGAAGGTGCCGCCGTTCCGCCACGCAGCCTCCGCGGCGTCAGCCATGTCGAACCCGCCTTGCGCCATACACCACTCGACCCACGCCCAACGCGCCGAAGTTGAGCGGACATCGACCTTCCCTCGCAGTGCCCGTTGCAGCTTCTTGAGCGTCTTCTCGACGGGCTTGAGACCGGCGAAGGCCAACCGGTCCATCGGCGTATTTCGTTTCGCCACAAAGGGCGCGATGCCGAGGGCGACATTACAGATTTTCGACACTTCCAGGCCGAACCGGATCAACTCGTCGATGTCTTCCGGTGTCTCCCCGGGCACCCCCACCATCATGTACACCTTTAGGTGTTTGAGCTTGTGGGCCGCAACCAGCTCGGCGGCCTCAAAGAGGTGCCGCTCGCGAATGGTCTTTTGAAGCGTCACCCGAAGCCGCTCAGAAGCGCCGTCGCTGGCAACAGTCAGCGTCTTGTATCCACCTTTCTTGAGGAGCCCGACCAACTCGTCGTCGAGCCGATCTGCCCGAAGGCTGCTGAGGCCGATGCCTCTGCCTTGCGACACGATCGAGCTGACGATCTCCTTCAATTTCGGATGGTCAGAGACCGCGGCGCCAACCAATCCTACGCGCTGCGCCTCGGGAGGAATCGTCCCCAGTATTCGATCTACTTCCCCGAGCCGCATCCCGTCGTTTGTGCTCCGCCGCATTACGCAGAACGTGCACTTGCGATGGCAGCCCCGTTCGGCCTCCACCAAGTGCATGTTTGCGAGTTCGGTATGAGGCGTAATAATCGCGGAGTAAGCGGGGAGCTTGTCCGGCGACACCTTCGCGACCGGAACGAGCCGTTCGCCGTGGATCGCAGGGATCCAGAGGTGCGGGACTGCTGACAACCGCGTCAAGAGCTCGTCCCGATCGCCGCAGTCCTCGAGAGTATCCAGAATCGTGTGGATGAGTTCTTCCCCCTCCCCCATGACCACGACGTCCGCGAACGGCCCGATCGGTACCGGGTTCGAGAAGGTCAGCGGCCCTCCGACGATGATGAGCGGATCGTGCGCGCTCCGATCGGCCGCACGGACAGGAACTCCAGCGAGATCTAGGCTCTCCAGGAGGCCGCCGATCTCCAGCTCATACGCGAACGATACGGCGATCACATCCGCTTCCGAAACTCGAAACTTCGACTCGTACGTGAAGAGCGGGGTGCGCGACTCACGGAACTGTTTGGGCTCATCCGGGAAGAACGCCCGCTCTGCCACCCAGTCCGCACGCTCGTTCACTTCACGATACACGACCTGGTATCCCAGACTGCTCATTCCTGCGCGGTACGGGCTCGGATAGAGCATGGCGCAGCGGTACGGAGCAGTCTTGTAGATCGTGCCGATCTCGTCGGACAGAACACGGTCGATTTGGGCGCGAAGTTCGTGGGCGGAAGTCATGGCGCCGTCATTAACACGGAATCTTGGAACGGAAAGGAAGAGACGTCCGAACGCACGTTCGGACGTCTCTTCCTAACTCTCTGCTATCCTCAGTGGCACGCGGTCGAGGCACTCGCCGTAAAACTCGATCATCCGTCCTTTTCGTTTCATCCGGGACTCGAGCCATGGAGCGATCTCCGGACCGTTGAGCCAAGCCAGAACCTCGTGCGCTAGCCCAGCAGCTTGCTCGGTCCGCGGCACTAGGATTCGGTAGTCCGTCATCGGGACGAAGCCGGAGCTCAACAGTCGAAAAGACCCACGCGCGGCCCACTTCTGCGTGACGATCGCGCCGGGAATCGAGACATCTAACCGCGGCCAAAGGGCAGCATACCAGCTCCGACTCCCGTTCCGCTGAATCTCAGCCCGCGCATCCAGAACCTTACGGAATCGCGTCAGGTGGGACTCGATCGGCGTCGCAGGACGCTCGCCAGCGTCGAGTCCGGGCAAGTCCCGGTCCCGCACTCGGATGACCCACTGAGGGGGCAATCCGTCTGCCCGCAACCGACGGTGAACGAGCCGAGCGTACTCAGGTGAGGATTCAAGTGAACGAGCCTCCTCCTCGTTGAGCACCAGGATTCCTTCGCCCGCTCTGGCTCCTAAGACGAGATGGGTTTGTGCCGCCCGCAGCTTGTTCGCCCCGGTCGATACCCCCTCCGATACCCGATACCAATCGCCGAGCCGCAGCTCAGTTCTCTCGAGGTCGGCGAGGGCCTCAGACTCTGTGAACCACCACGGCTGTCCAGGCCGCAGGATGACGGTCTCGGAACCAGCCAATTTCAAATTCGAATCGAGAACCGCGCACGGGCCACGGTTAGGCCCTTTGCGCCAGACGGTTACAGCGGCCTCCACGGACACCCCTGGGAAAACGTCGTCGCCGCGGGCGCGCCAGACTCCCACGACATGACCCCGCTGCATCAGCGCTTCCCGCAACGGCGCGGCAGATTTCGCCTCGAGGAAGTAAGCGGGCGTCAGAAAGACCAAGACTCCGCCTGGCCTCAACCATCTCGTGGCGATGTCCCAGAAGAAGTGATGCAGGTCGCAGTCCTTTCGATAAAGGCCGGCGAACGTGCTGGCGTTCCAGGTTCTGAGGGCTCCGAAGATCGAACGGTTGCCTGTCTCTCTTAGATAGGGCGGGTTCGCGACGACGAGGTCTGCCCAGTCGCTCTTTCGCAGCCGTTCCGGAACGTCGCTGGGAGGATGCGCACCAAATGCTGCGCCCAGCGCGCTGGCTGGAGCCTCTCCTCGGGCCAGCGTCAGTGAGTCGGCGTGAACGGCGGTCGCCCCCGCCTCTCGAATGGCCTCAAGCAGAGAGCTGTCGAGTTCGACCGCCGTGAGATCGATCTCCGCCCCGGCTCGATGGGCAGCGCGTACCAGAGCCCCGTCCCCCGCCGCAGGTTCGACCGCCAAGAGCGTTCGACCGACGGCGCCAAGAGCCTCGAGCGCGAGTGACCACATCCGATCCGCCAGCTCGGGCGGTGTAAAAACCTGACCGGGGGGCTTCGCTGTCACGCGGGCTCCGAAACGAGGCTCGATTGGGAGCAGTGGAAACTGAACGATGCGGCCAAATCAGTGCGCCTCGGCCCAGCTTGCCCCATGCCCGATGTCGACCACGAGCGGGACTTCCAGATCCACACAGTGTTCCATGCAATCCCGAATGATCGAAGTGACCTGCTCGAGTTCGTCCGGCGGGCACTCGAAGAGCAGCTCGTCGTGAATCTGCACCATCATCCTGGCCTGGAGGCCGGCATCATCAAAGCGCCTATGGATCATCATCATCGCCGTCTTGCAGATGTCCGCGGCCGACCCCTGAATCGGCGTATTTGCGGCGATTCGCTCGCCGTACCCCTTGTCTCGCCAGTTGTTACTCTTCAGCTCCGAGATATAGCGACGGCGCCCGTGCAGCGTTGTGACCGAGCCCGACTCAGTAGCGTCTGCGATGGTCTTGTCGAGCCACTCACGCACGCCAGAATAGACTTCGAAGTAGCGCTCGATCATCGCCTTCGCGGCCGTCCGAGGCACACCGATTTGTTGCCCGAGTGCGGTCGCGCCCTGGCCGTAGATGGTCGCGAAGTTGACGGTTTTTCCGACGTTCCGCTGCTCTGCGTTGACCTCATCGGGCTCAACATCGAAGATGCGGCTCGCGGTCTGTCGGTGAAGGTCGATTCGCTCGCGGAACGCGCGAACCAACATTGGGTCCTTTGAGAAATGTGCGAGCACGCGCAGCTCGATCTGACTCCAGTCGGCTGAAACAAACACCCAGCCATCTCTTGGAATGAACGCCTCGCGAATCCTCTTTCCGTCCCCGGTTCGAATCGGCGTACGTTGCAGGTCGGGCTCAGTCGTGATCAATCGTCCAGACACCCCCGATGTTTGTTGGAATGTCGTGTGGATGCGCCCTGTGTCGGGATGTATCGAGCGCTGCAGTACTTCCGTATAGGTGTTGATGAGCTTGTCTAGCGACCGCCATTCCAGAACGTCGCGTGCGATCTCATGCTTGGCTGAGAGACGCTCCAGGACCTCGGCGTTAGTCGAGTAGCCAGTCTTCGTCTTCTTGATGACCGGCAGCCCCATCTCATCGAAGAGCACATCGCCGAGCTGTTTGGGCGAGCCAATATTGAACTCGCGGCCAGCATGTTGGTGGATACGCAGTTGGACCTCGGCCCGACGTTCGGCAAACTCGTCCTGAAGGCGAGAGAGAACATCGGGGTCAACCCGAACCCCCTCAAACTGCATCCGCGCGAGCGTCTCCGCCATGGGCAGACAGAGGTCCTGCAGGTTATCCCACTGGTGCTCCTCACCGAGTTCCTGCCTAACGATTGGCCAAACTTGTGCGATCGCGATCGCGATCTCGCCTGCCCACGCACCCAGCACCGCGACGGAGGCCTCCTGAAGCGCCTTCTGGCTCTTTCCACTCCCGATGACGGCCTTGATCGGCCGCACCGTTCGCTGCAGAAACTGCTTCACGACACGTTCAAGGTCGTGAGTCCGAAGAGCGCTCGGATCGATCAGGAATGACGCGAGTTCGGTGTCACCAACTGCTCCGGCGACCTCGGGGAACCCATGTCGCTGAAACCCCACTCGGGCATCCCGGTAGCCGTGAAAAACCTTGGGTCGAGCCGGGTCGGCGAGGATCGCCCTAAGCTCTTCGGCCGCCGCGTCTCCGAGCGCTCCCGAAGGTGCAGAGAACGGCACGTAGATCGCCTCGCCCTCGGCGGCGGCAAGTGCGACTCCTGCCAGCGGGCCATGCATATGCCCACCCTCGATCAGCGGCACAATGGCGAGCGTCCCCGGGTGGTGGTCTAGCCACGCGCGCAACGCATCCGCCGACGGAGCGACCTCGATCTCTTGGCCCTCTGCGACCGCAGAGTCGGTCTCTTCGTCCCCTTGAATCAGCGAGTTAAACTCAAGCTCGCGATAGAGTGCATTCACCCGAGCTTCATCGACCGGCTTCAACTCGAGGTCGGAGACTGTGTGCTCCAGAGGGACCGCAACATCGATGGTCGCCAACTCGCGGGACAGCAACGCGTCGGCACGATGATTGATGAGATTCTCTTTCTGTTTTCCCTTGAGTGACTCGATGTTCTCGTAAACGCCCTCAAGCGTCTCGTAGGCCTCGAGCAGCTTGGCCGAACCCTTCTGGCCAATGCCCGGCACTCCGGGGATATTGTCCGCCTTGTCGCCCATCAGAGCGAGGTGATCGACGAACTTCTCGGGCGGGACGCCCCATTTCTTCCGGACAAGCTCCGAGTCGTAGCTAATGTCGCGCATCGTATCGAGCATGCGCACGTTCGGCTCAATCAGCTGAGCGAAGTCCTTATCACCCGAGATGATGTGTACCTCATGGCCGTCGGCCAGAGCCTGCTTCGTCAGGGTGCCGATCACATCGTCGGCCTCGTAGCCCCTGATGCTGATCAACGGAAAGTCGTAGGCTTCAACGATGCGATGAATCCACGGAATCTGAATTCGCATCTCGCTCGCCATCGACGGACGCTGAGCCTTATAGGCCGGGAACTTCTCATCTCGAAACGTCTTCCCAGGCGCATCAAAGATGACCGCACCAAACTTCGGTGTTTTCCCAGCGAGGATCTTCCGGAACATGAGCGCGAACCCGTAGGTCGCATTCGTCGGCGTCCCGTCGCGGGTCGAAAACGTAGAGGGAATGGCGAAAAAAGCGCGATAGATCAGCGCTGTGCCATCGATGAGAACGACACGTTCCATGGGACATCTGCTCGGGAGGGGGCCAGCGGTAAGCGTAGCCCTCGCGCGGATGATTGCAAGTCGCAGCGCGGCGCCCGCTCTTTGGACTGGCCGGCAAATACCAGACAGCAGCACAACCATCGCGGAGCAGGATCGACGTTCATCAGAAAATGCGGCACCCTTCCGGCTCCCGAACAAAACACTAACCCACGATGCTGCGACTAATCCTCTCATCCGCGATCCTTCTTGCGCCGCTCTCGCTTGCGGCCCAGGTCGACGATCCGTCGGTGCCGCTGCCAACCGAGGTCCGAGCAGCGTTCGATGCGGTGCAGGCAGACCCAGAGCCGGAGGAGATCACCCGAGGGACTCACTATTGGGTCTCCAACGAAGACGGGCATTGGGTGACCCGCGAGCTCATCGAGAATAGTGGTGGAGTCTACCTCGGCGTAGGATCCGAGCAGAACTACATGATTGCGGGTTGGTCCCGGCCGGCGCTGATGATCCTGCTCGATTTTGACCAACAAATCGTCAATCTGCATGATGCGTATGGAGCGCTCCTAATCGCCTCCGCTACGCCGGAAGAGTTCATCGCGCGATGGGACGAAGACGTCGAAGAGGAGGCGGTCGCGATCATACGGCAGGCCTACTCTGGCGAGCACGCAAACGCCGTCGCCGCTACGCTCTCGCAGACCATCAATCGCTGCGGACGCCGATTTCGGCGACTCAGGGATCGCTATAACGAACTGGGCGTCCCGCTCTTCGTAAACGACCAAGCTACGTATGACTTCATTCGGGCGCTCTGGCAGAACAACCGGGTCATCACGATTCGGGGCGACCTCACCGCCAGCGGCGCAATGCTGGGCCTCGCGAACGCCGCCAGCGAAAGCGGGCTCACGATGCGAACGATGTATTTTTCCAACGCAGAGCAGTACTTTGACTACGGCGGACAGTTCAACGCGAACATGGTCGCTCAACCGTTCGACGATCGGTCGTATGTTCTCCACACCAGACAGTACTCGGGCTGGCTCTTCGTCGAGGAGGACGACTACCACTACGCGCTGCAGCCTGGACCGAACTTCGTCGCGTGGCTGGAGTCTGGAGAGGCGGATGATTTCCTGAGCATGGCCCGCCGAGCGCGGCGTGTGATCCGCGACGGCCTCTCTGTGCTGGATCGGGTCCCAGAGGAGAACTGAGCGCGAGGCCCTAGAAGACAGACACGAGACGGAAACAACGTGCAAAACCGTGCCGTGGGTTGCCGCTGTGAGGATGGCTCCTAGAAACCGGTGGCGCAGTCACTGCTTCTTGGGTATGGGGCGCCAACGTTCGCACATGCGGCGCGTCTTTTACCTTCTACCTCCAAAGCGACCACCCGTATGCGGGACGACTTCAATTCGATCGCGGACATCCCCTGGGAGATCATGGACACAATGATCTCTGGGCACTCCGGCATCGACGTCCCCAGGCTCTACCTGTCGAACTTCGCCGATGCCGACGAGTTCCTCCGGTCGTATGGCTATCGCTGGGAGGACGCCGAAGATCGCGCCGAGGTCGAGTCTCTCCGACGAGAAGCGCTCGAGTTCATCGAAGACCTGCTCATCCACGACGAGCCGGAGCTGGAGATGCTCCCAACCGTTCGCGCTGAGGAGGATATCCGGAAGCTACTACTCTGGGCGTCAGCGCCAGTTGGTGGCAGCCGGCAACTCTGGTCGTGTACGATACTCCGCGTGATGCACACGTTTGCGCACTGCGGTTCCTACTTTCAGCAGATGTTCTCGGAGCAAATCCGAGAGCAGGTGCTCGGACGGTTCGAGCCCCACCTCCACGAAGGTCCCGAAGGACTCTCGCTTGGTGAAGGCCCGGACTCTGTCCCGCTCTACACATTCCAGTTCCGCGGGACCAAGAGCCGCTCCTCGCTAGCGCTCAAGCTCCTGCAAAAGGCGGAGAACGTCGCCGCCGAGATCTTTGACTGGGTCGGCGTCCGCATAGTGACTCAAGACCGCTTCGATGCGCTGCTCGCAGCGAAGTACCTTCGACTGCATAACGTCGTCGTCTTCCCGAATGTCCGGCCCGGGCGCTCGCGAAACACGCTCATCGACAGCACGCGAATGCGCGCTGAGATGAAGAAGCTCGATGACATGGCACGCGCCGGGAAGATCGCCCAGCACGAGAAGCTCGGCCTAGCCAGGGAGATCGCACGATCCCTGCCTTATCCGAACAAGGGCGCACGCTCGGCAAACCCCTTCAGCTTGTCGACCTACCACTCGATTCAGTTCACCGTCTCCCAGCAAGTGCGGGTACCGAACCCGTACTTGGGTGGCGTGAGCAAGGTCATCGGCGGAATCGACCGCTTGGCCCATCCGACGACGCGTAAGAAGACGATCGCATCGATAGATAAGCTAGCGCAGTCAGGTGCCAACACGATCGCGCGCACGCTGCAGAAAGCCAACCTCCGCTCCGAGGTGAAGTTCTTCTTCCCCTACGAAGTGCAGATTCTCGACAAGCACACCTTCGTCGAGTCTCGCTCTGGCCGAGCGTCCCATGCGGTCTACAAGTCGCGTCAGCGTCATGCGGTGAAGAAGCGCCTCTTTGGCTCACGCATCGCA
>JBLHWZ010000091.1:0-17953 GCA_047629415.1 Bradymonadia bacterium | reverse complement strand
CTCGCCAGATATTTCGAAGTAGTCGTTGTCTTCCGGCGGATACGCAGGCGCCTCCGTCCCCGAGCAAGGGTTCGGGGCTGCGACAGGTGCGGGCAGGCGCTCGTCGGCGCAACCGACCAGGCCGAGCAACGCTGGGTCATTGCTGGTGGGTAGCGTGCAGTCGACGCGCCGGAGAGAGGCAGCGCTGCCGTCCGTGTCAAACGGCTCAAAGAAGTCGTCAAACTGCGTTTCACCGACTTGAGTTCCACCGTCGTCGGGATTCCCGTCGAAGAGAGCGTAAGCCGAGTCGATAACCAGCGTGTCAGCATAGCCAGACGCGGTGGCGATGTGCACACGCCGTTGGGTGAGGCGAGCGTACGTGACGGCCTCGCCGTCTACCGTTCCAGGTGCGCTGAGCGCATTTGTGAACACTGACGTGTCGGCGAGCAGTGGTCCTTGGAATTCACTCAACAAACGTGTGCCGAGCGTTCCGTGATTGGCGTCCTCGCCGATCTCATTCACGTCGATCAGCAGAAGCTCAGTGGCGTCATGCACGAACAGCTGTCGCGTGCGACGGTCCACTGTGTAGAGGTAGTCGCCTTCTTCGCTGAGCACTGTCGCGGCCAGAATCGAAACAGCGCTAGTCGCTTCTCCCGCATCATTCGGCCCATAGCAGTCTTCGTCATCGGGCCAATCTGCTGCTCCGTCCCCGTCGTCGTCTTCGCCGTTACTGCACTGCGGCAGCTCGACGCCGGCTCCAGTCGGGAGTTCTACTTCGCTCTGGCTGGGGATGGAGAGCAGGACACCGGTCTCGGCTGCGTTTCCGCACGTGGCTCGCGTCGCACCTTCAAGGATGACGAGCTGGTCTACGCCATCGTAGCCTTCGCCCTCGACGCGATCCGCGGCCCCGCGACATCCAGGATCGTCGGCGTCCATTACGCCGTTTCCATCATCGTCGATGCCGTTTGTGCATTGCGTGAGTGTCCGGTCGGCGAGCCGCTCGCCAGACTCGTTGCTGAAGGCGTCAAAACACTGCGGGTCGTCCATGTCGACGAGTCCGTCGTACCCTTCGTCGTCTTCGTCCTCGTTGTTGATTCCGTCGGAGCATGTCCACCCGGTGCCCATCGTACCGTGGATACAGGGGGTCCCGTCACAGGACTCTTCGAGGTCCTGACCAAAGAGTGCGCCGACGAAAATCCTCTGATCATCTCGCACAGTGATGAAGACTCGTCCGTCGTCGCGCACCGCTAGGTCGGTAGGCGAGCCGGGCAGGGCGAGGCTTGGCTCTTCGACGACGGTAACCGCGCCAATGCAGCCGAGGGCAGCGCTTGTGGTGCTCCCATCGCAGTTACCGGTGACGCTCAAGCTTCTGACGCGGCGAGCGATCGGCTCCACGAGGAATAGCCGACTGGTCTCTCCAATGTTTACGCCACGCATCAGCGAGACGGGTTCGCCGAGGGGCAGGTTTCGGGTGGAGACCTCGGCTGGAGCGTTGCCGCCATCGCCGTCGGCGTCGTAGCTGATCGTCGCTAGTTCGCCGTTGAAGATCTCGACGAAGCTCAGGGCAGAGTCGACCTCGCTGACCACCGCCACGAGCGTGGGATGAGCGAGCATCTGTAGGTCGATCGGTCCCTCAGGAACCAGCGCGCCGGTCACGCCGGGCACAGACTGGTCGAGGTCGTCGTAGCTAGGCAGTCGAGAGTCGATTCGGACCCGGTGGACCATGCGGCCGCCCGAGTTCGCGACAACTGCCCAGGCGAGTTCGAGTTCGGTCTCTTCATCACAGTCGTCGGTGTACGCCCGGACGTCGGTGAAGTCGTCGTTGGAGCACCAGCGAACGAACTCGACGTCGCGCGGCGAGTCGAAGGTCGCGGGGACAGTACGTGTAGGCTTCTGACAGCCGGTGAGTGCGAGGCCCAGGACGGGCAGAGCGAGCAGTACGCGCTTTATCATCGGATACGCCCCACGAGTTGGCGGAACGTAGCTGAGGTGGGGTCAGTGTCGATGGCGACCACCTCGTGTTCGTCGAAGATTGCGACATACACTAGGTTCCCAATCGGGTCGTGCTCAAGCGCGAACGCGAGCCCGCCGAGCGAGATGGAGTCGAGCAGAATCCCGGTTTCCGCGTCAACCACGGCGACGGCTTCGTCGTTGGACTGAGCGATGTAGAGGACTTCACGTCCTCCCTCGTCGGCAACTGCGAGTTCGGCAGGCGCGCCATCGAGGTCGAAGCGGTCAACCGCAGCGGCGCGGGGCTCGCCGTTGTCGTCGAGCGACATGTCGAGCACGAGGACCGCCGACGGACGATTCGAAGTCACATACGCGCGCTGCATGTCGTTCGAGAAGACCATGTCGCGAACTTCGGCGGAGTCGAAGGTCGTAGGAACGAGTGTTTGGGTCTCGACCAGGAATTCAACCACCTCGCCGCGTGTGTTTGGCTCGAAGATGTGTCGCAGGCCTTGAAGGCGTCGCGAGAAGCGGGCGCCGATCCACAGTTGATCGCTAGGCGCGAAGTAACGAGCCACGCTGGCGCCGCTGAGGACCCCGCGGGACTCCATCGTGGCGTCTTCGTATCGGCCGCCATCGATCGTGATGTATGCGACGCCGCCGTCGATACTCGCGGTCGCGACCAACTCAACGTCCTCGAGTTCGTTGCCGTCTGAGTCGAACGGGTGCGGCAGCGAGACCACCGAAAACGGATCGCTCGGAACGCCGCGAACTCGGCAGGCCAGCGCGTCGCCGGAGCCATCACAGTCGATCGTGCGACCGTCCGGGCTGACGCTGAGAACGACGACGCTGTCATCGCCGCGGACGGCAACGAACAGTTTATCGGGCGAGGTTCCGCCCGCGTCGTTGAGCGCGAGGCCTCCGCCGAAACTGCCGATTTGCACGGTGGTCTCCGACAGAATCTCGAAGGTCTCGGTATCGACAACGACCACGGTTCCGCCAACATCGGTGCGGTACTGGGCGTCGAAGTTCGAGTTCACAATATAGAGAACCTCGCCGTTCGGATGAGCGAGCACGCTGACCGGAAAGTAGAGCGCATCCCCTGGTGGGATGGGCCCTTCAAATTCCGAGCAACCGCCGGCCAGAACGGCGAGAGCGAGTAGTATTTTCGCGAGGATCCGCATGGCGCCAGCACCTATCAGGAAGGCCCAGCGATTGCGAGCGCGGAGGACGTTGCACGACGGATCTGTCCGCTACTCTTCGAGCAGTGCAGCTTGAGCCGCTGCGAGGCGAGCGATCGGCACTCGGAACGGGCTGCATGAGACGTAGTCCACAACTCCACGTTGTAACCACGCGACGCTTTTGGGCTCACCGCCGTGTTCGCCGCAGAGTCCGATGGAGATGTCGGGCTTCGTTGCACGAGCGCGCTCGCACGCCATCTTGATGAATGTGCCGACCCCTTCGATGTCGAGGACACTGAACGGGTCTTCGCGCAGCACCCCACCCGATAGGTAGGCGGGCAGAAAATTCGCAGTGTCGTCTCGCGAGAAGCCGAAGACCGTCTGGGTGAGGTCGTTTGTTCCAAAGCTGATGAAGTCCGCGTGTTGAGCAATCGCTCCTGCTCTCGCGCATGCACGAGGGAGCTCGATCATCGTTCCGATCGGTATCTCCAATAGCGCCGCTTCATGCTCACCGTATTCCGCGGCGACCGCTTCGATTCGTCCGCGAATGACTTCAAGCTCCCGCGCGGCCGAGACCAGCGGGATCATGATTTGTGGCTGCGGGTTGCCGCCAGCAGCTCTTCGCGCGAGCGTTGCGTCGAAGATCGCCCGCGCCTGCATTTCGTAGATTTCGGGATGTGAGATCGCGAGTCGGCAGCCGCGATGGCCCAGCATCGGGTTGGACTCGTGGAGCCTAGAGACGAGTCCGCGAACCGACGCCTCCGAGCGGCCCATCGCCTCTGCTAACTCCGTGATATCGTCGTTGGCGTCCGGTAGAAACTCGTGCAGCGGGGGGTCAAGAAGGCGAATCGTAACCGGGCAGCCGTCCATCACTTCGAGGATTTCCTCGAAGTCGGATTGCTGGAACGGACGGAGCTTCGCCAGCGCGAGCTTCCGTTCGGCCGGCGTGTCTGAGACGATCATCTCTCGAACTGCCTGGATTCGTTTTCCCTCAAAGAACATGTGTTCGGTGCGAACGAGCCCAATCCCCTCGGCACCAAAGCTGCGGGCGAGCGTCGAGTCGGCACCACGGTCGGCGTTGGTACGGACACCGATTTTCCGGTGGACATCGGCCCAACCCATTAGCTCTCGGAAGGCTTCGGAAAGCTCGGCGTCGACCGTTGGCACCGTGCCACGGATAACTTCACCCGCCGAGCCGTCCAGCGTGAGCTGGTCGCCTACTCGGAAATCGTGGCTACCGATGCGTACGGTACCGGCTTCGATGTCCGGAAGGACCGCGTTGCAGCCTGCGACGCAGCACTTTCCCATCTGTCTTGCCACAACTGCGGCATGGCTCGTGATGCCGCCGCGCGCTGTCAGCACACCCTGTGCGGCGCTCATTCCTCGGATGTCGTCCGGAGTTGTCTCGAGGCGCACGAGGATGCAGGGACGGCCCTCGTCTCGCGCTTGCTCTGCCGCGCGGGCCGTTAGGACGATCTCACCGGTCGCGGCACCGGGGCTGGCTGCGAGCCCCTTGGCGATCACGTCGCGGGGTGCGTCCGGATCGAGACGCGGATGCAGCAGCTCTTCGACTTGTTCGGGGCGCACGCGAAGCAGGGCTTCTCGCTTCGTGATCAAGCCCTCGTTGGCCATCTCGACGGCGATACGCACGGCGGCGGCGGCGGAGCGTTTCCCTGTCCGGGTCTGAAGAATCCACACATTGCGCTGCTGCACGGTGAATTCGATGTCCTGCATGTCGCCATAGTGCGCCTCGAGCCGGTCTTCGATGTCGAGCAGTTCAGCGTAAGCTGCTGGCATCGTCTCTTCGAGGGACGGAAGCGATCCACCGACTCCAGAAAGCGGCTGAGGCGTGCGAATTCCCGCGACCACGTCCTCACCCTGTGCGTTGGCCAGGAACTCGCCGTAGCGTTCTCGCTCGCCGGTGGAGGGGTTGCGGGTGAAGGCGACACCAGTGGCGGAGTCGTCGCCCATGTTGCCGAATACCATCGCCTGCACGTTCACTGCCGTGCCCCACTCATGTGGGATGCCTTCGAGTTCCCGGTAGTGCGCGGCGCGGTCGTTGTTCCAAGACAGGAACACAGCGCGAATCGCTTGAATCAGCTGCTCCCGCGGATCGTTTGGAAATGTGATGTCCGACCGGTCCGCGATCGCCTTCTTGTAGCGGACGATGAGCGTCTTGAGGTCCTCCGCCGTTAGATCCGAGTCGTTCTTTACGCCGGCTGTTGCCTTCACGGCGTAGAGCTCCTCTTCAAAGTAGAAGTGGTCAACGCCGAGCACGACGTCGCCAAACATCTGGATGAAGCGGCGATACGAATCGTAGGCGAACCGCTCGTCGCCCGTCTTCTCGATGAGACCAACGATTGTCTCGTCGGTGAGTCCAACATTTAGGATCGTATCCATCATGCCGGGCATCGACGCGCGCGCTCCAGAGCGGACGGAGACGAGCAGCGGGTCCGCGACATCACCGAACGACTTACCAAAGAGCTCGCCGATGCGGTCCATGGCGTCGTCCACCTCGTACAGCAAGCTCGAAGGCACTTCGCCGGTCGCTCCAAAGAGTACCGACTCAGCCGTCGCGATCGTGAACCCCGGTGGGACCGGGATTCCAATACGTGTCATTTCCGCGAGGCCAGCGCCTTTGCCGCCCAGCGTCGCCTTCATGGACGAGCCGCCGTCGGCGTGTCCTCCGCCGAAGTAGAAGAGGCGCCGGTTCTCGGTCATTTGCCGTCGACTTGGATACGAGAGATGTCAGCGAAACGCTGGAAGAGTGCTCGCACCGAGTCGAGCAGTCGTAAGCGATTCAATCGGATGTCTTGGTCATCCACGTTCACCATCGGGCCGTCAAAGAACGCATCGATTGCGGGCTTGATCGCGATCAGTGCAGCGCCGACGGACTCGAAATCTTTGGCGTCAATCGCCGCGCTCACCCTGTTGGAGCCCGTAGTGATCGCGTTGGCCAGACCGAGCTCGGCTTCGTGCTCAAAGAGTGCGGCGTTCGGCAACGCCGAGACATCGAGGCTCTCGTCCTTACCTGTCTCAATTCGGATGATGTTGACCGCGCGCTTGAACGCCTTCGCGAGGTCGTCGAAGTCGGCGTTCTTGCGCATGGCGTCGAGTGTCGCGCAGCGCTCCTTCGCAGACGGTAGGTCGTCTGCAATGACTGTGACGACGGCGTCCGCGATGTCTTTCGGGTAGTCCGCGGCTAGCAGCGCTCTGAGGCGCGCGTAGATGAAGTCGCAGGCGGTCTCGACGATCTCGTCGACAGACTTGAGCGGCTTGTCGACGTCGTGGTCCGCTGGGTCCGGAAGGTCCTCGGCGGCCGTGCGGATAATCTCCTCAAGCGGCAGTCGGAGGCCGTGCTCCATGCAGGTCCGCAGGATGCCCAGCGCCGCACGTCGAAGCGCGTAAGGGTCAGCCGAACCGCTCGGAACGAGGCCCAGAGCGAAGCACCCGACGATGGCTTCGAGCTTGTCTGCGAGCGAGACGATAACGCCGGCGGCACTCGCGGGTGGAGCGTCTGAGGCGCCCCGCGGCGAGTAGTGCTCCTCGATCGCGGCTGCGACCTCATGAGTCTCCCCGCTCAGGAGAGCATAGTAGCGGCCCATCGTCCCTTGCAGCGTCGCAAACTCGTAGACCATTCCGCTGATGAGGTCGGCCTTGCAAAGGTGCGCGGCGCGGCCTGCGATCGTCGCGAGCGCTGAGTCCCCCGGGTAGAGGGTCTTGGAGAGCGTTGCGGCGAGTGCCTCGATTCGTCCAGTTCGGTCGAGAATCGAGCCGAGCCCGTCGATGTACCGGACGGTTGAGAGCTTCGGCACGCGCTCGTGGAGAGCGTGCTTGCGGTCCTCTCGGAAGAAGAACTTCGCGTCTTCCAGCCGGGCGAGCAGCACGCGTTGGTTACCGCGCACGATGACGCTCGGATCCTCAACGGCCATATTCGAAACGAACGCGAAGTTGTTCGCGAGGGTGCCGTCCTCGCGCTCGAACGCGAAGTATTTCTGGTGGCTACGCATACTCGTAACGAGCACTTCGCGCGGCACCTCGAGGAGGTCTTCGCTGAAGGTGCCGAGCAGGGGCACTGGCCACTCAACAAGGTGGGCAACTTCAGCTGCCAGCTCCATGTCTGGGATCGCGGTCAGCCCTGCCTCTGCGGCGAGTCTTGTGACGCCATCTAGCACCGCGTCGACCCGGGTTTGCACGTCGGCGATGACGAACTTCTCCGAGAGCGCGGCTTCGTATTGCGAAGCGGTCGCCAGCTTGGCGGGTCCGGGGCTCATGAAGCGGTGACCATAAGTGGTATCGCCGGCATCAACGCCAGCGAAGCTCACCTCCAGTACGCGACTGTCGAGCATCGCGATGATCCAATGAACTGGACGCGCGAACGTCAACTCGCTCCATCCCCAACGCATGGATCGCTTCCACGGGATGGCACCGAACGCCTCGTTTAGGACTCGAGAGAGGATGACCTTCGCGTGTTCGCCTTCTTGGCGAACGATCGCCGCGACGTAGGCGCCCTTGGCGGTCTCGATGCGAATGAGGTCAGCCGGGTCGATCCCCTTGCCGCGCGCGAATCCTAGGGCGGCCCGGGTAGGGTTGCCGTCGTCGTCGAACGCGATTCGCGCAGCCGGACCGGTGAGGGTCTGCTCGATGGTTTCAGCCTTCGGCGCGACATCTTTTACGATGAGCGTGAGGCGCCGCGGGGTGGCGAGCGTGCGGATATCGCCGATGGAGAGGCGAGCCGCCTTGGCAGCGTCGCGGACGTGTTTGGCGAGCGCTTCACAGGCGGGATTAATCTCGCCGGCGGGGAGCTCTTCGGTACCGATTTCGAAAAGAAGAATCATCGACGATCAGTTGGGCTTCCGGAGGGACCGAAACGTCGGGAACGGGTCGGCGCTCTTGAACATGAGGCCGCCGTTCTGAACGGCTGTGCGGATGGTGGGCCGCTCGATAGCGACCGGCCGAGTCGGCGCGTGCTTCTTGTACTTAATCATTTGGCTTCCGTGGACTCGGGCGGGATGAACTTGGCACGTCGTGCTTCGTCGCGGAGCATGGGGTATCCCATCGCCTTGCGCTTTTCGACGTATGACTTGGCGGCCATGCGGGCCATTTTTCGGACTCGCAAGATGTACTTCTGTCGCTCGGTGACGCTGATGGCGCCGCGGGCGTCGAGCACGTTGAACGCGTGCGAGCACTTCATGCAGTAGTCGTAGCCCGGCATGATGAGCCCAGCGCCAAGCAGTCGCAGGCCTTCGGCCTCGTACTCGTCGAAGTGGCGGAAGAGCAGGTCGGTGTCTGCTTCGTCGAAGCTGTAGTGACTGAACTCTATCTCGCCCTGGAGGTGTACGTCGGCGTAGCTGACGCCTTCCATCCACTGCAGATCAACGAAGGTCTCGACGTCCTGCAGATACATGCAGATTCGCTCGAGGCCGTAGGTCAGCTCCGCTGGAATGGGGTCCAGAGTCACGCCACCTACTTGCTGGAAGTAGGTGAACTGCGTGATCTCCATGCCGTCCATCCAGACTTCCCAGCCAAGGCCCCAGGCGCCCTGCGAAGGAGCTTCCCAGTTGTCCTCGACGAAGCGGATGTCATGCTTGAGCGGGTCGATTCCGACCTCACGGAGACTACCAAGGTAGAGCTCCTGCACGTCCTTCGGGCTGGGCTTCAGGAGGACCTGAAACTGATAGTACGCGCCCCAACGATTGGGGTTCTCGCCGTAGCGTCCGTCCGAAGGGCGTCGGCAGGGCTCAACGTACGCGACGTTGTAAGGCTCTGGGCCAAGCGAGCGCAGGAACGTCGCGGGATTGAACGTACCGGCCCCCTTCTCGATGTCGTACGGCTGCTGGATAATGCAGCCTTGACGGGCCCAGTAGTTCTGGAGGGTCAGGATGAGGTCCTGAAAGTACATAGCGAGTCGGCTTTGGTTTGGCCGCGCACGGAGGTCGCGCGCGGGCGATTTCGGCTAGCAGCGACGCCGCAGCGCGTCAATCTGAGGTTTGGGTGAGGGGTTGGGCTCGGAGGTGGTCTTGCGCGCCGGGGTTCGCATCCGTTGCCGCGGCGAGCGATCGATCCTACCCCACCCGGCGTCCCCCTCCCTCCGCTCCCATCGCCGTCCATGTCCAGCCATCCGACCTCAATCTCCCCCGAGCTCCACGAATACGTACTGGAGACTTCGATTCGTGAGCCCGACGAGATTCGCCGGATTCGTGAGCGAACTGAAACCCGCGAGGACTCGCGGATGCAGACCTCGCCTGAGCAGGGCCAGTTCCTCGCGTTGCTTCTGCAGACACTCGGAGGAGGGAACGTGATCGAGGTCGGGACCTTCACCGGCTACGGCGCTGCGTGGATGGCAACGGCACTACGTTCGGGCGCCCGGGTTACGACCTGCGAGCTGGATCCTGACAACGCGGCGGTCGCGCAGGAAGGCTGGGTGGCCGCGGGGCTAGCAGAGCGTATTGACGTTCGAGTCGGGCCCGCGCTCGAGACGCTCACCAGTCTGATCGATGCTGGCGAGAGCCGTTCTTTTGACCTCGCGTACATCGACGCGGACAAGATCTCGTACGACGCCTACTATGAAGCGTGTTTGCAATTGGTGCGGCACGGCGGAATCGTCGCGATCGACAATGTGCTGTGGGGAGGCTCGGTCGCGGACGACAACGTGCGGGACGAATCCACCACGGCGATTCGCGCGCTGAACGCGAAGTTACTCGGCGACGAACGGGTCGACGTCTCGCTGCTAACCGTCGGCGATGGCCTCTACTTGGCACGCCGACGATAGTTCGCTCGGGTGGGCGAAACGCAGCGCCGGAACTAGGCGATGCGGGCCCGCTTGGGGGACCGACTAGAGGGCGCACCCCTCGCTGCTACGGACGATACCGTCGCCGCAGAGGAAGCCCGCTCCTATTCAGGTGGCGCCGCACCGGCTCGTCAATCAGACAGGCCGATGGCGACGACGCCCCTTAGGCTCTCGCCTACGCGAGATCGAATCGATCGAGGTTCATAACCTTGTCCCAAGCGGCGACGAAGTCCTGAACAAACTTGGCGTCTGCGTCGCTGGCTGCGTACACCTCGGCGAGCGCGCGGAGCTGAGAGTTAGAGCCGAACACGAGGTCGACCCTCGTTCCCGTCCACTTTACCTCGCCGGTCGCGCGATCGCGGCCTTCGAAGGCGTCGCCGCCGTCGGTGGTCGGATTCCAGCGAGTAGCCATGTCGAGCAGGTTCGTGAAGAAGTCTGTCGTCAGTGCTCCGGGGCGTTCGGTGAACACGCCGTGGTCTCCGCCGTCGTAGTTCGCTCCGATCGCTCGAAGTCCTCCCACTAGAACGGTCATCTCGGGCGCGCTCAGCGTCAGCAGTTGTGCCTTGTCGACGAGCAGCTCTTCGGCCGAAACCGAGAACGTTGTCTTGGCGTAGTTCCGGAAGCCGTCAGCCGGTGACTCAAGCAGTGCGACCGAGTCGACATCTGTTTGTTCCTGCGTCGCATCTGTACGGCCGGCAGTGAACGGGACATCAACGTCATGGCCGGCGCTCTTCGCGGCCAACTCGACCGCCGCGCATCCGCCCAGAACGATCAGGTCTGCGATTGAGACGCGCTTTGCACCGCTCTGCGACGCATTGAACTCGGACTGGACAACCTCGAGAGCGGCCAACACTTTGGCGAGCTGCTCCGGGTGGTTGACCTCCCAGCTGCGCTGGGGCTCAAGGCGGAGTCGCGCGCCGTTTGCACCGCCTCGTTTGTCCGAACCTCGGAACGTGGAGGCCGAAGCCCATGCAGTGGAGACCAGCTCAGCAGTGGTCAGTCCAGATCCGAGGATCGTGCTCTTAAGAGCCTTAATGTCCGCGGCGTCGACGAGGTCGTGATCAAGCGCCGGAACAGGGTCCTGCCAGATAAGATCTTCTGACGGCGCCATGGAGCCGAGGTAGCGCGAGCGGGGGCCAAGGTCGCGCGACATCAGCTTGAACCAAGCACGCGCGAAAGCGTCTGCGAGCTGATCGGGGTTCTTATGGAACCGGCGAGAGATCGGCTCGTAGATCGAGTCCATCCGCATCGCCATGTCGGCGGTTGTCATCATCGGCGCGTGCGTCTTCGCCGGATTGTGTGCGTCGGGGACAGTCGTTCCGGCGGACGCATCCGTCGGAGTCCACTGATGCGCGCCCGCTGGGCTCTTGGTTAGCTCCCACTCGTAGTTGAAGAGGGTGTCGAAGTAGCTGTTGTCCCAAGCGATCGGGGTAGGTGTCCAAGCACCTTCAATTCCGCTGGTTATTGTGTGCTCTCCCTTGCCGCTCTCAAAGCTGTTCTTCCAGCCGAAGCCTTGCTCCTCGAGTGCTGCGCCCTCAGGCTCAACGCCGACTTGAGCTGCGTCTCCCGCACCGTGTGCCTTACCAAATGTGTGGCCACCAGCAACGAGCGCGACCGTCTCCTCGTCGTTCATCGCCATCCGCCCGAAGGTCTCGCGGATGTCTCGGCCCGACGCCACCGGGTCGGGCCTTCCGTTCGGGCCCTCCGGGTTGACGTAGATCAGTCCCATCTGCACTGCAGCCAGCGGGTTCGCGAGGTCGCGGTCACCCGAGTAGCGCTTGTCGTCAAGCCACACCGCCTCGTCTCCCCAGTAGATGTCCTCCTCGGGCTCCCAGATGTCCTCACGTCCGCCGGCGAAACCGAACGGCTCAAGTCCCATTGAGGCCAGTGCGCAGTCGCCGGTGAACACCATGAGGTCTGCCCAGGAGAGCTTGCGACCGTACTTCTGCTTGATGGGCCAGAGCAGGCGTCGCGCCTTATCCAGGTTGCCGTTGTCCGGCCAGCTGTTCAGGGGAGCAAACCGCTGGCTGCCGGCAGATGCACCGCCGCGCCCATCTGCCGTTCGGTAGGTTCCAGCAGCGTGCCAGGCCATGCGAATGAAGAATGGTCCGTAGTGACCGTAATCCGCAGGCCACCAGTCCTGTGAGTCCGTCATCAGTGCGATGAGGTCGGTCTTGAGCGCCTTCAGATCGAGCGAGGCGAACTCGTCTGCGTAGTTGAACCCCTCGCCCATTGGGTCGCCGGCTTGGGGATTCTGGTGGAGGATCTTCAGGTTGAGTTGGTTAGGCCACCAATCACGGTTGGATCGGGTTCCTGCGTTGGCCTGTCCGTTCATAGGGCACTTTCGCTCGTTCATCGTGGCGCTCTCGTCGTTTGTTGGGTCGGTTCTGGCTTCGAACGTACTGCTCGCAACCAATTCCTGACGTATTGATGAGCGTAATATGCTCCCGGGTTGGCCTGAAGACAAAGACATTGTGGGTATAGCATCAATAACTTAAAGTTATGGGCATGATGCCAAGCCTCCGACAGCTCGAGTACCTAGTCGCGCTCGCGGACTCGGGTCAGTTCGTAGAGGCGGCGCGCCACTGTGCCGTCAGTCAACCTGCGATGAGCAAGCAGATCCGAGAAGTGGAAGAGATGCTCGGCGTGGTCCTCTTCGAGCGCGTCCGCCCCCGGGTGCTCGTGACTCCTGCCGGGGAGGAGGTGGTTCGAAGAGCACGATTGATCCTCGCCCAGTCTCGAGAGCTCGTGGACGCAGCGAATGTGCACGCGGGCGCTCGACGAGGGACGATTCGGCTCGGCGTCATTCCGACCGTCGCGCCCTATGGTCTCCCTGGATTCCTCGTGAAGCTGAGGCGGGCGTTTCCTGAAGCGTCACTCGTCATCCGGGAACTTCAGACGGATGTCCTACTCGAGCAGCTGCGAACCGGGGGAATCGACATCGGACTCCTGGCCCGGCCGTTCGATGAGAGCGGTCTCGTGGGCCCCGATCTCGTCTTCGAGCCGTTTGTTCTCGTCGCGCCGGAGGGACATCCGCTCTGTATCCCAGAGGTCGTCCGCGCCAGTGAGCTCGATGGCGCGAGTCTCGTGCTGATGGAAGACGGCCATTGCCTGAGAGATCAGGCGATCGAAGTGTGCGCTGCTGGTGGTCGTCATCCGACGGCATCTGTCACCGCCGCGAGCGTGTCGACTCTGGTCCGTATTGTGGAGAGCGGCCTTGGGGCGACACTCTTACCGATGAGCGCCATCTCCGCTGAGGTCCGACCAGGGCAGGGGATGCTAGCGCGGAGCTTTGGCCCGTCGCCGCCAGGGCGGACGCTGACTCTGCAGTGGCGAGCTACCTCCCCGAGCCGCGACTGGTTTCTGGAGCTGGGGAATCTGCTCAGAACGCACTACGAGCGGTTCAACCTGACGTGTCCAGAAGGGCCGGGGCCGCCGCCCACGATGCGCGCGATTTTTCCGAAAGACGTGGTCGCGTCGCGCGGATGAGAGTGCGGTCACGGCGCAGACATTCTGCGTTCGACCAGCGGCTAGCGCCCCCTCAAGCGGTCTACCAACTCTGGAAGGGCCCGCCCGCATCTCGCCTGAAGAAGCAGCGTCGCTTCGGTGTCTCCGCGGGTCTCGCCCAGCCCCACGATGGCCACTGGTTTTCCGAGGGCTGCCGCCTTTCGCACGAATCGGTATCCGGACCACACGGTGAGCGACGAGCCGACCACCAACAGCGCATCCGCCTCGTCGAGCATGTCCCACGCAAGCTGCACACGCGGTTTCGGCACGTTCTCACCAAAGAACACGACGTCGGGTTTTAGGATCCCGCCACACGAACAATCCGGAACGCTGAACGTGGTGTAGTCGACTTTTCCGAGATCCGCGTCGCCGTCGGGTGCATAGTCACTGGACCAAATTGGCCAGTCCGGGTTCATCTCCCGCAGCCGCCTTTGTAAGTCGTCACGAGAGGTCCGCTGCAGACATTGCAAGCAAACCACTCGTCCGAGGGCACCGTGCAACTCCACGACAGCGGAACTCCCCGAGCGCTGGTGCAGCCCATCGACGTTCTGCGTCACGAGGCCGTTGGCGAGCCCAGCATGCTCAAGCGCGGCCAGAGCAGAATGCGTCGCGTTGTGCTCAGCGAGCCGAAACTTCGGCCACCCGACAGCCGAACGCGCCCAGTAGCGGGCTCGGACCTCTTCCTTTCTAACGAACGGGAGGTACTGGATCGGGTTGCGCTTCTTCTTCTTTGTCTCCGGCCCACGGTAGTCCGGAATGCCAGACTCCGTGCTGCACCCTGCGCCTGCTAGGAGCATCACCCGCTTGCCGTGGAGCAACGCGACCAGTGGCTCGAGGTCATACGATGGGTCGGGCAGGGCGCTGGGGTCAAACGGCATACTCTAGTAAATGCCGCCTCTCTCAATGAGGTGCAACAGACAGGTATCCAGCATGCTGATGCCCCTAAGGAGCCGAGCCAATTGTGCTGACGAAAACCACCAGCGCAGCGCGCTCTTCGGCGTTGAGATGTGTCCCGAACACGTGCCCCGGCGTCGCGGCTAGCCGCGCCGGATCAAGGAGCTGTTCGACGCTGCTGACCGAGGCGGTGTGCAGGAGTTGGCTTCGGGTTGAGACGCCCCACAGGGAGGGGACTCGCCACGTGCCCGTGCCGCGGGCGTCTGAGATGCCGACCGCGTCGTCAGTGCCGATGAGTTCTAGCGGTACGGGAGCCGAAGTGGAGCCGTCGACTCGATGACAGGTGGAACAGTTCTGCGCGAAGAACTCCGCCCCGCGTTCGTCCCCAGTGGTGTTGACGGCGGGAGCTTCGAGGTTCCACAGATACCAAGCGATGGCGAACGAGACCTCACGGGGAGGGCGAGCCACCCTTCCAAGCGAGGTGATGATCAACGTCTCGACCCGAATCGCGAGGGCGATGAGGTCGTTGTGCAGCGTCGCGGCGCTGTGCAGGTGAGACTGATGCCGAATGGAGCGGAGGTCCCCGATGGCGGTGGGGTTGTCGATGCCATCGTTCGTCACATCGAGGCGTCCTGGTCCCCAGGCGTCGAGTCGCGCGACGTTTTCGGGCGAACCGCCGCGATCGGCGTTCAACAGGCCGATGTTGATGTGTGGATTCACTCGGCCACGCAGGAGCTGCCCGGTTTCGCTGGTGGACGCGTGACAGGTGGAGCAAGTAAGGGCGGTCTCGGTCCGTCCATCGGCGAACTGAACGTGCACCAGGCCGCCGATGCGATCGCGATCGTCCTGCCAGAGTCCGTATCGCTCGCTGTAGCGCGGGGACTGGGCGGCGTGCTCGAATGAGGCACTCATTTGGGTGGGGTAGGTTTCGAACGCTCTCTGCCCGAGTGTGAGTAGCGCCTCACTCGTCCACTCAACCGGTTCGAAGACCGCTTCAAACTCTTGGGGCACAGCAACTCCGTCTCCCTCTCGAATGAGCGGTGCGACCGGAGGGTTCCAAACACTAAGGTCGTCCCAGCCATCCTGTCGAACGCCGTAGTTCGCTAGGCGCAACGCTGAGTAGCTGTTCTCTGAATTGACGATGCTCTGCTCAAGCGCGGCGCGCCGATAGTCGATGTTGTCGACATAGGCCGCACCTCGTTCGAGATCGGTTTGCGGTGCCGGTGGCTCGGGCGACTGAGTGTCGCCGCAGGCCACCAATGCTAGCGCTAGCAGGCATCGTCGCATCGTCTACTTGCCAGCGCAGTGCGAGTAGGAGCAGACCCAGCGGTCGCCGCTCGAGTTGAACATGCAGTACCCCTCGGACTCAGCTGAGCAATCGCTGTCATTTAGGCACTCGTCTTCCTCTGTGTGACAGAAGTACGAGACGACTCCTGCGTAGTAGCCGCAGGAGTCGAAGCTCGGGCTACAGAATCCGTTATCGCCGCAGTCAGAGTCGACCTGACAGTCGCCACTGTAGCAGCTGTTCGCGTCGCTGCCCCAGTCGGCGCCGCACCCGCAGACGGTCTCACCACAGCCCGCGTCGTCGAAACAATCGTCGTAGGTGCAGTCCCATCCAAAGCGCGGCATGGCGCTGCAGCGGCCGTTGTTGCCTTCCGTGCAGTCCGCGTCCTGGTTGCAGGGCCAGTCGCCGCCGTCGTCCGGGCCGGGAAGGAACTCGGTGGCCGGCCGCGTCTCGTCGCAGATCTCCGGTTCGGCGCGGTGGTTGTCCGGGGTTGGAATCACCGTCGTGTCCTCTTCGACATCGACCGACGTGTCCTCGCCGGTATCGGTCGGTGGAACGTCTTCTTCAACGTCAACCGAGGTGTCCTCACCGGTGTCGGTCGGGGGAACGTCCTCACGAGTATCTGGGGTGACCGTATCCTCGGTGGTGTCCTCGCCTACATCGGCGGGCGGGGCGTCCTCACCGATATCCGGTGTTACCGTGTCTTCGGTGGTGTCCTCGGTGACGATGTCTTCGGCTGTATCCCCGGCCGAGGCGTCTGCAGTCGAGGTGTCGGCGGCTGAATCGGTCCCTGTGTCGCCGGCAGGCTCGGAGTCGCTAGCGCAACCGAGGCCGAGGGGAGCGGCGAGAAGGAGAAGGACGGTGAGGCGATGTAACATGATTCCTAGGGTGCAAAGGTGCAGGAGAGTCTGCCACGTAGTGCTTGCCCCGTATAGAAAGCAGGCTATGTGCCAAGCTGTCATCATCGTCGATGATCCAGTCTTCTTCGTGATCGCCGGCGTTGCTGGGTGGGCCGCTAAAGTTCAAGGACCGTCAGGAGGGTCGCGATCTATTCAGAAATCTGAGGGAGCGCGGTTACCGGCTGCACCGCGTCGTTTGAGCGTCGTGGGGCGCGCGGTTGACACCCCTTGCGGCGCTGCTAAGAGTCCGCGGCCCGCGCGCGCGGGCACAGACCCTCACACATGAATCGAGCCGATGGCCGACACAACGCGTGACTGGAAGGACACAATCCTTCTGCCGCAGACCGACTTTCCGATGCGAGCCAACTTGGCCGAGCGCGAGGCAGACCTCGTCGCTCGCTGGGAAGCGGAAGGACTTTATCACAAGATGCTTGAGGCGCGTGCTGACGCGCCGCCGTACATCTTTCACGATGGTCCGCCGTACGCGAATGGGAACATTCATCACGGTCACGCGCTCAACAAGATTCTAAAGGACTTCGTCGTGAAGTTCCGGCACCTCTCCGGGTTTCGGGCGACCAACATCCCCGGGTGGGATTGTCATGGCCTGCCAATTGAACACAAAGTCGATCAGGAACTCGGCAAGAAGAAACGTGAGATGAGCGTCGTCGACTTCCGCAAGGAATGTCGCGTGTACGCGGACAAGTGGGTCGCTATTCAGCGTGACGAGTTCAAACGACTCATGGTCCTCGCTGAGTGGGAGCGACCCTACAAGACCATGAACTTCAATTATGAGGCGACGACGCTCCGGCAGATCGGTCGCTTTATGGAGGAGGGCTACGTCTATAACGGTCTGAAACCAGTACACTGGTCGTGGGCAGCTGTTACCGCGTTGGCAGACGCCGAGGTGGAGTATGCTGCTTACACGGCGCCAAGCGTGTACGTCCGTTTTGCGTTTCCTGAGCCGCCAGCGTGGCTAGCGGAGAAGACTGGCGGGCGCTCTGTCGATGCCGTCATTTGGACGACGACGCCCTGGACGCTCCCGTCGAACCTGGCGATCGCGCTCGGTCCCGAGCTGGACTACGAGCTGCTCGCCCTCAACGACTCGGAGGCCATCATTCTGGCGAACGGCCTGAAGGAGTCCGTCTTTGAGATGTGCAATCTCGACAACCTGGAGGTCTTGCACTCGTTCAAGGGCTCCGATCTCGTCGGGAATTACGGCGAAGAGACGCCTCTGCATGAGACCCGTCACCCCTTCATCGATCGCCCTTCGGTTCTTGTGCCGGCGGACTACGTCACGCTCGAGCAGGGAACCGGCCTCGTTCATACGGCTCCCGGACACGGCGCAGATGACTTCGAGACCGGCAAGAAGTTCGACCTCGGCGTCGTCATGCCGATCAACCAGTACGGGAAGTTCAATGCTGAGATCGAGGCGATGGGAGAGTTCGCCGCGGGCCTGCTGAACAAGCACGTG
>JBLHWZ010000090.1:0-18018 GCA_047629415.1 Bradymonadia bacterium | reverse complement strand
GAGGAAGGCTCAACTAGAGGGTCATCGCGACGCCGAGAGTGTCTCCGTCGCTCAGCGGCTGGGACTCATCGACGCGCGCAGAATCGTGATCGCCGCCTACGAACTCGTGCGCGACCCCAGGACGGTTCGGGAATACATGACGGCGAGTCGTTCGGCTGAGTCGGGCGTGGTCCCGTTCGGGGAGTTCATTCGTTTTGAGCCAACCCTTCATGATCCCGGTACGCTCGGCCGCGCTCAGAAGAGGTTGGAGTCCGCAGAGATGGAAGCGATCGAGGTGCCGCAGGCGCTGTCTCCGGTCTCGCTCGATGCTCAGGCGCTCGGGCTCCTCGATGAGGCCCACCTTCTCGTCCAGAACCTTCGCGATCGGCGCGAGCGCGAAGCCTTGACCGAGCTCGATAATCGGACCCCAAGCCAGAAGGCGTGGGGGCGTCGGAGGAAGAAAGTCGCGGCTTTTCTGAAGGCGACCACCAAGCCAGGCGGAACTTCGAATAGGGGGCCGCTAACCTACGGGGTTGGCGAGGCGAAGAGAGGACTCATCTCGATTTCTCCAGCGTTCATCCTGCTCTTCGGTGTCCTCTTGACGCTGATGATTGTCACGAGCTTCGATCAGTTCGAAGCTCGCTATGACGGTCGGTCACCGCTCGCGTGGATTCGCGCGGGACTAATGCTCGTTCTCACCATTACATCGATCCGGCTGGTCCGTAGCGAGTCGCTCTCTCGGCTCGGCTGGAACAGCTCGTTCAAGTCTGCGTTCGCTGTCTTGGTAGCGCTCCCGGCACTCTGGTTCCTCGCGGGCTTCGCTCTACCGTTTGAGGTGAAGGGCGAGCCGACATTGATTGCCGTGGCCGCCGTCGTCGCCGTTCGGGCCATCTCAGAAGCGCTCTTCTTCGAGGGCCTAATTCACCGAACGCTGCTCGTCGAAATCAGCTCGGCTCCCGCTGCGCACGCCCTCACGGTGGCAGCGTATGTGGTCTACATGAACACGTATCGGTTCCTGTGGGATCCGAGTGAGCCGCAACACGCAGGCGCTGTTCTCTACGGCCTAATCGTCGCGTTGCCGGCGGCTTACACGTTCTATAGGACGCGAAGTTGGCCGCTCGCTGCACTCGCTAGATTCGCTGCGCTCGGTGGTTGTGCATGGGCTGCGTTTCAGACGCTGACATAAAGGATGAGTGTGCGTAAGTCACTGCAAATAATGGATTTATCGCGATTCCGCAGCAGCGATGGTAGGCTCTCGGATGTCGCCACAAACACGTTCATCTCAACGAAGACACCACGCAGACTGCTCGCCCGAGGATTCACGCTTGTCGAGTTGATGATCGTTGTCGCCATCCTCGGTATCCTCGCCTCAGTCGCGATCCCATCCTACATCAAGTGGGTTCGGACGGCGCGGACTGCCGAGTCAACGATGAACCTGCGCAGGATGTACGACGCCTCCGTCATCTACTTTGCGTTGATGTACTCAGACGACCTGGGGGAGCGGTCCCTGGCCCGATTCCCAGGAACCGCGTCGCTCACCCCGAGCGACGTGCCAGCAGGAACAGCCGTCACGACAGACAGCGCTTTCGACACGCCGATCTGGAACGCGCTGCACTTCAACTTGGCCGACCCCCATCGGTTCTCCTATCAGTACAACAGCGGGGGCATCTCGAACGACGCCCAGTTCACTGCCTCATCGTTCGCGGACCTCGATGCGGACGAGGAACTATCGACCTTCGTTCGATTCGGCACCGTCATCGAGATGGAAGTGAGAGGCAGCTCGATCTACTCGGCGAACATCTACGAGTAGCCGATTGCTTCTCGGTCTAGTGCGATGCGGCCGTCTCGTCGGACGCCGCTTCGACAGGTGAACGCGCGTTATTGAACCTTGCGTTCTGCTTCGCGCGCGATGCTAACTCCTTCTCGGTGCCCACGAATGGCTCGCGGGTTCGCATCAGCTGGTCGAACCACGGACGTGTGACGCACCAGTTCGCGTCTTGGTTTGGCCCCATGTGGTGGTCGTAGTGCCACGGGAGCTTCTCACGGGCCCAGTCAGGATCCAGGTGAGCCCTCTTGTGTTTGAAGTAGTAGTTTAGTGCGCAGTAGGTCGTCGTTGCTACGAAGAACGGGGCAACGGGAGTCAGGGGTAGCATCGACACCGCCAGCCCAGTCACCGCCAGTGCCTCTTTTCCCTGCCCATTCCACTGCAGCACGGACTCTTCGTAGTCCGGGTCAAAGTGGCCAAACTTGCGGGAGTTCTTGTGGTGCGTGTGCCAGTGAAACGACCAGAACGAGTCGCGGTTGCGGCCCTGCTCGTGTAGCAAGTACCTGTGCACAGCCCACTCAATTCCGTTGGCGAAGAATAGGCCCACTGGGATTCCAATCATTGTGTTTCCTGCGTCGCCGAACAAAAGGTGACCAGCCGGTCACTTTTTAGCGTCACCCAATTATTCGTGTCAAGCGAACGAGATAACAGCCCAAATCTGCGACCCGGCCAGCCGGGTGGGAAACGCGAACAGAACCGTCGCGAGAAGACGGCTCGAATCGCCGAGGCTGGTCTGGGACTCTTCCTCCAGCAGGGAATCGAGAGCGTCACGATCGAGGAAATCGCGAAGGCCGCAGGCGTCGCAAAGGGCGGATTCTACCGTTACTTTGATAGCCGCGCGCACGTGGTCGAGCATTTGATGCTCCCGCTCGAAGACACAATGAAGAGCGCGTCGGCCACGTGCAGGCAGGAACTGGAATCGGCTCTTGGGAACGAGGAAATCGCAGCGGCCTACGGCGGCCTAGCGACGGTACTCGCGGGCCTGCTCCTCACTCAGCCAGACGCGCTCCTGCTGTACCTGCAGGAGAGTCGAGGACCACGAGGGGGGGATGGCGCTAGCGCCCGCGCGCTCAGCGAGTCGGTCGCTGCGGACGCAATCTCTATGACCCGTCTCGCGCAGGACCTCGGACTCGTGAAGCCTTTTCCGCCGGAGGTCAGCGCTCTGAGCGTGGTTGGAGCCGGCGAGAGGCTACTTCACGCCAGCCTTACCTGCGAAATCGAGTTAGACCCTCTGACCGCTGCCGCGGCGCTAGTTGACATCGTTCTGCACGGAGTCCGCCGTCTCGAGCGCGAGTGACTTCCGGGAGCGAGAGCCCCGCATCTCCTATTTAGTATTTTCACTGGACCAACCCCTGGAAAGCCGAGCCGCGATCGATGGTCGCTAGCGCGTCCTCAGCGAACTTGGACAGGGCGCGAGCGCGAAGACCCTACTGGTCGAGACCGTGGAGGGCGGTGCTCGATTCGCGGCCGCCGAGCCGCGAGCTAAACTCTTGCAGGGCTGGAAGCGCTTCGAGCTCTTTGAGCGTGAAGCCGTGACCCTCAGAGGGCTTCGTCACCATGGGGTTCTGCCCTTCCACGACTTCTTTGAGGTGGATCATGACGAGCGCGCTCGCCTCTATCTCGTGCAAGAGATCATCGAAGGCACTTCACTGAGCGAGCTCATCGACGCCGGGGGCTCGATAAGTCCGGCAGGGCGCGACAAGTAGTTGCTCGGCTTGCTCGACATCCTCGACTACCTGCACGGCCGCTCACCGCCCATCTTCCATCGAGAAATCAAGCCGTCGAACACATGCTGCGCCCAAAACGGGAGCCCAGTCCTGATCGACTTCGCAGGAGCGTGTGACGAATGGGGAGCGCCGAATGAGGGCGGCTCCACGATAGTCGGTACCCACAGTTACGCGCCGCCGGAGCAGTACCTTTGCCAAGCGAGCCCTGCCCGCGACCTCTGCGCGCTGGGCGCGTGCTTGCTCCATCTGATCGGCTGCCGCGCTCCGTTCAAAGATGACTTCTCATCGGGACGCATTGAAGTACCCGAGAGTCGCTCGTGTGGGCCAGGCCTGGGCAAGTTGATCGACGCTTGTTTGGCTCTCGTCCCCCGAGACTGTCCTCAGTCTCCTGACGAGGCACGTTCCCCGCTTCTGGCGCCCGCGCCGTCCGTCGCAACGTCCGTCGCACTGCCCGGTTCGTCTGTGATGTCGTCTGTGACATCGTCGCCTGGGACATCGCCTGGGACATCGCCTGGGACATCGCCTGGGACATCGCCTCGAGGAACCTCTTCGTCTGACCCAACACAGCTCATCTTTGAGACAGGCAGTGAGCGTCTCGACGAAGTCTGAAGGCTGGCGCGATCGTGGGGCGAGCCGCCCCGAAGTCGGACGCGAGAGAACCGGCACCTATACGAGTTTCTCGTTCCGCCGCTCGCTCGCGGCACTTTAGGGTGGTTCGCCTACGGTGCGATGACGCTGCTCACTCTAGGCGCTGCGCCGCTCATCACCGCGGGGCAGTAACTTTCCAGGAAGCGCCGCTTCCACTGGCTATTCCACAACGGTGCAACCGCGGCCCGGTCAGGTTCGGAACGTGACCGGGCCGCGGCAGAGCCTTCATCGAGCGCTGGTCTACGAGTTCGAGGTTGCGGGACGTGAGTATCGCGGGATGACTCAGTTCTTCGGGCCGGAGGTGCAGATGTGCGGAGGAGGAGAGCCTGTGGCTATCCTCTACGACCCGTCCGACTCTGAGCTGAACACCGCGATCTACGAGGCGAAGAAATCATCTCTCCCGGGTACGGGCCAGCTCGAGACGAAGCATCTGAGCCGTGCCAAGCGGAAAAACCTCGGAACGGATCTACCGAATTAGCGGCAGACGAGGTTGCAGCCCATTCCGAGGGGCGCGTGAATCGTGCAGGCCCAGGCGCCGTCGAGACACTCCATGGAGTCCCCAATGTTGTTGCCGCAGGCTTCGTCAGTCTCCACGTCGCACGGCTCACCGCAGCGGGCGAAAGCGTCGGATGGACACTCAGAAGGGCAGGCGGGCAGGTCTTCGCCTGTGCACGCGTCAAACTCAAAGTCGACGCCCGAGCCACCGATTCCGACGATGATGGTGCCTTCCTCTGTTGCGTACCCAGCTTGATAGGCTTCCCGCAGCGCGGTCAGCGAGATCACGAGGTCCGCGTCCAAGTAGGCCTCGCAGCCATCGTCGTTGCCCTCGTGTTGTAGGTCGAGAGACACCTGAACAGGGAATGACTCCATGAACGAGCCGTCCCAGCAAACGCGGAATAGATGCTCCGCACACCCGCCGCTATAGCTCAGGGCGACAGTCAGGTTGTCGCCGTCGATTGTGACCTCGCGGGTCTCGTAGCCGTCGCCCTCGAAGTCGTCGCACTCTGTGACGAATGAGATGTTGGGGCCCGTGCTGAATCCAGCGCCTGCGCTGTGCAGAGTACAGATGCCCGATTCGCACGAGGTCTCTTCTCCGCCGCCTAAACAGTCGTCATCGCTCTCGCATGTGCGTCCTGCACAGGACCCGATGAAACATGCGTCGGTCGCGCCGCAGCCCCACACGCCGTCGGTGCAGTCGCAGAAGGTGGACGCGAAGCAGTCACCACAGCAGCACTCGGTCCCCCACTCACACGATACGCCCTCGTTCGCTGCGGAGCAGGTCTCGCCAATCGGAGGTTCCGAGGAGCATGCAGGATCCTCGGGCACGCAGGCGTACTCTGGACCGCAGTCGGCAGTGCACAACCACTCGCCATCGTCGCAGGCGCATACCGACGCTGCGCAGCCGCCTTCAACCTCTTCGCAGATCTGACCGTCGGGACAGCCGGAGTCTATGCAGGAGAGCGACGGGTCGGAGCCTTCGCAAGTGACGACGTCTGGAGACGCATCGCTAGCGTCCGAGCCGCCGTCAGGAAGCGTCTCAACCGTGGTCCCGCATGCGGAGAGCGCAGCGAGGCTCAGAAGACTGAGGGTCAATGACAGGAATCTCGTCGTCATAGGGTACCTTGCGGGCGGATACGCGCGGTATGCGCAGGAACATCCGGTAGTAGCGAGAGACCTATGCAGTCTTCGTGCCAATCCCCACCGAATCTAGAGCACCGATTCACGGCGCTGATTATCAGCGCCAACTCACGGCGCTGATTGACAGCGCCAACTCACCACACCGAGTCCGCCGCGCCCGGACAGGCGCGGCGGCGGGTGACTAGGTCTTCGGCATCACGGCTTTGCGCATCCGAATGGCGGCCGGTGTTACCTCAAGCAACTCATCGTCGTTGAGGTAGGCGAGCCAATCTTCGAGCGAGAGGTTCCGCGGCGGCGGGAGCTTCAGGTTTTCATCCGAGCCTGATGCGCGCATGTTAGTCAGCGCCTTTCCCTTGCCCGGGTTGATGACAAGGTCGTTGGTACGGCTGTGCTCGCCGATGACCTGGCCCGGGTACACCTTGAGGCCCGGGTCGACGAAGAAGATTCCTCGGTCCTGCAGCTTAGCGAGCGCGTAGCCGACCGTGGTGCAGTGCTCCTTCACGACGAAGACGCCGCTGGAACGGTTCTTCATTTCGCCGGCGTCGGGGCCCCACTCAGCGAACACTGCGTTGAGCTTGCCCATACCCTTCGTGTCCGTAAGGAACTCCGAACGGTAGCCGAGCAGTCCTCGGGTTGGGATGCGGAAGACCATGCGGGTCATTCCGTCGTTCTGGCGCATGTCCTTAAGGATGCCGCGTCGCTTGCCGAGCTTCTCGATGACCGCGCCTGCGTGCTCCTCGGAGCAATCGACGGTGAGGTCCTCGTACGGCTCCTGGACGATGCCGTCTTCGACTCGGTTTAGGACGCGCGGACGACTCACCTGGAACTCGTATCCTTCGCGGCGCATGCGCTCGATAAGAATGGAGAGGTGAAGCTCGCCACGACCGGAAACCTGGAAGCCGATTCGGTCCTCAAGCTCCCTGTAATGGAGCGCGACGTCGGAGAGGACCTCGCGGCGCAAACGCTCTTCGATCTGCCGCGACGTGACAAACTTGCCCTCGATTCCGGCGAACGGCGAGTCGTTCGGAATGAAGCCCATCGAGATGGTCGGTGGGTCGATCGTAATCGCCGGGAGCGGCTGCGGGTTCGAGGGGTCGGTGATCGTCACACCAACAGTAACCTCGTCACCGAGCGCGACGGCGACGATGTCGCCAACGCCAGCGAAATCAACGGCAACACGCTCGTTCGCGGTGAATCCGTAGATCTTTGCAGCGCGGGTCTTTGTCTGACTGCCGTCGAGGCCGCAGATCATGACTTCCTGGTTCGGCTTCAGTGTGCCGTTCACGATCTTACCGAGGCCTAGACGGCCGAGGTAGGGCGAGTAGTCGATCGTGTTGATCTGCAGTTGAAGCGGCGCATCGGCCGACCCACTCGGCGTCGGGATGTGCTCAAGGATGGCGTCGAGAAGCGGCTCCATCGTGGTCGACTCGTCGTCCATCTCCTTGATCGCGTAGCCTTCTTTGGCGCTCGCGTAGATGATGGGGAACTCGAGGATGTCTTCGGGCGCGTCGAGGCGCACGAAGAGGTCGAAGGTCTCGTCGATGACGTAATCGATGCGGGCGGCCGGCTTGTCGATTTTGTTAACGACGACGATGACCTTGAGGCCCTGAGCCAGCGCCTTCTCAAGAACGAAGTGCGTCTGCGGCATCGGGCCCTCTTGGGCGTCGATGAGCAGCAGAACGCCATCAGCCATGCGCAACACTCGCTCGACCTGGCCGCCAAAATCGGCGTGACCGGGGGTGTCGATGATGTTGACGCGGGTCCCCTTGAATTCAAATCCGCCGTTCTTGGCTGAGATTGTGATTCCACGCTCCTTCTCCAAATCCATCGAGTCCATCAGTCGCTCGGCGACCTGCTGGTTGTCTCGGAAGAGACCGGATTGGCGGAAAAGCTGGTCGACGAGCGTGGTCTTGCCGTGGTCGACGTGGGCGATGATTGCGACGTTTCGAATGGACTTTGTAATCGACATAATTTCGCTTTGGGGCTTCGGTCCGCGCCCCCCTACACGAGAAAAGAGTGGCGGCCCATCGATAGTTCCGTCTTGACACTCATTTATCTTGGACCTACTCGTTAGACCGGCCGGTTCGGACCGGGTGGTCTGAACGTGCGGTCCGTCCCCCAACACTCACTGAAACCACAACCATATGCCGCTTCCCCGATTCAGCAGACTCGATCCTGACGAGCGCCATCGGATCCTCGCGGGCGCCGCGGATGAGTTCGGCAAGGACGGCTTCGCGAAGGCGTCGCTCAACCGGATCATCAAGACGATCGGGCTGAGCAAAGGCGCGATGTACTACTACTTCGACGGCAAAGGTGACCTCTACGGCGCGGTCATTGACCACGCCGTACAACTCTTCGTCGCGAACCATCACTCCTTCGATGTCGACGACGTCACGCCTGATCGCTACTGGGCGCAGCTGGAGGAGGTTGCTCGCGCAAACCTCAGGTTCCTGGATGCCCATCCGTGGGTAGCCGGTATCGCTCGGACGATCTCCACCGCGCTGCCGGACACACCGGGCGGACGTCTGAACGAGACGATCCGCAGGTGGACCGAGCGCTACCTCGTGCGAGGGCAGGAGATCGGTATCGTCCGCGAAGACCTGCCGCTCGATCTACTAGTGAACGCCGTCATCGCGTCGGGAGAAGCGGTGGACCGCTGGATGCTCGACCATTGGGAAGAGGAGCCAGACGAGGTCGACTCGCTCGTTCCACTCGCGCTCGACCTACTTAAACGACTCGTAGAACCAGGCCCCACGCGGGCATTAGAAGAGAACTAGAATGGAACACTACAAGCGCCGAAGACTGCTCTCGCGCATCAAGGCCGGCATCACTGTATTCTTCGTCATCGGTGTCCTATTGCGCGTTGGGCTCAAGCTAAAGGAAGCCAACGGGCAGGATCTGCCAGCCAACGTCGTGTTGCAGCCGGATGAGCCGGAGCAAACAACCATCGGGCCAGGCGCAATGCCGACGGCGGAAGAGGTGATGGACCATCTCAACGATCTCTATCGCTCGGACGGCGCCCACACTCGTATGACGATGCAGATCACCACCGAGAACTGGGAGCGTACCCTCGAGATGGAGAGTTGGGCCCAGGGTGCTGAACAGGCGCTAATCGTTATTCGGGCGCCCGCCCGAGAGGCCGGAACCGCGACTCTCAAGACGGAAGAGGGACTCTGGAATTACGCACCTCGGGCAGACCGGCTCATGCGCGTGCCGAGCGGAATGATGTCCGAAGGATGGATGGGTTCGCACTTCTCGAACGAGGACGTCATGCGAGAGTCGGACTACAACGACGACTACGAGACGACGTTGGAGCTGCGAGACGAAGACGGCGAGTCGGTCCTCGTTGCTAGCTCGATTCCGCTCCCGTCGGCAGCCGTAGTCTACACGAGAATTGACTATGTAATGACCGCGCAAGCCTGGATTCCATTGAGAGCCGAGTTTTACGACGAAGACACACTGATAAGAACGTTCGGGTACTCGGACGTGCAAGTTGTCGCCGGGAGACCCATCCCGATGCGGCTGGAGATCATTCCGCATGAGACCCCCGATGAGTCTACGGTGATCATCTACGAGGAGTTGGACCTCGATGCTGATGTCGACGACTCGGTCTTCACTCAGCGCGGTCTCCGACGCGTGGCGCAGGGTCGATGATCTTACGGATTGCTTGGCGGAACCTACGCCGAAACAAGTGGCGCACCGGCCTGACCGCAGGCGGAATCGCGCTCGCTGTTGCCATGCTGGTCTTCACCGGTGCGTGGATTGACGCTTTCTCCAGCAAGATGGTCCGGGCGGGCACCGACGTTGAGATCGGCCAACTACAGATCCGCACCGAAGCCTATGACGACCGTGCGTCAATCTACCGGTCGTTCGAGCTTGGCCAGCTTGTCGAAGACGTAGGAGCGCTCGACGGCGTGTCCGCGGTGACGCCGCGCATCTATGCCTATGGGCTGGTCGGCAACGAAGAGCGATCTCAGGTCGCCCGGATGTTTGGGGTTTGGCCAGACTCCGAGCGCCACGCCACCTTGCTCGACGATGCGATAGTTGAAGGGCGATGGTTGAGCGACGAAGCGGCTCCGCCCGGCCCACGTGAGTGCGTGCTCGGCGACCACCTCGCTGAACAACTTGGGGTGACGGTTGGAGATGAACTGGTCGTGTTCCTACAAGCCGCCGACGGATCTCTGGGCAACGACCTCATGGAGATTGTCGGCATCGTTCACACCTCGACCACCTCCGTCGATCGGACCGCAGTCATCGTCCACCACGAGGACCTCGCTTACGTCGCGGCGCTCGACGGCGTCGCCCACGAGATCGTGGTGGCGGTCGACGACCTCGAATCTGTGAACGAGGTCCGTGATGCCGGTGCGGCGATGCTCGGCGATATCGAAGACGGGCCGAGAATCCAAACGTGGGAACACACGATGGCCGACCTCGCGAACATGCTGAAGGCGAGCGACAGCTCGACCTGGATTACCTACTTAATCATCTACGCGGTCGCGATTCTCGGGCTGGTGAACGCCCAGCGTATGAGCGCCCTCGAGCGCCGTCGAGAGTTTGGCGTTCTGATGGCGATTGGCCTCAAGCCTAGGCAAGCGGCTTGGATGGTCATCGTTGAGTCGGTCGTGCTCACCGCTGTCGGAGCTGCTGCTGGCGTCCTACTGGGAGGGGCGCTCTGCCTCTACTTCCAGATCGAAGGGTTCGACATGGCGGCGATGGCCGGCGGCGGCGAGCTCTCCATGATGGGTGTCGGCTTTGGGGATCGGCTCTACTTCGACACGAGTCTGCAGTCGCTCTTAGAGCCGGCATGGGTAATTCTCGTTGCAGCCGGCCTGTGTGGGGTCATTCCCGCGCGAGTCGTGCTGAAAACGGACCCAGTATCTGCAATTGCCGGGAGGACCTAATGGGACGTCTTGCTTGGAGAAACCTCTGGCGCAACAAGGGTCGCACCGCCATCGTCCTGACGGCGATCGCCTTCTCACTAGGCCTGCTGCTGACCTCGTACGGTCTGATTCTCGACCGCTCCGAGAAGGCGAAGGGAGCCGCGGTGCGTACCGCCGGTGGCAACATCCTCGTACATGAGGAGGGCTATTGGGCGTCGATGGGCAGCGACTATTCGCTGGTGGATGCGGACACAATCGCCGACCTTCTGCGGGGGGTTGACGGCGTGAGCGACGTTATCCCCCGGGTCATCGTGAACGGATTGGTGACCTCCGCTCGCGGCGCTGAGGGCGTCATGTTGCGCGGCATCGACCCGGCCGCCGAGCTAGCGGTCTATGACTATTCCCCGTTCCTTGTGGAGGGCACGTTCCTGACTGGCGATGAAGAGGCCCCCATCGTGCTTGGGGCCGGTATAGTGGAGTCGTTGGAGATCGAACTCGGCGACCGCGTCGTGCTCACTGGTACCCAGCCAGACGGAGAGGTCACCCGTGCTCTCTTTCGGCTCTCCGGCGTGATCCAAACAAACTCGGGAGCGGTTGATGACGTGTTCGCATTCACGACGATCGCCGCTGCTCAGGAAGCTATGTCGATGCCTGGCGGCCTCACTCAACTTGGAGTTGTCCTCCCCGACGACGAGACCCGGTACGAGGTGCAGAGTCGGATTCATGCTCTGCTCGCGGACCACTCGCAGGACACGGAAGTCCTCACCTGGGATGATGCGATCCCGGATCTGATGGGCTTCATCGAGCTGGATGACAAATTCGCGCTCATCTACGGAATCGTCATCTTCATGGTGGTGGCGTTCGGAATCATGAACACGCTCCTGATGATGGTGATGGAGAGAATCCGTGAGCTCGGGATGCTCGCAGCGATCGGGATGTCTCCAAAGATGGTTGCGAAGCTCGTCCTCATCGAAACCGCGCTACTCACGTTCGTGGGCGTAGCGTTGGGCGTAATGCTTGGAGTCGGTGGACACCTATTGCTGTCGCACTACGGGCTCGATCCGACTGCTATGAGCGGCGGGGCCGACCTCGATATCGGCGGCGTTTCACTGCACGATATGACGATCCGATCACAGCTCGATCCGCTCCGCTGGACCATCGCCACAATGATCGTGGTGGTGCTGATCTTCGTGAGCGCACTCTACCCAGCAATGAAGGCCGCGAGACTCAACCCGGTCGACGCAATGAGGACCTACCAATGAGTTCAATCATACAGACGAAAGACGTGACACGTGTGTACCGTCAAGGAACCGTCGACGTGCACGCTCTGCGCGGTGTAAGCGTTTCGATCGATCCCGGCGAGTTCACCGCGCTGGCGGGGCCCTCTGGAAGTGGCAAGACAACGCTGCTCAATATGATCGGTTGCCTGGACCACCCAACGAGCGGCAGCGTTAAGGTTCAGGGCCAAGACATCACTACGCTCCGCAAGGGAGCGGCGGCCGAGTTCCGATTGCAGAACGTCGGATTTGTCTTTCAGGCCTACAATCTGGTGCCAGTCCTTACAGCCTACGAGAACGCGGAGTTCACACTCATGCTCCAAGGCAAGTCGCTGGCCGAGCGACGCGCGATCGTGGAGCCGCTGATGGAGCGGGTAGGGCTCAAAGACGAAATGCACCGGCGACCCCATGAACTCTCCGGAGGGCAGCAGCAGCGTGTTGCTGTCGTGCGCGCGATCGCGCCGAAGCCAGCGATCGTGCTGGCGGACGAGCCGACCGCCAACCTTGACCGAGAGACCGCGATCGACCTGCTCGACCTCATGTTACAGCTGAACTCCGAGCACGGGATTACCTTCGTCTTTTCGACCCACGACCAGAACGTCATCGATAGGGCGCGGCGCGTCATCCGGCTCGACAGCGGCTCGGTCTTCACTGACTCCGTTGAGTCGGGTGCAGCGTGACACTGGCGCGACGAGTTCTGTTGGGCCTTGCGCTGGTTGCAGTGCCTAGCGCGGCTTTCGCTGACGTCTCGTTGCTCGATAAGAACAATGGAACCCTGACGGTTGGTGGCTACGCCCGGACCGCGCTGATGGTCCAGGACTCGCATCGCCTCGGGCTCTCCGAGCTGATCAACCCAGAGCCGACATCGGGTCAGTCGGTTGGCGTTGTTCGACTGGAGTGGACCTCGTCCATAGGAGAGCGGGTGACCCTCGACATTCACCAGCGACTCTCTTGGCGGACGCCACAGACCAGCGGACTCGCGGCGCAACTCGGGCTCGGCGCGACAGCTGAGCCGGTCCGCACAGTCGACCTCTCAACAAACATTGTGTCAGACGAGAGCTTGCTGCTCGCGCACGATATCGACCGCTTGGCTGCAAGGCTCTATCTGAACCGGGTCGACCTCTACATAGGGCGACAGGCGATCACGTGGGGCAACGCGCTGATGCTGCCCTCCACTGATCTCTGGTCGAGGTTCGCGCAGTTCGAGTTGGACACAACAGAAAAGCCGGGTGTTGACGCAGTTCGGGCACTCGCCGGCGTTTCCGACTCGACTGAGCTCGAGTTCGTCATTGTCGACCGTGGCGCAGCAGAAGACGTCAGCGGCGGTGTTCGGGCGACGGTCTACCTCGACCGCAGCGACGTCTATGTCTACGCTGCCAAGCATTGGGATGCGCTGGGGGTCGGCGGCGGATTTGCGCGCGACCTCGATACGGTCTCGCTCCGCCTCGATGTGCATCAACCGGTGCCACTTGCCTTCGATGAGCGCGACACCGCTCCACTGCCGCGCGCGACACTGGGAGTGGACCATTTTCGCAGCAAGTGGAACGTCTCGGGCGAGCTTCACTTCAACGGAGCCGGCGCCGGCGATTCTGATGAATACGTGCAGAGCGCGATCGAGTCGCCCGAGTACGAACGCGGCGAGATTCAGCTGCTCGGCACCGCCTACGCAGGGATACTCTGGGGATATCGCCCGGTCGAACCGATCTCGTTTAGCCTTTTGGGGCTGGTGAACTTACTCGACCCGAGCGCCGTACTCGCGCCGTCTATGATGTGGACACCGATGCAGGACGTAGAGCTGGGAATCGGTGGCTACATCCCCATCGGGGCGGCGCCTAACACGTCCGGCTTGCTCCCGCAGGCCAGGTCGGAATTCGGCAACCTGCCAAACAGCGTCTATTTCCAAATGGCCGCGTACTACTGACGTTCGGCATTAGCTGGGATGCGTGGACGTCGACCAGAGATAGCTCCGAGACGTCGGCCCACACTTGTCTACCAGTCGTCCGGGCGGCGTCGGGTGGAACACGCCATCGTGACTATCTCCCAGTGAGCGCTTTCGATGTTTGGTGATGAATGTGACGAAGTACACGCCGTTCGAATAGTCGATTTTGGTGTGGGTCCTCTTCTTACGTGCCATGGCTCTCCTGGGTCGCGATACGTCGTCGTTATCGGCGTTGGTGCTCTTCCGTTGCGCGAGCGAGGCACGGCCAACCTCACGTGCCGCCGCCCCGCTCCGCCGCGCGGCGCGAGTTCGACTGGGTCGTGCCCCCCGCGCAGGCGGAGTGCGCTGAGGCACCCGAGTCTTGTATCGAGGCTGACCAAGAGGGAGTGGATTTCGGGCGCGTCGAGGTCGGCTCATTCTCCGTCGCATCGGTCACGCTCTCGTCTTGCGGAGACGCTGCTGTCAGTGTCACCGACGTCGCCTTGGATTCTGACACCTTCTACGTCGATTCGCCTTCGACACTTTTGAACTCGGCTCCAGCACGGAATTCCAGATTGGCTTCGAGCCCGCTCGTGACAACAGCTATGCCGACAGCATCTCAGTCTTCACCGATGCAGGCGACGAGCTCATCATTCCATTGGATGGCCAGGGCTCACTCGATACGCCGCCGTTCGCGCCGATCTCGCTCCATGGTGAGCTCACTTTGGGAGAGGCCTCCGATCTAGACGGCCACCTGCTCCGCTATGAAGGAGTGGCCATTTGGATAAGCAATCCGGGCGACTGCTATCACGGAAAAACCTCGGCAAACTGGGGAGTGCCTGGCGGCGATGATGCTCCCGGATTGGACATTGACGATACCAACGGGTTTGGGCCCGAGAACATCAACATCGCGTCGATGGAGCCAGGAGTGGAGTAAGTCGCCGGGGTCATTGTTCGCAGTATGGCTGGCGAAGCACGCCAAACAGCGACCTATCGTCTCTACCTCGATGAGGACCTCGTCGAGACGTTACACATGAGCTCACGGCAGATGACGAGTTCTGGACGGTCTTCTCGCTCAGCGGCACCAAATCGGGAGAGATCGATCTCGAGTTCATCGACGAGGCGAGTCACGGCTATCCGGCAAAAGGACCTTAAGCAGTCGATTCATCGTCAGATGTCGATTTCGATCACGAGATCGTCCCGTCCGAGGAGATGAGCGACCTCGTTCATGACGCGGATGTCGTCATCAAGGCCGATGGCTGAGTGGAGGTCGTGGTCTTCGTCTTCCACCTCGGCGAAGTAGTGGACCGCAGCGGCGACCAACCGCAGATGGGCTTCGCTTTGGCTGCCTTCGACGTCCTGTGCGAGAGCGATCAGCGATGCAGAAAGCCCTTGGGCGAGGGTTGGATCAATGAAGCGATGCTCCTCAACGCTCGCGAGAAGGTGGGCCACGTGGTTCTCGACGGTGGCAACCATGTCGGCTGAAGACGGAGTCCTATGGCCACCGAGAACCGTCGCGAGTGTGCGATCGATTCGGCACTGTGTGAATGCTGAGAACACGTCAACGGACTGGTTCTGGTGGGGGCGATGCGAACTGTCGGGTACCGGACTTGGTGCTGGCGCACTCGGTTTGCTAGCTGATTTCGCATCCTCGGAGGCTCGCAATCGAGCGGGCTTCTTGCGCGCCCGGGGAGACTCGATCCCCAACTGTTCCATCCGGCGTGACGCGGTCTGCCGAGCAATACCGAGCTCGTTTGCGACCTCGTTGATGGATGCACACTGAACAGCGGCACGTTGGTAGAGCTCCCGTTCGGCTGCCTCTAGTTGTGCCTTGAGTGTCGCAGCCCTCGGCACGCGGAGCGTGATCTCGTTTGGGTTCTCGGCGGATTGTTGCGGCTGCGGTCGTTGGGAAACAGAGATGGCGCTTGAGCCAAGAAAGAGGCTCTGACGAATCAGCTGGGCCGCCTCCCGCAGGTTTCCTGGCCAATGATAGCCGCGGGTGCGCTCTTCAATTGTACGCGCGATTCGTGCCGCGCGTGGAGTCGCCCATAGCTCAAAATCGATGGCTCTGGAGTCGCCTTTCCGCTTGATGGTGGGCGCGGGTTGGGAGCCTCGGCCCTCGGCCGAAAGTTCGCGAATCACGCGAAGCGCGACGGACTGCAGGATGGCGCGTGCACGCGCCGGCTCAGTGAGAAGCTCGCGAAGAGGGGGAACTACGATCACTGGGGCGGCCAGGCGGTCGTAGAGGTCGGCGCGCATATGATGGCCCGCCTGGATCTGATCCAGCGGCACGTTTGTCGCGCCGATGACGTGGAAGTCGGCTCTCCGCATGCGACCGGGCGCTCCTACTGGCGTGTACTCGCCGGTCTGAAAGACGCGGAGCAGCTTTGCCTGCAGCGCGGGCGAAGCTTCCGCCGCCTCGTCGAAGAAGAGCACGCCGCCCTGGTGAAGCTGGTCGATGAGGCCAACGTGGGTCGCTGTGGCACCAGTGAACGCACCTTTCACGTGGCCAAATAGAGTGGACTCAAGCAGGGTCTCAGGGAGCGCCGCGGCATTCACGGCTAACAGTGGGCGTCCCCCGGAGAGGGCGCCGAGCCCGATGCCAAGGATATGGGCGAGGGACTCCTTGCCGGTTCCTCGCTCGCCCGACAGGAGAATGCGGCGATTCGGCGGCTGCGGACAAAGCAAGGTGAGGAGGGGGTCGTGACCAAACAGGATATCGCCCAACCGCTCGACGAATGCGCTGCCAAAGATCGCGGGGATACCGAAGAGGATGACGGCTCGAGCGAACTCTTCCATCGCCTCGCAGAAAGCGGTCACGGTCCCTTGATGGAGTCCGGCGAGGTCCACCCTCGAGCCCAGGCTCTCGCGAATTCTCGGCGCTACGGTGGCCGATGGGTCGGTTCGAAGGGCGGCAAGCGCTCCGCCAAGCAGCTGGTGACTTTGCATAAAGGTACAGGAGGCAACTTAGTCTGGTGTACTACATACCCTAATTTGATGGCCCCGTCCGCAAATGAGCGGATTGGGCCTAGAAACACGCTGGATAGGCATTGGCACGTACCTTGCTGTTTATTTATGCAGTGGAACACTCCCCAACGCAGCAAGAGACGGAAAAGACGATGACGCACAGTGTAACAAAAATGGCGCCGATGAGAGCCCCGGAGCAGTCCGCTACAATCTTGGACGCGCTGCTCGTGCCGTTCCGCGGAGTTGGATTCAAGTGGTTCGCGAGTCTCATGGGCTCAGCGCTTATCCTCACGCTGATGTTCCCGATCGCTGCGTACACGCCCTTCCTTATTGGGCTCATCCTGTTGGCGTTTCTCTGGATGATCTGGTTGCACGGGCTGCTCCGATTCGCGTCCTCGTGCCTGAGCGGCACCGCGAACGGGAGCGACGAGCCGGACTTTGGACCCCGCTGGGGCGAGATCGGCCGTGACTGGGCGGTCTCTGGCGTGAGCCTCATGGTCTATTGGACGATCACGCTGTGGGTGCTGGGCGACTTCATGGTCAGCGGCAACAAGTTGCTTGGACTCATCGTACTGCTCGTTTGGTGGCCATTCGGGTTCAGCATCGCGACGATTCGCGGAAACGGGTGGTCCTTCTGGGACCTTCCTGCTGCGTTTGGTTTGCTGACAAGGAAACCTACACAGGTTCTTCTCGCAGGCTTCATCGGCGGCTTTGCAACGATTCTCGGATGCCTAGCTCACGCAGGTTTGAGCCAACTTCCGGGAACCGGCGAGTTCATCGCAATCTTCGCCGCGACCGGGCCCATCATCTACGGAATGGCTACGACTGGAGCTCTGCTCGGACGCGTCATCCAGGAAGACCCCTCGGTCGTGGGGACAGTTTGACCCGCCTGCGCCGTCCCGGGCTTGCGGATGGGCCGTTTCGCCTTACTCTTGCTGGCCCCCAGGAGGATATATGGCAGCAGAAGACCCGAAGAAAATCACCCTGGCCGAGTGGTCTCAGCGTCTCGACGCGGACTCGTTCCGAGTCGCGAGAGAAGGTGGAACCGAACGGCCTTTCACCGGCAAGTACTGGGACACATTTGACGACGGCAGCTACCATTGCATCTGTTGTAATGCGCTGCTCTTCGAGGCCAACTCGAAGTTCTCGGCGCATTGCG